>JAZRWW010000151.1:0-2537 GCA_045599865.1 Thermoguttaceae bacterium
AATCGCGTCGTAAGACGCGCGCGATAAGCCGCTTATCTTTAGATAAGCGGACGGCGCCGCCGAAAACGCGTCCGTAATAAAAGCGAAATTATCCGCCAAACCTCAAAGCGCCCGTTTACCGCGATCAACGCGCATCGGAAAAATTAACGTTTGAGGGGTCCGCAAAAAAAATACGCGCGTTCAAACGACGCGGCGACTGTGAAACACGTAAAAAATTGGTTTGGCGCTACGTCAAGCGAAGCGCCGTCCGTTCGTCTAAAGACGAGCGGCTTATCGCCCGGCGCTTACGCGCCGATTCGTCCGCGACGCTTTTCCGTGAACGCTTACCGGCGTATTGCGTGAACGCTTACAAAAATACAATCACTCCTAGTGGTTTTATCTATTTTTCAACGCTTATCGACGCAACGCGCGGACTCCAAACCAAACGCTCGGGCTATTCTATAAGAAAAAAAAATACAATCACCCGCAGTAATTTTATCTGTTTTTTCAACGCTTATCGACGCAACGCGCGGAAAACGAATCCTCACGCGTCGCTTTATTCCTGTCAACCGCCGATTTTTTGGAAAAACATTCCGTAAACGTTTACTTTTTTTTCAACAAATTGCTTTCTCGACGTCTTTTTACTTGAAAAACGTTCGCGTCTCCGTCATAATGTAAGAAAAGTCGAAAGACTACAAAATTAACTTGTTGCGTTTGTTCCCAATTTCAAAAGAAAGAGCGACTCAATGAAAAAAAGAACCTTGATTAGTTTCGCGTCGATTCTCGTCTTAGCGTCCTGCTCGGCGCTATTTGCCGACGACGCGACTTCCGCGACGAAAGAAGACGCGATGCGCGCCAAAGTCGTCGATTACATGCGCGCCGCCGCCTCCGTCGAATGGACGCCTAAGGAAGATGTTCATTATTACAATTTGAAAAGCGATTTCGTCTTCAAAAAGGGCGAAACGTACTACGGGATTCCTTATACGCAATTTTCCCGTAACAACGACCTCGAGTCGTTCTCTTCGCAACTGGAAACGATCGACGGTAAAACCTATTACGTCGGACCGTCCGAATACAATACCTATTGGGGGTCCGACTGTTCCGCGTCGCTTTCCAACGCGTGGCGCCAAGTCGACCCGGACTTCCCCGCGCTCTTAACGCGTCGAATGATTCCGGATCGTCCCAAAGAGATCGTGCCCGTCGGAAAATACGCGCTTAATTTCTATGATTCGACGCCGAAAATCGTCAAAGAAAACGGTTTCGACGTAATGCAAGCGGCATACGCGGCGCTCAAGCCGGCCGACGCGGTTATTAAGCACGTCGACTACGACGGACACGCGATGCTCGTCCTGAAAAACGAGCCTGAAAACAAGCGACTCTTTATTGCCGATCAAACGGGTCTGCTCAACGGCAAGCCGAAGGGACGCGACGGTCATGCGACGTTCCGCGTCGATTGCGAATTTAGTTACGAAGACCTCTTTAAACAGGGGTATATTCCCGTCGCGCTGAAAGTTATCGACGACGCCGCGCATGAAATCGAACTCTTTAACGGCGAAAATCTCGACGGCTGGGACGTCGTTGTTCGCGGCAAAGGTTCGAACGACGACAAAGGCGTCTTCACCGTGCAAAACGGCGCGATTCGCGTTAGCGGCGAAGAAATGGGCGGAATTATGACGAAAGAGGAATATTCCAATTATCGCCTGACCGTCGAATATAAATGGGGCGAAGCGACGTGGGGCGCCCGCAAAGGCAAGGCGCGCGATTCCGGAGTCTTGATTCATTCGTTCGGCGCGCAAGACGCGTTCGGCGGAATTTGGGCTAAATCGGTCGAAGCGAACCTTGTCGAGGGGGGAATCGGCGACTTCTGGATCGTCGGCGGAGAAAACGACGGCGTCGTAGGAACTTGCGACGTAACCGAACGCAACGGAATTCGCGTCTTCGATCCGCATCAAGGCAAGCCGGTCAAGATTGTTAGCAACGGCGAAGGACGCTTCCAGAATCTCGGCGGCTCGCCCGATTGGCAAGACGTCGCCGGGTTCCATGGACCGTGCGATTTCGACAAGCCGGGCGAATGGAACGAAATGGTTATTTACGCCGTCGGCGCCGAAATGCAAGTCTACGTCAACGGCAAATTGGTCAATCGAATTTACGACCTGAATCAGACGAGCGGCAAAATTCAACTGCAATCCGAAGGCGCGGAGATATTCTTCAGAAAAGTAACGTTGCGCCCGTGGGACGAACCGCTCGATCGAACTTGAAAATATGCGTAAGAACCGCCGCGCAAGCGGCGCGCGACAAGCCGCTCGACTTTAGACGTGCGGACGGCGTTTCGCTTGACGTTACGCGAACGATATTTTTTTTGTAAGCGTTCACGGACTGAATTCTTGAAAAGTCGCAGAATGAAATTCAGCGGTTCTTTGGATCAAGACGACGCGTAGGGATCGTTTTTCGCGAAAGCGAAAAACGCGCGAAAGCCGCCTGCATTGCAGGCGGTTGGGCGGAATTTTACGAGACTCTCGACAAACGAGTTCATTAAGCGTCTAATCCGCCCGTATATA
>JAZRWW010000152.1:0-2514 GCA_045599865.1 Thermoguttaceae bacterium
AACCGTCGCCGCGATCCAAGCGAGCGTCGAAACGACGGCGCCGACGAAAAACGCGCGAGGTCGATATTCGACCGCGACGCAATAGTCGCCTTGGGGAACGTCGATTTTTCGCAAGAACTCGAAGGCTTTTTCTACAGGCGCGACGTTTGGCGCGCGCGTCGAATCTTTTGCGCGTCGGATTATCGCGTTCTTTAGTTCTTCGCGCTTTCGACCAGTCGCGCGGAAGGCGTCGGCTTCTTCGCGAGTCAACGCGTAAGACTTCGCGCGCCAATCGAGCCAATATTGTTCGGCAAACACGACCTCGGAAGGCTCGCTTGCGCGGACTAAATAAACGATTTTATTCGGCGCGTATTCAAGCGTCTCGACGTAATCGCGCGCGCCGTCTGCTTCGACGCGTTTTCCGTCTCGAAAGAGCGCCGCGCGCGACGGCTTGACGCGAACTCTTTTCGACGCCGCGCTCTGATCGAAACTAGACGACGAATCGAACTCTAATTCCGGCAAAAGTCGTTCGACCCAACAACGCGGACCGACGACGCGCTCGACGCCCAAAAACGCCAGTTCTTCGTCGGCGTTCGTCCGCGCGATCAGTCGATCGACGTAGGCGCAATAAGCGCTTTCCATAGTCGCTCCTCGCGCGTCGATAATCGCGACGCCCTGTCGAAAGGGATATTTCGGATAGAGCGTCGCGACGTCCCACAATACGCGTTCCTCGATTCTTCGCGACGAACTTTCCTCTTGAAAGAAGGGCGGAAACCAAACGGGATAGCGATAAACGCGCGTCGGCGGCGTTAATTCGTCCGCAGTCGTCGCGCGTTCCTCTTCGATTTGCCGCGCGATCTCCGAACGAAATCCAAATATTTTTGTCGGCGCGACTTCGACTATCCACGAATTGGCGAAATAAATATCAAACGCGGTCGTCGCCAACGCGGCAAACAGCAAAACGTTCTTAGCGCGCAAATTCCGAAGACGACGCGCAAAAAACAGAAAAATTAGCGAAACTGCGAGTACGAGCGCCGTCTGTAAAAAGGAACGCGCCGCAAATTTTTCCGCCAACTGCGGCTGAAAAGATCCGTAAAGAGGATTGCAAAGGGTAAAAGAACAAAAAAAAGACGCGCCGCGACAAATCGTCGCCAAGTAAAGCAAAAGGGCGACGGTGAAAATCGAGACGGCGACGACGCGAAAACGACGCGAATTTCGTTCTCGATCCCATCCTATTCCGGCTAAAATAGCGACGCCTAAAACGCTTATCGTCAGCGCTTTCGCGGGATAGCGAAATTCGACAAATTTAGGAATCGTCAAATTGAGGAGCCAATAGAGTCCCCCGACGGGATCGCCGTCGCAATAGGTCGAACTTACGGAAGCGCCGTTGAGAAGCGCTTGAGCCGCGCGAATATGCCACACGACGCCAAAACCGCCAAGCGCGGCGAGCGTTCCTAAAACGACGCCCCAAGTCGCGACGACGCGACAATAATTCCGCTCGAGGTCAAGGGCGGAAACCGTTCCGTCCCGTTTCAAACGTAATCGCGCGGCGCATAACGCTAGCAAAAAGGGCAAGACGCCGCAATAGAGCGTCGGCGTCCAAACGGCAAGTTCCTCGGGCATAGCTTCAAACCAACGGGACGACTGCGGAAATTGACGACCGCCGACGTTAGGAAAAAAGAACTCGCTCCAGCGATGCGCGCCGACGCTAAATCGATATATCGAACAACTGCGCCCGCCTTCTGAAAAATCTAGACAAAGCGTCCCCCGACGAAAGGCCTCGCCGACGGGCAATTCGTCTCGCGCGTCTTTGGCGTTCCCTTGAAACGCCGCCTTCGGAACGTCCCAAATCGAACGAATTAATTTGTCGCGCGAGCGTTCGGAACGACCGACAAGCTCGGCGCTCGGAAGAATTTGAATCGCGGCAAGGAGAAACGCGAAAAGAGCGGTCGTCGCGCAATAGAACGCCGCGCTTCCGACGCGCGCGGATTTTTTGGACGTCGTTTTTTTGATCGGCGCGTTTTCAGGCGTCGTCTCTTGCGCGGATTTGATCTCAAATCGATTTCGACGACAACGAGGCGCGCATAGTAAAATAAAAGCGGAAGAAACGAGACAGACGTACGCGATTTGCGGCTCTCCGCCTAAAACGCACAACGAGTAAACGACGCTCGATTTAAAAATCGCGCGAGTTTTCAGGCGAAAATTTGCCGATCTGAAGTAATCGACAAGAAAAACAAAAAACGCGGGCGCCCAAGCGGAACCGACAAGATAGACGACGTTCGAATATTGAAACAAAACTTGTCCAGAAAACGCGTAAGCGACGCCCGAAAGAAGCGAACCGACGCGCGAAACACGAAGACGACGCGCCAAGGCAAAACTAGACGCAAAAGCTAGCGCGACGTGAAGCCAAACATACAGTTTAAAACAAGTAGAATAAGAAAGCCAATTAAAAGAGGAAAAGAAAAAAAGAAGTTTAATCGGATAGAAAACGGAAGCGGTCGGATCGGCAAGGAGCGGCTGACCTAAATTAGCGTA
>JAZRWW010000153.1:0-2353 GCA_045599865.1 Thermoguttaceae bacterium
ACGACGACGGGCACGTTTGTCGCTCGATTTTGATGAGTCGAATAAGAGACGCGGCAGTCGTATTTTCCGGGCTTGACGTCGACGAAATCGAAACGAACCGACTTGCCTTCTTTGTCTTTATCGTCGTCGTGGATATAATTGGAATCGACAAAATACTGAGAAACGACGCCTACGATCCATTCGCCGTTGACGGTCGCTTTCGAATTGTCGATCACGTAACCGCGCAACTTAGACGACGGAATCGAGGGACGATCGCCAAATTCTAAGACTTGCTCGTCGGCGCGCAGTCGCGCTTCTAGCGTTTCATAATCCAAATCTTGGGGCGCGACGTTCTTATCGAGCGCAAGACACGCGGCGGTCGCGGCGCTTTGCCCTAAGATCATAAATACGGGCTCCATACGAATCGAACCGAACGCGATGTGGGAGCAACTGACGCAGACGGGCACGAGCAAATTGTCGCATTCGTCTTTTTTCGGGAGAATCGCGCCGTAGTCGATCGGATAAGGCGCGCCCGGATTGACTTCGACGTCCCCTTCGTTGCGAACCGTCGCGCGTCCTTGGTCGTCGACGGCGACGTAGCGTTGGATATGGTGCGAATCCATATTATAGGAGCCCATGCCGATCGAACGAGGCGTTTCTTCAAGATAGCGCAAATGGCGTCCGGAGACAACCAAATCGCTTCGCATACGCCGCGCTTCGCGAATGTAGAGCTGAGGCGACCAATTTCCGTTGTCCGTAAATTCGTCTTTAGCGAGTCCCCATTTGAGATGTTCTTCACGAATTTCTTTGGGCACGCGCGGGTGATAACGCAAGGTCCACAAGAGCCCTTGTTGCCAATGGAGGTGCTTAAGATAAATTTCGCGGCGCTTTTCGTAGCTTCCGTTCGGATAGTCGTAATTTCCGCCGATGTAGTCGGTCGAGACGGCTTTATTGTTGTTGGAGTCCGTCTTGTAGTTCGGCATAGGCGAGAACGTCATAAAGATTTTCTGACCCGCTTCGATCGAACGGAAGAGAATTTCGTAATCGAGTTCGTTATAACCTTCCGGCTTTTCTATCGGGACAAGATTGTCTTTGTCGTTCGTCAAGCACATACGCAAGCAATACGCTTGAATTTGCGAGTCGGCGTCGCCGTATTCGCCGTTGATCTTTTCGTGAACCATAGGCAACAGTCCGCTTTCCGGCTTGCCTTTTTCGACGTAAGGATCGACGAATCCTTCGAATTGATGGTAGACGGCGCGCGGCGTTTCGATTCCGTTTAACGTTTCGCCAAACTCCGCGTTCGCTTCGCGTCCCGTAACGAAGGAGACGCCGGAGGCCGCCATTAAATCGCCTTCGTAAGTCGCGTCGATAAACGTCTTGCCCGTGAACGTTTTCCCGGAGAGCGTCGTAATCGAACGAATCGAGGCGCCTTCTTTGACGACGCCTTTTTCACGATCTAGCAATTCCGACTTAAAGACGGGAATATCATATTCGGCGACGAAGCCCTCAAAGGTCTTTTCCGCGACGCTCGGCTCGAAAACCCACATCGTTTGCGAATCGTTGTCGATTCCGCGTCCGCCTTGACCGGGTATGCCGTTTTGCTTCGGCATTGGCTGGAACGTCCACGAGGATTCGTTTTGATAATAGAGCCAGAGTCGGTGATAGAATTCGCGCGAGAGTCCGCCGACGACCGCGCGGTTGCCCGAATCCGTCGCGCCAAGACCGCCGCTCGACAACCCGCCCAAATGTTTGTCGGGCGAAACGACGACGACCGACTTGCCCATTTTTTTTACTTGAACGGCCGACGTGATCGCGGCGCACGTTCCGCCGTAGATTACGACGTCGTAGGAGCCCGCGTCTTCGGCGTATGCGCCGGACGTGAAGAGAGAAGTCAACGCGAGGAGAATCGACGTCGACAATGCGATTATTTTTTTCATAGGTTTCTTTCTATATATAGGGAATAATCGTCGTCTTTTACGATAAAAACGAAAGGACAAGACCGCGTAAATTGCGGTCTTGCGCGCGATCGATCGGCGACGATTACTTGGCGTCGACCGGGAAAAGTTGAACGGCGTCGACAATAACGTGTCCGTTCGTGTCTTTGGCGAAAATTTCGACCGAGGCTTTTCCGTCTTCTCCGATCTCGATCAAACCGACTGAAACAAACAAATTATTGATAGGCGGCTCGATTTTTTCATTGATAGTCGTTTCAATGGAACCGACGGACGATTTGACGACGACGGGCACGTTTGTCGCTCGATTTTGATGAGTCGAATAAGAGACGCGGCAGTCGTATTTTCCGGGCTTGACGTCGACGAAATCGAAACGAACCGACTTGCCTTCTTTGTCTTTATCGTCGTCGTGGATATAATTG
>JAZRWW010000154.1:0-34030 GCA_045599865.1 Thermoguttaceae bacterium
GATACAAACCGTCGGAACATTGCGTTGCGCCTCCCCCGGACGATCCTGTCGACGTTACGGACTGGGACACTTGGGAGTCGTGGGATTTCCGTTTAAAATCGTCGTCCCCATACGCGACGGGCAACGCCTTAACGAGCGCGGGCGGCGACGTCTACGATTTAGCGGGCAATAAGCGCAAAATAGGCGGGGCGAAGGGCGCGTTTGAGGTTTTGGACGACGTTACGGCAGTTTTTAACAAAGAGTCGTTAAACAACCTCTATTATTATAAAATCGTCAACGAACAGGACGCGCCGCAAATTAAGTCGTATTTTATCGGATGGCGTCAGGCGTCGAGCGGCGCCTCGTCGACGTATTTAGAGATCGATATAGAGGAGCCGTCAAATCGCGTTGAAATGACTATAGGCTCGCATAATACGTATCATACAATGTCGCCTGTCGTATTTAGCGGGGCGGGGAGCAGATACGCCGACGTTTTGTTGCAATACGTCGACGATAACGGCGATCCGATCAACGACGCCGCGTCGCGCGTATTGGTAAGCGCGACGCAAATTGACGCGTCCTATAAACCGATCGCGCGTCTAAACATGAGAAACAACTGGTTGCAACCGACCGACGCGACGCGCCTTCCGAATGCGGTTAATAACAACAGCGTCTGTTATATCGGCGCCAACGTCCCGTTCGCCGATACCGCCTCGACGGTCGGTAAAATAATCGTCCCCGGCTGGACGCACGTTGATTTAGGGGACGTAACGACGTCGGACTCGCTCGAGCTTGGTCTTGGCGCGACGGTCGAATCGAGCGGAAAATTGACGCTGAAAAACGAGACGTCAACGAGCGACACGCAAGGAGTCGTCAACGCGGGCGGCGGCGTTCTTACGACGCAACAGGGCGCGACGGTCGTTTTCGACGGCGGATCGTTTAGCGGCGTTTTGCCGTCGTCGGTCGAGTTGACTAACGACGCCGCAGTAAACGCGACGGGCGACGGCGCGGCGGTCGTTTTCGGCGCGGGGTACGAATTGCCCGCAACGTCGGAACTGTCCTTGGAAAGCGGATCGTTGACCGCTTCGGAAGCCGCGATAAGCGGGACGGTCGTTCTCGACGGGGCGACGTTGACCGTTTCGGATTCGCTAACCGTCGGCGGATCGTTGATCGTCGAATCAAGCGAATCCGTCGACGCCGCGACGCTAGCGCTCGACGAAGACGCGGAAGCCTCGGAAATAGAAATTCAATGCGAGAACGCAAGCGGGACGACGTGGAAAATAACGGCGTTTACCGCAAGCGGCGCGAACGTCGCGACGCTCGACGTCGCGCAAGACGCGTCGATTGGAGGAGACGCGACAGGGACGACTTGGACGCTTGGCGGCGAATGCCACGTTATGGGAAACGCGAACGTTGAAACGCTCGAAACAAACGACGACGTTACGATCGAAGGAAACGCGACTGGCGTTGATTGGGAGATAGGCGGCGCGCTTGACGTTCCAAACGACGCGGCAAACATAACGACGTTGACGGCTGGCGCCGTTAGTTGCGACTCCGCGACAGGAACGACGTGGACGCTTGATTCGTTGACGACCGAAAACGCCGCGAGCGTCGCTTCGTTGACGACGACGGGCGCGGCGCAAATAGGCGGCGTCGCTTCCGGCGCGAATTGGTCGGTCGCTTCGTTGACTTGCGCCGCCGCAGACGTTGAGAATCTCACGTCGGCAGGGAATGTTGCGACGACGTGCAACGCGACTGGCGACGAGTGGTCTTGCGCGACGCTTGACGTCGGCGGGGCGTTAAACGTCGGCGTTTTGACGGCGACGAACGTTGAGAGCGTCGGCGCCGCGTCTGGAACGACTTGGGAGATTACGTCGCTGACGGCTCCTAGCGCGACGATTACGACGCTTGACGCAAGCGGCGCCGTCGCGATCACGGGCGACGCGAGCGGTTCCGCTTGGACGACGGGCGATTTGACGGTCGGCGGGGCGTTTTCCGTCGCGACGTTGGAACTTAACGGCGCGTCGTCGGTTCCGCTTGAATCCGTATCGACGTTGACGCTCGGCGCGTCCGGCGCGTTGACTGTTTCGGAAAACTCGACCGTTGCAAATTTGACGACGGAGGACGGCGCGTCGATCACGTTTGTCGACGGCGTTTTCCTAAGCGCGACGACGGAAGCGACGTTGGGCGAGACGACGCTTGACGGGCGCGGATATTTCGCGCTTCCGCCCGAAACGACGACGACCGACTTAACGCAAGCGGACGGCGCGGACGTTCGGATTTGCGAATATGGGGCGGGCGTAACAGGGATAACAGCAACAGTAAAAGGAAAAAATGTAACTGTAACCTTTAACGCAACAAACAACAACTCAAAAATCCTTTTAGAAAAATCCGACGACGGAACAATATGGAACGTTATAAGTTACAACGCTCAATCGCCATCACAGTTTCAAAACATTAATACCGACGTTTTCTTCAGAACGTTTGACGGAGAAGGATTTAAAACCGCAACTGCGACGGCTTTCAAGTCGTATTATGAAATATCAGAAGACATAACAATAGGTTACATTATGTTGCCGGAAGTAGAAGTAGGATACATCAATTAGCAGAGACTGAAATGACGACAATTCTTGTAGACGCTAACGACTCGCCTAAGCTATATCTTCAGGTAAAAGACATTTACGGCTCTTTGCTCGAAATTCCTGCGCAAGACGTGATAGACTTAAAATACTCCGTCTATAAATTAAACGGCGACGAAAGAACAGTTGTTCAAGGGTTTTCGAACGTTCCAATAAACAAACAAACATGCTATTGGGAAACAGGGCAAGAATATCCTTCTACCATTAAAGGAGTTTCAGACTTATCTTCCGGGTACAATCTTGTCGTTTTTCCGTACAAAATCGCAACAATAAACAACGAAGAAAGATGGACGTCGCCGTTTACTGAAAAAAGCTCAACTTACGAAATCGTCGTCAGTATTGAATATTTAATGGAGGATCCCGCCCTTTCAGAAACAAGCGTATACCACAGACAAGTTCCTGTAAGGATTCAAACAAGAAACTAGTAAAATGAACGGCAATCGGTTAAACTTCATCGACTTAACAGACCTTGCAAACGGAGCGTCGCGTCTTGCGCAAAGCGTAGCCGACGGAGTGCAAGAAAAAATATCTTCCGCCTACGTCAGAAACAACGTCGAACTAGGAACGCCGCTTCTGCCGCACGTTACGACGTTTCAAGCGTTTGCCTCAACTCTTTCCGGCATATACTACCCTACCGACTCGGCAATAAGGAAATCGTGGGAAAACGCTCGGTTCATGAAAGCCGACCTCGCCGTTATGGAGTGCGTTGAAAAACGAAGGAGAGACGTCGCGTTGCTAGAATGGCACGTTGTTTCCGACAACAAAACAGACCCTAGAATCAAAGAAGCGGCTCGTCTTGTTGAAAAAATTATCAAAAAAACGCCAAACTTCTTAAAATTCCGCGAGACGTTGCTATACGCCGTATGGTATGGGAAATACGGCGTCCAAATGACGTGGGGAAGAACGTTAGTCGAGGGGAAGGAACGTTTTTACGTCGCCGACTGGTTGCCTATCAACGGAGACAAGTTGGTTTATAAAGTAAGAAAAGGCAATCCGTTTGAGAGAGACAGAGTTGGAGTCCGCGTAGGATACGGAGCCTCGAGAGGACGCGAGATAAATCTCGATCAAGTCGAGTCGACCGAAAACGGAATGGCGTATTTTTTTACAGAAGAACAACTCGACAGAATCCTTATTCATAATCATATGATCGAGGACGGCGATTACGACGACCCGTATTCCGGCGGTTCGATTTACGGAGTCGGCATAAGAAGTCGAATTTTCTACACGTGGTATTTGATGAAGCAAACGCTCGGGTGGTTAATGAACTATCTAGAGCGAAGCGCGACAGGTTTTGAAATTTGGTACTATCCTTCTGGCAACCAACAAGCAAAAGAGGCGATTAAGGAAGCGGCGGAAAATCGCGTCGGCGAAGGCGGCAATATCGTTCTTATTCCTCAACAAGAAGGACAGAACGGGCCGGCGTTTCAAATGCAACGAATCGAGCCTTCAATGCAAGGAGCGGAGACTTGTCGCGCTATTCTCGAAGACTACTTTGGGGACGAAATACGCCGTTATGTTTTAGGGCAAACGCTCACGACAAAAGCGGGCTCCACAGGGCTAGGGTCAAACTTAGGCTCGATTCAACTGGAAACGTATCTGGAAATCGTTAAATACGACGCTCTAAACCTTCAAGAAACGTTAGACAAGCTAGTTGAATTGATCAGAAAATACAACTTCCCTTTTATCGACGAAGGCGAGCTTCATTTCAACGTCGAAACAGACGAAATCGACCACAAAGAGCGGCTAGACGCAATAAGAGCGTGCTGGGATATGGGCGCTAAAATATCCGAGCGAGAAGTTCTTTCAGCCGCAGGACTCTCGGAACCGTCGAAAGAGGACAGAATTTTAGACAATCCTGCGTTTCAGCAAACGCAACAACAGGCGATAGGGGGCGACTTTGGAAACGAATACGAACAAGAAGGAACTGCCGATAGCGGCGACTACCAACCCGGAAAAGACCCTCAATTCAGAGGAGTTCGCGGTGTACGAGAACGTCCCGGTCTTCCGAGAACACGAGCGAAAGCTAAGGTCGGGGCGCGTCCTGTGCTTCGGGAAAAGCGAGCTGCAGAAAGTCGTAAACAGGTCGAACAGGCGTATTGAAGAAACTGGCGATTTTTGCCCTATCGTAATAGGGCACAACGACGCGACCGCATTTGAAAAGCCGCCTATTGTCGGCTATGCCGGGCCTTTTAAGTTAGGCTGGTTAAACGAGAAAAAGAAAGACTACTGCATTCTCGCTGATTTTCGTATTAAAAAGGAAATGGACGAGCTGTGTCGCAAATATCCGCGAAGAAGCGCGGAAATTTGGGTAGAAGACAATTACGACGACATTTACATCGATCCTATCGCGTTGCTAGGCGCAAACACGCCGTACAGCGACTTAGGCTTGATGTACAGCAAAAAAGACGACGAACGCGGCATAGAGCGGCTGTGTTATATGGCGGCAATGCCAGCCGCGACAGGCGCGTTAAACTGTTATACTCCCGGAGGAGTAGGCGGCAAAAAAGAGAAGGAGAAGTATTCAATGGAATTAGACGGCGCGGGACGCGACCAAAACCAAACGACGGAAAACCAAATCAATATCGCGCAAGTCGTCGTTCGCGCTATTGAGCAAACTCCGTGGGTTCAATTTGTCAAACGGTTAATGGAAGCCGACGAACAAAAACTATCGGAACCTCAAATTCAAAACGAACCGCAAGACGGTTTGCCGCAACAAGAACCGCAAGAGCCTCAAGGACAACTGAACGGCGCGCAAGAGAACGTCAATCCGTTAGACGACGAAGAAGAAGACGAAGTGTACGCGGAGTACGTTCCAGACTCCGAAGAAGACGAATCGCAGGAAGCGGCGAAAAACGAGAATCAAGACAAAATTTCGACAGCGCCGCAACAAAAACAAAACAACGTCGAAAGCGTCGCGTCTACGCCGCAAGACGCCGCCGAGAAACAAGCTAGCGGCGACGAACAATCTATCAAGGAAGAGCCGTTTAACAACGACTCCGAAGGAAAGGAAAGTATGGAAGAAACAAACGCAAGGCTCGACGCGCTTGAAAAGAAAGTCGACATGCTTGTTCAGGTCGTTCGAAAAAACGAAGAAACCAACACAAACGTAGCGCGATACGCAAAACTTGAAAGTCTTGCGCGTGATCGCGTTTTCGACCTCGAAGAAGAACGCCAGCGATGTTGTTATGAAAAAATGAGCAACGAGGCGTTTGAAGAACACGTTAAATCGATCGAAGCAAACTACCGCCGAACGCCTACCGCTATCGACGTTCCCAGCGGACTTGTTAGTTCGGCTTCCCAAGACGACGCGGCGCGACCTGGTCGCGTTATGTATTCCAAGGAAAAACTTGACGAAATCGAAGCCGAAGTAATGCGGCGTGGCATTGCAAACGGTCAAATTGGGAAATACCAAAGCGCGTCTGAAATTAGAGCGCAGGTCGAACAAGAAATCTTTGGAGGCAATCAGTAATGGCAAACAACGTCGGATATGTTGCCGGCGCGGATATTTACCCGTGTCGGTTTATCAAATTTAAAAGCGGATCGCCGTTTACCGTAATCCAAGCCACGGCAAACAGTCGTATCTGCGGCGTGTCGCAAGAAGCGACGACGCTTGTTCCTATCGACGGCATGACCGATTCGACAAGCGTTTTCGCGGCGAGAACTGGAATGAACGTTCCTTACTACGACGAACACCAAGAGTGTCTAATCGAAGTCGGAGGAGCGATTACAGCCGGAGCGTTTGTTATTTCCGACGCAAACGGAAAAGCCGTCGCGGCGTCGGAAGGAAACACGACAATAGGCGGAGTAGCTCTTGAATCGGCTACGGAAGCCGGACAAAAAATCAGAATCCGCGTCGAGTTCCAGCGTTCGGCTATTCCTAGCAACTAAAAAGGAGAACAGAAATGGCGGCATATCCGCAGTACACAGGTCCGTATAACGTATACACGCCGGACGCGAGAAGCACCAATAATCTAACGATTAACTTTTCGCGCAACATAAACGCCTTCCCTCTTGGTCAATACACGCAAATCGTCAAAGTAGATCGTCCTGCCGGGCTTTATACGCGAATGACGAACGACGTTTGCGTTCGTATGCTCGGAATGAACGACAAGGCGTGGGCGTATGGAACGGAACGTCCTAACTCGCACGACAACCTTGAATCGTTCAAGCGAGAGCAGTATCTTACGAAACGATGGCAAGAATCCGTAGAACTGCCTTTTGAAACCGTTAAAAACTCCGATTTTAATCTCAACACGATGTATGAAAAAATCCTCGGAACGAAGATGATGACGAGGCGTACAAAAATCGCGGTCGACGAACTTACGAAGGCGTCAAATTACGATGCGTCGCACGTAATTAGCGTCGGAGGAAACGCGTCTTCAAGCACGGCGGCGGCATACGGGTACTGGGACGAGTCTTTGACGGCAAACGTCTATATCAAACAAGCTATCGGCGACGTCATCAACTTGATTATGAAAGACACCAACGGCGTCGTTCAAATGCAAGACTTGATGATGATTATCAGTCCAAACGCGGCGCGTAAAATCGCTTGTAGTCAAGAAATCGTCGATTACGTCAAAGGCTCGCCGGACGCTTGGAGGTCGATCGACGGCAATTTAGGAACAGGCCCTTACGGACTTCCTACGACGCTCTACGGAATGAAGGTCGTTATCGAGAACAGCGTCTACACGGCGACGCCGAAATCTACCGGGCGTATGTCAAGCCTTCCCAAAAGCTGGATTTTCCCCGACGACAAGATTGTAATTTGTTCGCGTCCCGGCGCGCTCGAAGGTCTTGTCGGACCGAACTTCTCGACGGGCGTGTTCTTTATGCTCGAAGAAATGAAGGCGGAGCGATTCGACAGCCCGGAACACCGCTTAACGCATATGTACGTCACGGAAGACTACTCGTTCAACGTACTCGCCCCCGTGTCGGGCGTTCTTCTTACGGACGTGTTTACTCCGGAAGAGTAAGGAGGCTAAAAAATGACGATTTCGTACAAAGACGTGGTCGGAAGATACGACCTACGACTGATTCTACGGTTATGTTTCGACGACGACGGGAATCGCCATTTCGAGCCTGAATTAGAAAACAACGCGGTTTTAAACGCCGCGCTTGAAGACGCTAGAGGGGCTGTCCAAGGCGCAATAGAAGTCGCGGATATTTACAGAATAGAAGACGTCGACAGATTCACGCCGTCAAGCGCGTCGCTTTACAAGCGTCTCGTATGCGACAAAGCAATTTGTTTGTTGTACAAACGACGCGGGCAAGAATCGTCGGAGTCTGTTTCGAAAGCAAACGAGGAAGTCGAGAAATATCTTGACAGGATACGAAAAGGAGAACGTCTTTTCGCGCTTGAGGACTCTAAGGCGCCGCAAGAAGCGGGAAAGCCTTCTCTAGGCAATATTCGCGTGATTAAAATGAACGCCGTAACGACGCGGGTACGCGACTACTTTGGCGACGTATACAGAAGTAATTCACCGAACATAATTGGGTGCAACCGATGATTTTAATACAAGGACCAGCGACTATTTATTACGGGCCGTCGTTTTGCGCCGACCCTAACGCCACGGCGAGTAGCGGATCTACGACGGCGTGGGCTACAGGAGTTGCGGCTCTAAGCAACTTTTTAGGACGAACTGAAAACGGGATACAATACTCTATCCAAAACGGGCTAGACCCTGTTTACGTCGACGACAACGGCGGAACGGAAGGCGACCCCGTCGAGTATATCATTAAAAACACGACAGCTTCCTTACAAGCGGTCGTTGTTGATTTTGGAACGACGGGAAACAACGCGACAGACTGGCAAACGGTAACAAGCCGACTTGAAAACGGATATTACCAAACCGCGGCTTCTGCCGGACTCGTTAATCCAGCCGTTGGAACTCCTATATTTGGCAACAATTACGGATTTGGATTAAAAGTTGTTGGGTCTGGCGGGATTGGAGTAGTAATTCCGCGTTGTACGTTAATTGAGTCGCCAAGACAGTTTAACACAAGTTCTTCGCACAAAAAGCTGTCTCTACGTTTTACGGCGTATCCAATATATCAGCGTGCAATATCAAGCGTCGGGGCAAACACAATGTCGTTTAACAAACTGTGGGTTAAAGGAACGTACACGGCGACGGCCGAACCTTGCTACGACGCCATAGGCGGATATGAAGACGCCGCGACTAGCAACGCCGGTCCCAACGCATAGGAGAAATAGATTATGATAGTCGTACCAGGTCCAGTTGGAATATATATAGGGAAATCGGCGTGCAAAGTCCCTTACAGCGGTTCCGTAGTTACAGGAACCCTAGAAATGCTAGGTCAGACGCGTGAAGGCGTTCAAGTTTCTGTGAACAACAAGGCGCACAGAATAATCGTCGACGACCTCGGAGGACAACAAGGCGCTCCGGCGGATTTGCTTGCTCTTGGAACGTCCGCGACAATTACAGGCACAGTGGTGGACTTTGGCAAGCCAAACGAGGACATAGACTCTGCGGCGTTTTCAAAAATGGTATGGAGCCTTATGTCCGGCTACCGAGTTTTTGGCGAGGATCATCAAACGGAGGAAGGCGACGTGCCAGCGCCAGGAACGCCGCTGTTTGAAACAGGGTACGGGTTCTCGTTGTACCTTGCGTCGGCTATATCGTCTGAGTCGCTACTGTTCCCCAAATGCACGCTTGCCACAAACCCGCGTTCTTGGAACCAGTCGTCTCGCGAGACGGCAATGCAACTTACGTTCCAAGCGTTTGAAGTGCCAGTGCAAACTACTGGAACGACTGGCGCGTATAATGCAAGAATTCTTTACTTAAAAGGAACGCGCGCGACAGGAACCGACACGTATCAGTGCCGTTCCGCAGAACACGGGCAAAGTTCCGGCTCGTTTGCAACGCCGTCTGACGACGAAGATTAACGACGTTTCGCGTAATAAAAAAGAAACAAAAGAGGGGCGTTATGGGGAAAAATCAACTTCGTTTAAGAGAACCGTTTCATTCAAAAATCGTCGGATTATTCGAAAGAACGTTCGACGCTTTCGAAAACGTCAAAGAGTCTATCGGCGAATACTTCGAACGTCGACGCGAAGTAAAAGCGTGGAAAGAAGGCTTGTTTTATACAAAAGTTCGCAACGTTCGTCTTAAACTAGAACCACTGGAAACTTACTTTGCGTTCCAACGATACGGATACGAAAGATTCGACGAAATCGTTAAAAGCATTGTCAAGCGTCCAGAATCCGCGTTAGAAAAGCGAAAAACAGAAATAGACGAAGAAACCGTTGAAGAAACGCCGTTGCAAGAATTTCATCGAGTTATGCGCGAAGTGTTTGGCGTAGTGTCGGTTATAATCGACAGAAAACGCGGTCTCAATATGCTTGAAATGATCGTCGTTTATCTTCGGTTTTTCTCGTTTCTTATCGCGCTCAAAAAAAAACATACGGGATTGCAAGGCTTTGCGCCGTCTTTGGAGGCGCGCTGGAACTTGCTAAAAGCAAGCAAGGTCGATACTGCGGACTTACAAGACAAGAGCTTGCGATCGGACTTTCAGAAAACCTCGCCGGAGCAAGCGGAGCCGCAGGACTTGCAAGTTATTACGGAACCGCAGGAGCAAACGGCGGAATGAACGTCCCGTTGTGGAACGCGCTTAACGGGTTTGAGAATAAATACGCAGAAGACGCGATAGAACTTTGGAAATTCGAACAAAAGGCTAATCAACAAGCCAAACAGTAAGGCGTTTGAAATGGATCAAAAAAAAAATCGACAGGGGGCCGCTTGGAAAAACGATCGACGAAACTCTTTACGACGACCCGAACGGAACCTTTATAAAAAGAGAACGTTTTAAGCGCGAACAAAAAGACTACGGCAGTCGAGAATTTACAGACGTATCAGGCTGGGAACAAAGGCACCTCGACCTCGAAGCCAATTTTCTTACACGAAACGGCGTGTCGGCGGAAGAATGGTTCGCTCGCGAACAAAAAAGAAACGAATTTTACGAAAACACCGCCAACGCGCTCGGCGTAAAAGACGAATTTGGAATCAAGAACCGCGAGCGCGAAATTCTCAACATATTAACGTCGATATTTGACCAAAACGCGAAGTTTACAACGACGCAAGCGCTTGGTTTTATCGACGATTATCTCGTAAACAACGAAGAGATGTCTGTTTCTCTTCAAAAATGGATTAACAATCACCGTCAGCAAATCGCCGAGACGTTTTCTTCCGCAGTCGATAAAAAGGACTACAACTCCGCGACGACCTCGCAGGATTTTCTTAACGCTCTTTACGACGACGCGAACGCTTCGATAGTGAAAGACGTGCGGAAACGCATGACTGGCGAATCTCCGTCGTTTGAAGGAACGCTTGAAGAAGCGGAAAAACCTGCCGAAACGCAACCAGAACAGACTAGCGCTCCGTCGCCAACGCCTATTTTGCAAGGCGGTTCTCTTGAAGATTACATAAAACAAGGCGAAGCGCTACGCGACCAGTATGTGTTCGAACAAAACAACGAAGCAAGAGGGGAAACGTGGGCTCAAATAGAAACTCTTGTAAAAAGAGTTCAAAAAGAACACAAAAAAAGAGGGCTTCAAGAGTTTGCTCAAAAAGCGATGTACGCGAATAAAGGCGGAAGTATTGAACGCATAATAGCCAATATAAAAAATTCGCTTAAGTCAATGCAGACGAACCAAGTAATGGTAGACGGAATCGCCGCCCTAACAGGCGGGAAAGGAAATGCTTTAGACAGCGAACAGGCTAACGAAACCTCTCCCTTACAACACGTAGACGACCTCGTAAACAGCATTGACGTTGAAACGACGGAGCTAAACGCGCGCGCCGCAGAGGACTTAGCGCCGTCTGCGCCTAATGAAGAATATGAAGTTCCGAAACAAAAAAAATCTGTCGACGAGTATCTCGCGGAATTTAAAAGCAGGGTTGAAGCCGGAGGTTTGAACGACGAGAAAATAGAAGGTTTAATGGGGCTTGTTCAGCGCGCCCAAAAAGACTGGACGCAAAAAAAAATACCGGCAAAAATCGCGGGCTTGCTTGGTTTGAAAAAGCAAGCGGGAGACGCGAAACCGCTCTATCAACTCCCCGCAAAGACGTTGCTTCCGCGCATTCGAGAAGAGCTAGAACGAATAGCCAAAAACGTCGTTGAGGAAACAAAACAAGAAGAACCGAAAAAGAAGACGGCAAATAAGCCGACGAGAGGAAGAAAAGCGCGACAAGAGACTTCTTCGGAAGATTTCGTCGATCTTGCCAATATGCTCAAAGAGCGCGAAAGCGGCGACAGAGGCGAGATTATTGAAATATTAGAGCGCTTCCGAAAAGACCTTGGAAAGGGAGTCGTCGGACTGCGACAAGTCGGCAAAGCGCTAGGCTTAAAACTGGATTCGCGCGTCAACGCGAAAGACGCGGAGGAAGCGATAGCGGAATACGTCGAGCAGAACGGCGCGGGCGCGTTGTTAGACGACTCGAACGAAGAAGAACAAAAGCAAGACGCGCAAGACGTCGTAGAAGCGACGCAAGAGGCGGCGGACGAAGTTCTCGAAGAGACGCTCGAAAGCGTCGAAGAAGAAGTTCAACGCGAGATAGAGCCGGAACTTACTGAAGAGTCGCAAAACGAGGAAGGCTCGCTGGACTGGTATGTTCAGGAAGCGAAAAAAGGATTCTATAGGCTGTACGAAAACTCGGACGAAAAAATAGGACGTTTCTTTAAACTAGCGGACGAAGTGCAGAAAAAGCACAAGGTCGCTGGACTAAAAGAATGGGCGAAGCAGGTTTTTGGACGTAGTTCGTGGGAAAGCGGCGCAAAAGTCAGAAAAGGAATGAGATCGGTTCTTAACGACTTAGCTCTTGAACAGTTTAAGTTCAAACACATTCAAGAGCTTGGCGGCGGGGGCGGATATGAAAACGAAAGTCCAGAAGACCGCTTCGAGAGCGACAGTTTGCAACAAACAGTTCAGGCGACGTTTCCAGCCCCTAACGAAACGGAAAGTTTAGTAGGAGACGAAGACGACGACGAAAGAGAGGTTGATTATTACAGAAACAGAGAAACAAAAGAAGAACGCGCGGAATTTGCAGACGAAGACAAGCGGATTGAAAAAGAAGCCGCGGCGGAAGAACAAGACGAGAGCGCGCCAAACGACGTTTCTTTTGTTTTATCCGATCCGGCTAACTTCAACAGCGTTCCAATTACCGATCTAAGCGAAGAAGAACTAGAGAGGCTCGTCGGCGTCGAGCCTAACGAAGCTACGCCGGAAATAAGCACGACCGTCTCGAAAGAGACTGAAACGCCAGTCGAAGCGACTCTTTCAGGCGACGAACCGAAAGAAGACGAAACCGAAACAGAAACAGAAATTGAACCTGCCGTAAAAGAAGAGTTCGACGTTCCAGACGGGCAAACAATTCTCGACGCAAACGCCGGAACGTCGTTTGTTAGCGCGAGCGAATACGGAGGAAATCCGTCCTTGCGTCCAGACTCTTTTGAAAACGCCAGCCCAAACGAAGGCGAGAGACGTTGGATTTTAAACGACGAGCAACGTAAGCAATACGAGAAGAACAAGCCAAACGAAACGCCGCGTAAGGACTATCGAGTCGGCAAAAAAGACCTTGAATCGGCGATAAACGGGAAATTCCCTATTCCGTTGTTTGACGGTTCCGAAGTCTTGCGAGACAATTATAAAACGCAAGACGGCTGGGCTCGTCATAAAAACGGGAAAACAACGCCTCTTCCGACGGGAAACGTCCCTCAAAAAGACTGGCTAACTCCTTTTAAAAACGAAAACGGATACGTCGACGCAAACCGTTCTTTTAGATACGTCGACAGGGAAGCCGGAGGACGAACGTATAGAATAACGCCTGTCGACGGGAAAGGCGTGAAAAACAGAATGTTCTTCACGCGCAACGACGACGGATCGTTGAACTGGTTTCAGTACGGAAAGGGCGGAAAAGTTTACGAGCTTCCGAGTTTCGTCGACGAAGAAGCAACGAAGACCGCCGTGTTTCCTCCAGAAGATTTTGGCGAAGCGGACGGGAACGGCGTTTATCCGTTTGAGTTTGACAGAACAGACGAACCTGCGGCTGTCGAGATAGAAAACGAAGCCGAAGGCGAAAACGAAGACAAAAAAGAAAACAGCTCCGAAGAATTTATTCAACCGATAGAAGTTGCGGAGGAACAACCGACGGAAGAGTTTGTCGAACCGAAAGAAGAACAAAAAACCGTCGTAGAGCCAGCCGCAGTTGAACAAAGCGAAAACGCGTCTGCGTCAACTCCTACGCCTACTTCGCAACCAAGTGGAAGCGGAGGCGGCTTTAAACCGCCTGTTCCTCCTGTTCCTGCGCCGTCAAGTCCAGCGCCGGGCGACGAGAACGGCGACGACTCGGCGAACAAAAACGAAGACGCCGAGCCTGAATACGCCGAATTGAGATTTGATCCGATTACAAAGGAGCCGTATCTCACTCCCGGAATTGTAACTGAAAAAGTTAAAAAAATGTACGAATGGAGGCGAAAACACTGGGAAAGAGATTTTCAGTTTTGGCAAGAACAACAAGGCTATAGCCCAACGTTTTCCCCTGACGACAAGCAAGCCGCCGGTTCAAACGGCGTTCCAGACGACATAGCCTCTCAATACGCGTTCATCGCGCCGAAAGCGAAGCGAACGAAGCACGGAAAAGTCGAAAGAAACACTCGCAACGACGAGCTGTTACATCCTGACGACCTAGAGTCGTTAGGATATGGCGGATACTTGGGATTTAAAGCCGACGACGACTGGATTAGTCAAGAGATCGTCCCAGATTTCCAAAAACTTGGCACCAAACCTTACGGACAATATTTAGACAAAGAACTATTAAACGTAAAAAACGCGAGAGAGGTTTTCAGCGCGTATGAAGACTATTCTGAAATAGAAAGGTTGTACGCAAAATTTCCAGGCGCTTCGCTTGATTTTTTAATTTCAGCCGCAAAAGAATTTGAAATCAACGTGCCAAACGTTATTTGGGGGCGGCATTTTTATCAAACGATCGGTCAAGACCCGCTTAAAGAAAACAACAAGCTGAAGCAAGCGGCAATGGACGCAAAATACAGAGCCGCTTTGTTCACGAATAGAAACAAGCAGGAGCTGATCAACGAGCGCAACTTAGAAGAACGAAAACTGCAAGCAAAGTTTGACAAAAAAGCTATGCCGCAACACCCGTTTGCAAAAGCGCTTCGCGGTTTTCGGTTTCCTTCGCCTATCGTTTCTTTCGTCGACAGGAAATTGTCGAAAACCAAACGAGGCGCGTATAACGCGGACTGGTTTGGCATAAAAGACCCAACGGCGGAACAAAAATATGAAAGCGACGTCAAGCGAACGCGCGAAGCGGCGGAAGAAATAGAAAAAAACAAAGACGCCGACGGTTCGGTAAAGGTAGAGAATCTTTCGAAAGAAGCCGCCGAATTATACAAAGCTAGTCAAAGAAACGACTTCAATAAGTACTGGCAAACTTATCTCGCCGCAACGCCTCCTGGCGGAGGAAACGGCGGAGTCGGAGGATTAAACGCCGACGACTTTTGGACAAGAGCTTCTTCCAAGGTTCCGTTTATCCTCGTGGGACTTGTCATATTTGACGCTTTGCGACGTTTGACTCGTTCGTTTATAAAGTTGAACGAACAAGTAGTCGGAGTGGCGGAAAAGTTTGCCGTTTACAACGGCGAGACTGCGCTTGCGGCGCGGTGGAACCGCGGAAAAGAGTTCCAACGCAACTTAATAGAAGGCGAGGCGTTGGCGAAAAGTCGAGTCGAGCTTATGAAGGCGTGGAACGACTTGAAAGACGCCGCGCAACCGTTGATAATCGCGTTTAAGAATCTTGCGAATTACATACTGATAATTTTAGACAAAATTGCAACGTCGGCGGTAAGCGTCATACCGACAAAGCCCGGAATAGGACAAATAGGAGCGACGGCGGCAGGAGGACTAACAGGAGCGGCGGTAGGAGCGGCGGTAGGATCGGTCGTCGCGCCGGGAGTCGGAACGGTTGTTGGAGGCTTGACCGGGACTGTCTTGGGCACGACGGGAACGGCGGCCACGCTAAACGCCATTGAAAAAGCGGCGAAAAACAAAGACGAAGAAAAGAAGCCCAAAGAACTGCTTGTAGCGATCCTTGCGTTTCTCGAAAGTTATTTCCTGTCAAAAAAGTTCAGAGGAGACTTGCCAAAACCTCCTATGCCGCCTGTCTCGTCCGAAGACACGACGCCTACAGACGGAGAGCCGAAAGGCAAAAAGCCGGGCGGTCTTAATCGAACTAAAAACTGGTTCAAAAAAAGACCTGCGTTCAAAGGCAGAGGATTTAAACCAGGAGTTGGCGGCGCGGTCGGCGCGCTTGGGCTTGGAGCGATTTTAGACTTTGCGGCGCCTGCTCCTAACGAATTGTTCGCGACAGACAGCGAGACAGGCGAATTTATTCCGCTAACCGAATATGCAAAGCGAAAGGAGCAACGAGAAAGAATTAAAAACGACCCTCTTCACGGAATAGACGGCATAAGCGGGCCTCGTTCGCATTGGAACGTTCAACAAACATACACGCCGCTAGCCGAAATAAACGAGCGGCTAGAAAGAATCGAAAAAAACACGTCGAAGACCGCCGAAAACACAAAGCAAACGGCGGAAAACACTGAAAAAGAGAACGAAAAGCCCGGCGGAATGTTAAACGAGCCGTTCTTCAACTGGATAAAAGAACAAGGCAAGGAGTACTTCGTGAAGAGCGACGACGCAAAACAAGTCGACCAGCGCGACTTTGCGCGACCGTTTGGTTGGAGCGAAGAGCAAGGCGAAGGGAATTACGGGCGCTGGGCCGGCGAAAAAGGGTTCGTAACTGTCGGGAAAGGAGCTGGAATTAAATGAAAGCGTATTATAACGGCGTTTGTCTTTATCGCGTTTTAACAAAACGCTGGTCTGAAACGGTCGTTTACGACTCGTCCGGCATTAATATGCTCGGCAACCAAATCAATCTTGTTTTGGAAGCGACGATTCTCAACGACGACGCGACGTCGACGACTCCGGCGACGCCGCCCGACGAGTTAGCGACAAATTTTCAGTCGATCGACATTGGAATCAACAGTAATCCGCAACAGCGGTCGACGGCGGAGACAAAGCTGAATCGCGCTTTAAGACTCCTTTCGATACCGCGACAAGCGTTTGTGATGTACGACGACGCGACTGGCTCAAAAATATTCGAGGCTTACCCAGATTCGATCTTAGGCGACGGACAAACGCGTTTGTCTTCGCAAAGCGACGACGGCGTTCAATACGACGCAAGGCAAAAAATGTGCGTCGACGTCAACTCGGGTCCCAAGCCGAGAAACGTAACGGTCGTTTCAGCCGTCGCTGGTTGTTATCGAATCAACTTTGAAATAGAAGTTGTTAAAATCCGTTGTCTAGGCGGCGAGACAGGCGAAATAATATCGACGGAAGCGGCTGTCAACGTCGCAAGCGGATACGTGATTTCAAACAGGTGTTGGACGGCTGAAGAAGTCGACGAAAACTTCTACACGACAAGAACGTTCAGCGGAATCTTGAGAATGTCAAGAAACGACGTTTCGTCGCACTGTTTTAGAAACGCGTTTTACCCGCCTCTCGAATCGGGTTTCAAACGAGTAAGCGTTCGTTTTTCAGAGTCGCAAGACGGACTTAGTTTGGAATACGTCGTAACGGACAAACAAGTTCGCAACGCGGCTCCCTACCCCGTTACTAAGTTTGAAGGTTCGATTCAATACAACAACACAAACGGAGTCGTAGAAGACGTTACGACGCAATTAACGGTAACAGGAAGCGTTTTTGCGCCAAGGCGTTTATTGCTTGCCGTTGCTTGCAAGACAATGGAAAACAGAATCAGGCTACTCGGTAGATGTCAATACGGGTATCTTGTCAAAGCCACCGTTGCGGAAAACTTAGGAGACCCGCCGTCGTTTACCATCACGACGCGTCACATGATTCATTGTAACGTAAAGAGTTCAAGCGCGACGGAACAGTATTCAAACGGATATTCCGACGAACCTGTTTCTGGTAAAAAAAATCTGTCGGTAGAAATAAACAGAAACCAAAAAACAGGCGCGACAAACAAAATTATCAATTCTGAAACAAAACGAGGAGTCATTAATGGAAAAGCAATTAGTCAAGTTACAAACAAAGCGGAGACGACTACTGGAGCGCAAGCCCCGATAAACCAATCGGCAAGCGACTTAATAGCCGACCTCGCCAGAATAACGCCTCAAAATATGGGGTTTATCGGCGAGGAAATTGGGAATCACTTTCCAGAATCAGTTTCGTCAAACGGAATGACTTGGACTTACGACAGAAAACTGTCTCAAAAGCCAAGTCCTTACGGATACGACGTTTACTGCGTGTACGAAGACGAGACGAAAACATCGTCGGAGAAAACCGAAGGCGCGTTTCAATTCATCAAGGCGATCGCTTCCGTCCCTTGCGCCCCGCAACTTGCAAGAGTACAGTCCGGGGCGGAATTAAAGCCTAGCGAGGTTAGCGGGGCTTACGCGACAAAAGTAGAACTAACGTCTCAAACGCAACTTGTCGACGCAGAATCGACCGGGGAAACGCAAGACGATGCGAATTATCCGTACACGTACTACAAGTCGCACGCGATTTACACGGCGGATTTAAATAGAATCGTCAAACCTGCGTTTTACGGAACCGCGAACGACGACGAGTTTGGCGATCCAGTTATTCTTCAAGTCGCGCCTCCGACGGGAAAATTGTTTGTAACAATAGAAGCCGAACGTCTTAACGCGCTCCCAGAACTTCCAGACGTTGAAGAAATCATAACGTTTTACAGACAATCCGAAATAGAAGGCGGCGCGACAGGTTCGGAAGCGGAGCGGCCAACGCCGGAAGACCAAGAAGGACCAACGACGCAGATGACTACCTCAAACGCACATATTGACAACTACTGTTACGACGCGCGAACAAACAAAAGAATTTCAGCGATAGGCAGAAGAAACTCGGTGCAAATCGCCGAACCCGTTCAAGGCGTTTATGGTCAAGGAACAACGTATAAAGTATTAGCGAACTATGAATACGTCTTGACGAGACCGCTAAGAAAGGGCGACGAAGTAAGACTATTGCTTAATCCGCTCGTAACGCAAGCAAGCTGTTATTATCCGACAAACGGCTTAGGCGAAAAGGAGCCGTGGAAAAACCGAAGACTATTCTCGGGTAATCAGTTGAATCATTTCAGCGAAATAACGACTGACAACAATACAGAAAGCGAATGAAAATGAGCAGAGTAACAGACCAAGGACTGCCGCGTTCCGTTTCGACGTCGGCGCAACTTCCTTCCAACACGTACAACGGAGCTATTTGCGTCGTCGAAAGCGGCGACAGAGCCGGGGCATACGTTTACGTCGGTTCAAGCTGGTCGCAAATAGCAAGCGCGGAGTCGATCCCAACAGAAGTGGTCGCGACGACTTACGCCGCGACGGCAAACCTTCCTTCCGAAGCGACAGCGGGACAACTTGCGTTTGTAACAGCCGATCATTCGTTGTATCTGTACAACGGAACGGCGTGGAAGAAAGTAACGTCCGCAACCTAAAAAAAGAACGACGTGAAAAATGAGACCTGCTTCTCCTATCGAGCTTACTTGGCGTTTCGTGCGTCGGTTGCGCGACAAACTGAATCTTACGGAGTCGACTTGTTTTGCAACCGACGACGTTATGAGCGTCAATTACGCGTCGCTCGGAGACGCGTTCTACATTGTTACGGACGAAGGCTCGACGTTCAACTCCCAAATGGATCAGAATCCATTGTTGCTTTGGGAGACGCGATTCATAAACGTTACGGCTTGCAACAGACTGTATTCTAACGACGAAAGCGGAATAGCAAACAGTCTTGTCAGAAAAGACTCGAAAAACGTCTATGAAATGCAACGTCGAGTTTTAAAATGTCTTGTCGGCTGGCGATTAGGAGTCGACGGCGAGCAAGACCTTGAAATATGTTCTACCGTTAAAGCGTCAAGAAGCGGTCGTCCAACGATTATTCAAGCCGGAGAAAACGGATTCTTTATCGAACAGCTGGCGACGACGTTTCTTTTCGAAGTCTCTTTAAACACTTGCGAACGTTGGGGCGACTGGGATAATGGCTGAATATGTAATCCCAAACGAACGTTTTAAAGAAGTCGACAAGGACGGCGACGGCGATTCAAACCTGTGTTGGCTTGCTTCCGCCTGTTCGGCTCTTTGGCTTTCGGACTGGGCGAATAATAAAATATTTCGCGACAAAAACAACGGCGCAGGAACAGAAGACTATCAAGCGTTCCAAAACCCGACCGAGGTCTTTAAGTACGCAAAACAAGCGTTCAGCAATACGGGCGGACTAGCGTGGCGAGGAATGACTTGGTGGATCGCAAACAGCTATCCTCTCGACCCCGAGACAGACCCAAACTACGGCGGATTCTACTACCTGTCGGCGCGCGAGGCAATGGATTTTATTTATACAGTAACGCCGGAAAACTTTCTTTCGTTGTTAAGCGACACTTACGGGAAGCTAGACGAATACGCCGAATATTACGCGGGGCTCCCGGCTGGAACGCTAGGCGTAATATTCTCAACCTCGACAAACGCCCCGTCGTCGACAACCGAAGTTGGCAACTTTCACGAAGTCCCTTTATGGGGCTATCGCGTTTCAGACGAAGACGAAACAACGCCGCTAAACATCACGGCTTTTCAAATTTCAGACCCCGACAACGACGCGAACACAAGATTCTGGATACCAGTTTCTTACGACCCTAAAACGCACTGGTACAAAGAAACGTATACTACGGCGTCAAGCACAGACGTACCTTCCTCGTGGAGCACAAACGCGTGGATTCAAACGCTCTCGGTCATACTTCCTAGACCAGTGGAAATACGACACATTCGCGGCTTAACGAACGGACTTTCGGAATAATTTAAAATGAACAGAGATTACGCGCGTCTTGTTAAAGTCGGCGATTCTACAAAAACGTTACGTTTTCTTTTCGACGTCGGTTGCATAGAGGAAAAACCTGCGGACTTTAACTATGATTCGATAACAGACTACGTTGCAAACGAGTTTATCCCAAACGCAACGAATTTTGTTGTTCAAAACGTAGCGCAAAAGTACGAAAAAGCACGTCGCGTTTGTGAAGAAAACGGCATAGACTGCTCTTTCCCTGCGTATGAAGAAACGCCGCTTGAAAAAGACGTCCTTGTTTATCCTTGCGAAGCGGGACGCTTTGCCTATTTGCTTGCAACCGTAGTCGGTCCGCTACAAGACGCGTGGTATAACTTTCGTTTTAAAATGCAAGCCGGTCCGTTTGGCTCTTCAACCGAAAACGGCGTCGTTGCTATGCAGCCTTCTTTTTCAGAAGACGGACACGCCGACAATATAAAGTTGCGTCCCATTCGCGCAGTAAAGATACCGAACGGAAAAAACTCTCCTTTTGGCAGCGAAATTTGGACGGCTTTGTTTGTCGATTGGAGATATGCCGCTTGGGATTTTGTTTACCAAAAAGAACAGATACCTGCCGACTTAGAAACAAGGCGCGCGTTTTGTTATCTGCCAGACGTTTATTCCGTGTTGCATAACGTTGGGCAGTTTGCCCCGGTAGATTTTTCGTTAAGTCGAACTCAGAGTTTCCTCCTGTCTCTACCAAACAGCGTAAGAATCAAAAATCTCGAAAACGCGCCGCTCCCTCTTGCAATAGACCACGCGCTTGCTTGCTATGGTTTTAGACTGTACGGAGGAAAAGCGCAACTGCCTGACGAGTCCAACGTGTTTTTTAACGGCGCGAGTTTTAATCTTGACGTCGGCGATTTTCCAGCAGACGTTCAGTCAAAATTAAAACTGTTTGCGACGCAACTGGCTATGCGACCAACGGAAACGCGCGTTTATTTCAGAAACGACAAATACGGAGCGTTTGCAGACAGTCCGGCTGGTTTGTCAAACACGACAAATAAAACTTCATACGGAAGCCTAAAAGAAGCGCTCGGCTGGAAATTTCACATAGAAAAAGCGATCGAAGCCGACCCGATCGAGTCAAACCTTCTTTACGTTACAAACTTTCACGAATCAGCGTCTCCTAACGCGTGGAGATACAAAACGTTTCGGATAAAAGAAACGTCGACGAACGTTTACTCGGGCTACGTCGTAGACGGCGACCTTCAAAGCTCGTACAACGGCGCCGAAGTAAGTTCCATTAAAGAGTTAAATCAAACAGTTGAACATAACGGAACGCCTTATTTTACAGAGGCGCAACCGTCTAACGCGCCTATTAATGCCGGAGGGATTTTCGACGACGTTACGCGCAACAGAACGCGCGGCGGAATGTTTAGCGCGGAAAATCTCGAGCAGTTTGGAATAAAACAAGCGACGGTCGACGCTATTGAAGGCGGCTATGTTTACGTTTCTAGCGACAAAAAATATCGCTGTCAAGCGCCGGGTGATATTGAAGACCTAAATTTACAAGTCGGCGATTCTATTCTTATCGGTTGTAATCCAAAAGCTGGAACGATCTACCCTATAGCCAACAAAGCCGGAGAAGAGTATGAAGGCGGAACGCGGATTGAAATTGACGAAAAAACAATAAACTGGCTAGGTTTAACGACGACCGAAAACTCCGTCGACGGGACGCAAACGACTGGCGTTTTAAATCTTTCCGGGTCGAAAAGAACGCAAATCACAAGCCCGCAAGAAAGTTGGGCGCAAGTAAAATGGACTGGCGTAACAGTCGGCGTCGATCAAGGCTGGGTTAGTAGTTACAAAAGAGAAGACGAAGTCCCGCAACGACCGCATTTTGACGACGTTACAGAGGTTCAATTTGATTCTGACAAGTTTGAAACAGTCCGGCTTAAAAACAACGACGACGGAAGCGGCGGAAGCGTAGTCCTTGTCAAACTCAAGAGTCAAAACAAAAACAGCGGAACCAGCGAAACGCCGTTTGGGGGAGACGCTTTCGTGTGGTTTGACAACGCCGCTTCTTGCGTTCATCGCAAGTACGCAGACGAAGACGAGCTTGAGGACGACGAAAAGCAAGAAGAAGACGACGAAGAAGAAGACGACGACGAAGAAGACGACGACGAAGAAGAAGAAGAAACGGAACAAGAGTAAATCGGTTAGGAAAACAGAATGGCTATAAACGCGCTTTCTTTATCGACGACGAATCCGAAACTTGGCGATATTATCAAAATGACCGTAACGGCAGGAACTGGCGCGACCATATTTTCTGTTAGAACACGGTGGTTTAGAAGCTGGGGATCGTCAAGTTGGGTTGAGGCGACAGACAGGGAAAACACTGACTTCTACGAGACGACAAAGGACGATTGGACGCGTATGATTAAATGCGAGGCTGTCGTTCGGTATTCTACGGCAGAAAACGAGAACGCGGTTTATACGGAAACTCTCAACGCGGAAACCAGCGGCGCCTTCGGGATCGAAGACGTTTCAAACAAGACGCAAATAACAGGCGTCGCGCTATCAACAAACGAGCCGCACGAAGGCGACGTTTTGACGGCTACCGTAACCCCGGCTGGAGCGACTTGCGTTTTTGAATGGTGGATAGGAGTAGAAAACGGCAGAGACACGATTCTTAAGACAGTTCAGAAGTCTGGCGCCGTCTTTACCGTTCCAAATCTAACTGAAAATCCTATATACCGAGTTGCTCACATAGGCGTCACGGCAAAAGGATACGGAAGTTTTTACGGATATAGAAACGACATATCAACGACGTTTGTTACGTCCGACAAAACGCCTATCGCATACGGGAACGTCGACACAACCGACCCGCAAGTTTCTGTTCCGTTAAAATTTGGTTGTTACGACGCAGACAACGAAGACGTAACGGATTCAGACGACGTTGAATTTCAATGGAAACGCAAGACAGGTTCCGTTTGGGAAGATATAGAAGGCGCTAACGACTCGACGTACACGCCGACAGAAGACGACGTTGGTTGTCAACTAGGCGTTGAAGCAAGCGCAAGCGACGAGTCGCTCTTAGAGGGGGAAATTATGGTTGAAATCCCTAGGCGCGTCGTTGAGAGTTACGAATTGTACGTCGAAGATGCAAACGTCCTAAAATCAGAAAAAAGAGGGCGTGCTGGAAACACGTTCAAATTGCTTTCAGGAGAAAAACCTGTCGTTGGCGATGATTTGATTTTTACTTGGACAACGTTAGGCTCCAGCGGTTTTGAAACAAGATACACGATCAATATTCCTTACGTTCGCCCGGTATGGTATAGACTTCAATGGAACACGAAGCCAGTTCTTTTGCAAGACAACGGAGGCTGGGCTTACGCTGTGACGGAAGACGACGAAAGCGGACAAGAAGCTGGTTGTCAAATTCTCTTAATGGTCGTTATCCGCGAAAACGGGAAAGACAGAAAATTGTTCGTGCTTGCAACGGACTATTTTGTGAGGAAAACCGAAGACGAAACTCCGGCAAGAGCGGTCGACACCGTACCGAAATTAAAAATTAGCGTCAATACCGACGTCGCTGGAATAGGTCAAACGATACTCGCGCAACTTGCGCAAGACACGACGGCGGATATAGAATGGCGCCTCGACGGCGAAAGAATAAGCGTCGAGGAAGGAGTCGACCTATCGTCGCTTACTATCGCAAACGGCAAATACGCGTATCTTAGCGCGACGGCGGTTGGATCGGGCGCGTTCCTCGGGGAAACGACAAACACGGCGACAGTCCCCATAGTGTTTGTAAAAACAGAAGTCGCTCTTGCGGGCGAAAACGGAGGGATCGGCGCCCCGCAGAGAACGGCGCATATTCGCGGCGGGCGCGGGATCACGATAACGCCAAACGGGAATTGCAATCATTCAAGCGAAGCGTCAAAAATAGCGAAAATCAACTGGGACGGCGTTCAATTCCAAGCGAAAAAAGAAACAAGCGAGACTGACGGCGAAGAAACTGACGAAGAAACTGACGACAATAACGAAACTGAAACAAAATGGTTTCGTGAAATAGCGTTTCAAAATCCGCTTACAGGAACTGTAACCGACGTCGAAGACAAAATGACGATAGGAAGCAAGGAGCTTCATTTTCTTGTCAAAAACAACGGAACCGCGACTATTCCTAAACATTCGTTTATAAGAATCAACGGCTTCGAAGAGACTTACTCAAACGCAACCGAAGCCAAGAACGATCTTGAAGACAAAGAAGTCGTTCTTAGTTGCAACACGACGGGTTCCGGGCAATATTTCGCGTATACGCAAGAGGAAATTGGCGCCGGAGGAACTGGATACGCCACGTTTCCCTACGCGCCGCTTGTCTTCGGGGTCGTCGCGACGTCAAGCGGCTCGACGTCGCTACAAATCGGCTCCCGTTTGTCGATAAACGCAAATTCAGCTTCCGAGAACGCGCTTAAATTCATTGTCGACGCGAACGGCTTGTTTGTCGTCGTCGCTTTTGATTACGGTTCAAAAATGGTCGCGGCGTTTTGTTTAGCAGTCGGAACGTCGACAAGCATACGTTATTGTAGTGCGGCTTCTGTTGTAAACGGAACTCTTGCGCTAACTTTCTCAACAAAAGACGTCTTAATAAATGAGTAGTTATTACATAACAACATCTTCAGCTCTTGGCAGCGCAGGAGGTTGGAGACGCGTGATAAACAATCAAGGCGTCCTTTTAGGATACGGAGTTTTTGGCACGTTTTCTTTGGCAGACAGACTCTCCGCGCCTAATTCGTGGACGCTATGCGACGAAACAGGAAAAGGGTTTGTGCAGGATATAAACAACGACTGGAGCCCTGTTGTCATAAATGGAAACGAACGATGGCGCGCTAATTTTACCAACCGAACTCTAGCAGACCTTAGAAACTGGGCTACAACTCACTTTCCACGTTCAAGCGTTATATCGCCAATACAAAACCACAGCTTCGGAGACGTAATAAACTTTCCTTTAACAGCAACGTCTGAAAGCGAGATAACAGGCGTTTTAATGCCAAACGTCGCTTCGACGTTGCAGCAAAACGACTTGGTTGGCGACGTTCCGTTTGAATACAACATTCATTACTCGTTTAATCAATGGAGAATATCGGGAACAAAAACAGCAAGAAACGTTCAAGCAAAATGGAGCATACAAGAGATTGGAGACGGGGCGGTTTCAGAAATTGGCGCTGATCTCGCGACGCTTAACACTGGATTATACGCAACGTTTGACATTACAGACGCAATATCTGAAATTGAACTTTACGTAAACCATACGACGCAAGAAATATCCGACGTCATTTACAGAAGGGATGGCGTGTTAAGATTGTACTCCGCGACGTTTACGAACGACACGGCAGATTATGTTGTTTAAACGAAGCAAAATTAAGGTTGGCGAACAATGAACAATTGTAAATACGCAAATCATTTGGATCGCAAGTGGCTGGAACTAAGAAATATTTCTTGCCACATAGTAGAATGTCGCAATCCAGACGCTCTTAATGACGCGTCTTTAAAATTCAAAGACGAACAAGGGCGCGAGTGGGACTCGGCGGCATACAGAAGACCTTGCGACGAGAATTTTAATCTTTTGCCCGACCAAAGCTGTTGGCACGTCCGTTCTATCTTTTGCAACAGAGAATCTTGCAAGTACTACCAAGAGCCGTGAAACGCGGTTTTAACGCCTCCCGTTTTCGTATTTCTAAGAAACTGTCAACTTACGCAACGGGAGACGTATAAAATGACCGACGAACGCTCTTTTAACAACGCTGAACTCCGAAACGCTTTTGAACTTCTTCGCCAAAACTTCTTTCAGCGCGTCGACTACGACAAAAATTCCGCGACTCCTAGTTTTAACGCCAACCCCGCAAGCGAACAAAAAACAAGCGTGTCGTCTACTCCCGGCGTAAAAGAACCGCCGAAATCAACGCCTAGCGCGCAAGGAACGCCAAGTCCGGCTAAACAGTCGACCAGCCCAAAAGAGACGCGACAGACGCAACCAGCGACGCAGGAAACGCAACTAGGCGGCAAACAGCCGGAAAAGATTATCGACGGTTACGTATACCGCTACGACCCAGACTTTGTGTGTTTTGGCAAACAAGGTTGGTACGTCGCCTATCGCTATTCAAACGGCAACGTCGTTCCGTATGTGTTAAAGCAGACAGAGGGCGGAGTCGAAATAACGTATCCCGCTTTTAGTTGGAAAACGACAAACCCAAACGCGGGCAAGGTCGAAACAATAGAAGACTACAAAGCAAACGAAACCAAAGCCGAGGCCGAAGCCGAAAGAGAAGAAGTTTCTCAACCAAAGCAAACCGCAGAAGTCGCGCCGCAAGCAAGCCCGGACGAGCCTACTCCGGGAATCGTAAAGATACTTGGAACGCTCAAGGTCGCAGGGGAAGAAAGCTATTCGAAAGTTAAAGGCATATACGATCCAAGCAAGTCTTGGGTTACGTGGAACCAAAGCCCAAACGAATTTGCAAGCGCGAAAAACGAATGGACGGCAAACAATTTCTTAGAAGGCTTTTCATCGCTTGCAAGAGAAATAGCGCGAATGAGGCGCGCCGGACGTTCGACGGACGACATAACCGCGCTAATGCGAACGGCGACGACAAACGCGACGGAAATTCTCAGAACCGCGCACGGAAGCGAAGGCGGATACGAAGCTCTTTCGAAGTACTCGCAAGTCTTAGGAACCGACCTGACAAAGGCAAAACGAGCCGTTGAAGTCAGAAACGCGATCGCAAGACGCGTCAACGACCTAGGGCGAATGAGCGTCAAAGAACTTGAAGAATACGCGGGAAAAGCTCACGCGACGTTCTTTGCCAATCGCAACGCGGCTCGAAACCCTTGGATTCTTGAAGAACAAGCGGCGGCAAACAAAGAGTTTGGCTCGGTCGAACATTTTGTCGACGTAACGCAAAACTTCACGGAAAACGACTACGAAGCGATTAAAAACGCCGTCGCAAACAACGAAACGCTTTCTAGCTCGCCCGTTCTCGCAGGAGTAAAAACCGCGCTGACGCAAGCGTTAGAATCCGAAGGAATCCGAACCACCGACGAGAAACGTTCGTTCCTAGACACGGACGGATCGCGCGACTATTTTAACGACGAACTAACGTCGCTTTACAACGCCGAGCAGGTCGAGGCGTCTTTGCTGGCAAAGTCAAGCGAGGTAAAAGGAACGGAGACGTATCGCAAGTTTATTGACGCGGCAAGAGGCGCAAAAGAAAGAAGTCGAGAAAAACTTGCAAAAGCAATAGGGCGCGCGGCGGTAGCGTGGCGCGACAGGCTAGGAGTCGTAGACGAAACGGCGGCAAATAGAACAAGCGCGTTGCCCGAGCCTGTTCCGCCAAGCACTCCGCTTTACGACCGCGCTTATTTAAACAACGGATATTCGTTTGCAACGCTTGACGAACTAAGCGTAGACCCGGCAAGATTTCAGTTTAAACAAGACGTAAACAAAGCGACTGGCGCCGGAGCGGCGTTGCAAGGCGTAAAAACGTTCAATCCCGAGCTAAGTTCAGTCCTATTGGTTTGGCACGATCCGGCGGATAATCGAGATTACGTCGTCAACGGGCATCATCGTTTCGACCTAGCAAGACGCGCCGAAAAGAGCGGACAGCCCAAAATTACGCTAGGCGTTCAATTTATCAACGCCAAGGACGCCAGAGAAGCCAAAACGATAGGCGCGCTTGCGAACTTGTCGGAACAACACGCAAGCGTGATCGACGCCGCCGTTTTCTTAAGACACAACGCGCACGACGAAGAATCTTTGCTAAAGATTGGGCTTCCCAAAGACCAAGGTTTAATCAAAGAAGCCAAGTCGCTTGCGAATCTCTCGAACGCCGTGTTTAACAGGCTAGAAGCCGCCGGGGAAGACGCGGTTCCGGGCGCGAACGCAATATCGGAAATACTTGGGCTTCCCACGTCTACTGGAACGTTTCATAACGACGAAGAAAGAAGAATTTTTGAGCGCGACAGGACAAACGCGGAAGAACTTCAAAAGCAGACTTGGGATTTTCTTGCGTCAAAAGACAAGCTCGACGACTATGACTTTGCAGTAGAAGCGGCGCGCGAGTTCCGCGACGCAGAGAGCAAGTCGTTAGGATTCGACTTGTTTGGCAACGAAATCAACGAGTCGACGGCTACCGACAAAATCGAAGCGAAAGCAAGAATTTCTAAAGAGTTAAAAAATCGCGTCAGGGCGCATCATCTTGGACGAGCCGGAAAAAGCTACGCAAGAGAGGGCGGCGTCGAAGAAGCGGCAAAAAAAGAAGCCGAGGCGCAAAAGGTCTTGACGGAATATTTAACGTCGCGCTTGAACGCGCGCGACGACGCAATCAACAACGTGGTAAGAAAGGCGAGCGATGATTACGCAAAAGCGACAAGCGGAGAAGAGCGCAAACGAATTATACAGACAGCGGGCGACGATATTGAAAGGATTGTCGCCGGAGGAAACGAAGAATTGCTTGGCGGAAGTCAGACGACTGAAACGAGCGGGAGCGTTGCAACCGACAGTACTAACGGGCGAGAGAACTCCGACGGCGAAAACAAACCTTCCTCTAACGTCGACGACGGGGCTCCGTCTCTTTTAGAAGAGCCAAAAGAGAAGCCAAAAGAAGAAAAAGAAGAACAACGGCAAGAGGCGCAACCAGAAACGCTCGAAGAGCCTGAACTTTCATTGTTTGACGCAAAAGAAGACAAGAAGGAAGCGCGCCCGGCGAAAACTGACTCCGCGTCGTTATTTGACGTCGAGACGACGGAAGATAAAGTCAACGAGGCGAGCGAGGCGTTGCGTCAAACAGAGTCAAAACCTGAAGAAAAAAAAGAGGCGTCAAAAGAAGAGCCGAAACCCGAACCGAAAGACGAGCGTGAAGGAACGCCCGCCAAGAGTTCTCTTTTGTTTGAAGAGGCAAACAACGAAACGCAGGAAGAGCCGAAAAAAGAGAAACAACAGGACGCAAATAAAGAATCGTCAAGCGCGCAAGAAGAGCTTCGTCAAACCTCGCGCTCAGACCCGGAACAAAAAGAAAACGCGGAATCGACGCAACAAAAGGAAGCCGACGCGTCTCTAACGCCTGATGGCGCGCAACTGATCCGCGATTTTTTTTCTGCGCGCCCAGATTTTTTCGAGTACGTTCACGATTCAGACTATTTTAAAGAACGAGCCTCGCGCAAAGAATTTGGCAAAAAAAGATATGCTTACAATGAAGTCGTCTATGAGTTAAGCGAAATGCTCAAAGACTTACGTTTCACAGTAGACAACGCTTATACTCTCAAATATCTAGAGTCAACAGGCGTTTTAAATCAAATAGACAGTCTTCAAAGCGAAGTCTCAAAAATAAGTAGTTTGAAGAAACTAGATGAAGCGCGAAAAAAAATCGCGGCGTTCTTTGACAAAAATTTCGCGCAAGAGAAGCGGTCGTTATTAAACGACGGCAAGGCAAAAACAAACGATCCGTCGCGCGTCGGCAACGACAAAGGAGAAGCGCTCGAGACTTCTCCTCTTATTGCCGCCGCAAAAAAAGAGGCGGAAGAGAAAAACGCGCCCAAACGAACGTTGACAGAAGCTCAACAAAAAGAAGCGTTAAAGACGTTTAAAAAAAGAGAATGGCAAAAAAGCTGGGGGCTCCTGTCGAGAAAACAGTTGCCAAAACTGATCGGCGAAGGGAAAAAGAAAACAACAGCCAGAATCAATCAGTTGAGAGAAACCGCCTCGGAACTGTGGACTTCTCAATACAAGAACAGACAATTAACAGGAAGTTGGCGCGGAAGAGAGGACGAAAAGCTAACCGCCGAAGCAGTTGAGTCAATGGACGCGTTTGATAAGACAGTAGGCGAATATCTTAAAAGCATAGGAATCCTAAACGAAGTTACAGGAAGAGAACTTCTTGCGTTTAAAGACGAGTTGTTAGAACGAGCGTTAAACAACCCCAACGCAAGTTATTGGGATTTAGACGACAAATGGACTCCTGTAATGGACGAAATGCTCGGTCTGTCTCAAACAAGCGACTCTTCTAATCAAGGCGAAAAAACGAAGCTCCTGTCGTCCGAAGAAGCGTTGCGGCAAACGCCCGTCGAAGAAGACAAAGCAAAAGCCGACGAAAACTTATCCAAAGCGCGCGAAGAATTACGAACGTCGGAAGCTCCAAAGCAAGAGAAACCCGCCGAGAAACAGAAGGAAGTTTACAACGACGAGCCCGCGTTTTCTTTCGCGGCGCCTTCATTCGCCGAAAACGCGTCGACAAACCAATCCGCCTCTGTTCGAAAGTACGACTCCGATAGTCTAAAAAAAGAATTTCAGCAAAGCAAAAAAGAGACGAAGACAGAAACAACTCCGTCGACCGTCGCGCAAAACGAGCCTTTGCCGGAAAGCAAAACGCCGCAGACGGAAAGCGTCGACAAGCAAGAAAGCAAAAAAAAGAAACGAAACAAAGCAAACAGGTCTCTAAAAAACCGCGACTCGCAAGAAGGAGACGCGGCGGATTTATGGCTAAAACAAATGGAAGCCTCCTTGCAAAAAGACGGAAAGGAATCGTCGGAGGCTTCCAACGCCGCGCCGCAAGTCGAACCCCAACCTATCAAGCAACCTACTGTCGAAACAACGCCGCCTAAAAACGAACAGGGAACGACAAAAAAACGACCGCCTAGCAAAAAAACGCAAAGCAAGAAGACAAGCCGTAAGCACGCCGACGTTCTTGAATGCATAGAAACAGGCGACTTAAACGGTCTTCCTGCGTTCAAGGACGCGTCAAAAAACCGCGTCGAATACGCCGCAGGGTTGCGAGAATGGGCGATCAGATACACTCTTAGTCCATACAGAAAACCAGCCGAAGAAAGAAAAAGACAACGAATAAACGAAATCAAGGAAACGTATGGAGACGAAGCGGATGCGGAATCTCTTTTACGCGAAGTCGTCGCGAAACGCGTTTACGATCACGACGACGTGAATTGGTGGATAGAGCATAAAACAGAAATCGAAAAAGGTTTGCTATCGGAAAATCCGATCAAAACCCTTCAAGAAATCCAAAGTTCCAGCGAGTCGTTGCAAGACGAGTACTCAAGACGAGTAAGAGCTTTTAATGAAAAAATAAAAGAGAAAGACCTTTCAAAAGAAGAAAAAGAAGCTCTCGCGAAAGAAGAAGATTGGCTATGGGAGACGCGTGGAAAACTGCGCCCGTTAAACAAAGAAGGAATTACAAGAAGAGAAGAGCAAGACGAGACGTCGGACGCGTCGCTTGACAACATAGACGACATTATTGAAGCCGAACAAAAAGCCGACGCAAAAGACCTGCAAGCCGACATTGAAACGAGCCAAAGTCAGGAGAGACTAAACCAGCTTTTAGAAACGCTTCGTGAAACGGCGCCGGAAGAAAGAGCCGCTGTCACAAAACAATTCTTTAAAGACGCCAAAGAACTCGACGATTCAAAGGACAAGCCAAAGGAAGAAGAGGACAAAAAAGAGAAAGAGCCAAAACCGCGATATTCAAGCAAAGACGACGCTGGAAAAATCGACGTTGGAATGTTGCCAAGGCAAGTAGTAGAAGCAATCAGAAATAAATTCGGGTCGCTCGGCGAGGGAGTTCGCGCATTGGAAGGCGAAGGCGGCAAGAAGTTTATGAAATGGTACAACGCCAAAAACGCAAGTTTTGAAAACCAAGGCTTAACCACAACAAAAGGCATATGGGGAACGGCAGACGGGTACGCGTCGTTCCTTGAAAAAAGGTCTGGCCGCGATCTTTACGACTATGGACGCAAAGACGACATAGAACAAGCGATAAAAGAAGCGCAAGAAAGGAAAGACAAAAAAGCAGAAGACGCAAACGCAAAACAAGAAGAAGCTCTTGAACGGCTTCGAAAGAGCGGCAACGTCAGTGAAGACAAGTTAGACGCGTTACGTCTTGCAAAGAAAACAGGAGACAAACTCACCGACGAAGAAAAACAAAAAATCAGTATGAACAATCCTTCGTACAACGAGCGCATAGTGCAGAGTATCAAAAAAGGCGATTCAACGCAAGCGCTTAGGCACAGTATCGCGTTTATGCAAGAAATCACGAAGGCAAACAAAGGCCTGTATGACGACGTTCTTCACGAGGTCGATCCTGACTTCGAAAGCGACGACCAAGCAAAGGCAGACGGCTCGTTACGCGGAAGAATCCAAAAAGCAATTATGCGCGCGTCTAACAAGAAATCTCTCCTAGACGAGTACGTAAGAGAGGTTGAAACCGCAAAAAAACAAGGGACTGAAAGACGACAAACCCGCGCAGAAAAGGAGCTTGCAGAACACATAAAAGAAGAACAGAAAAACAAGGCGCACGCTAGCGTTGTCGCGCAAGACAAACAAGGCGTCGCGCTGTTTGCAAAACAAGAAGAACTTATTGACGAAGTAGATCGTTTGCACCGGGAATTGATAAGACGCGTTCGCGACGCAGTTCACAAGAACAACCCTGCGCGAGAGACAAAAGAGGCAAGAATCAACCAGCTTCTCAACGCCGTTCGCGGCTCCAATGCGGAGCCAGAAAAGAAACAAAACACTGCGCAGAACAAAGGAACTTCAAAGAAACAAAAACAAACTCCTAGCGCTATGTTGTTCGACAAAGAGAAGTACTCGTTAGAAGAGGCGAGAGAGTTCTTACGGCTAATGTGCTAAAAAATCGCGTCCCACGAAAAATCCCATAGCCTGTCGTAAGTTATTGTAAGTAAAGAAAGTTTATAGCCCGCCTAACGGCGGGGTTCCGCTCCAAACTTTATCCGTGAACGCATACTTTTTTACAACGCCTGTTTGTTGACGCCCCTGCTCGACTCGGCTTTGAACTGAATCATAGTTTGGGCGAAATTTTCGAGGTCGATCAACGAGGACGCGCTCAAGGCAAATTGACGCGTCTGTTCCAAGAGGGGCAAATCGTTAAGCGAAGTCAACAGCGGGGTCAGACGCTCGGATTTTTCTTGGAAACGCATCGAAGCGACCGTTTGAATCGTCTCGATTTTCCCTTCGATTTTACCGTCGCGCATTCCCTCGCGCCATCCCTCGTCCCTTCCTTCGTTTCTAATATCGTCCAAAACCGTTCTCATATGTTTCCTCGCTTCTTCGCTATTAGACCCCTTAATTAACGTCGCTATCCTCGCGTCGTGTTTCTTCGGCGTTGGGATTGTCGATCAAAACGTCGGAAACAAGCGAACGCTCCGCGTCCGTTTCTTTATTTTGTTCTTCTGTAATCGTTCACGAAAAGTATTCCCGAAAATTCGACGGTTGAACTTAATGAAAGCGTCGCTTGGGGATTCGTTTTTCGCAGAAGCGAAAAACGTGCGAAAGCCGCCTGCATTGCAGGCGGATGGGCGGAATTTTACGAGACTCTCGACAAACGAGTTCATTAAGCGCCTAATCCGTCCCGTATGCTGACGCCAGAAGCGCGGACATTCGCAACCCATCCGCCCGCAATGCGGGCGGCTTTCGCGCGCCGCTTTCGCGGCGATTCTTGCGCGTCGT
>JAZRWW010000155.1:0-1351 GCA_045599865.1 Thermoguttaceae bacterium
AAATTGGAACGTAAATTTCACGAACGTCGTTCATTTTACTCGTCGTTTCGCGCTATTTCAAGCGTTTTTGAAAGAAATGTCAAAAAAAAAGAAAAACGCCCCTCGACAAAACGGCGATCGGGGTTAGAATCTACCGCGTTGTTTGGCGAAGCAAAGTTAGTCAAGCAATAATGGATCGCGGGGTGGAGCAGTTGGTAGCTCGCGAGGCTCATAACCTTGAGGTCATAGGTTCAAGTCCTGTCCCCGCAACTTTGAAAGCCGTCTCTTTTGATTTGAGGCGGCTTTTTTTGTTTCTTGGCTTGATTTTGTTTCTTGGTTCGGTTTCTGCAAATGCAAACGCAAAATTGTTCAAACCTTTTCCGCACGTATGTAACGAACGGCTTTTTTCACTGGATTTTAATTCCGACGTTCGGGGTTTCGCAAGCAGACGTCGTCGAATAGTCGCTTCACTCTTCGACGACGACGCGCAAGGGGCGCGAAAAGAAACGGAACCGTCCGTAGGAACACGCGCGTCCAAGCCGCGTTGCGCAAAGTTTTTTTCGCCAAATTTTTGCATATTTTACTTGCTTTTTCGCCGGGGCTCCGATACAATCCGTCATAGTCGAGACCGTTCGTCTCGTCCCCCAACGCAATCAAGAAGCCTCAAAATGGAATACGCCTACGACTATTTCGTCAGTTACGCGCGCAAAGACGACGAGCCTCAAGACGGCGCCGAAATCGGCTTCGTTTCCGAGTTTGTCCGTAAGATTCTCGAAAACGAGGAGTTTCGCAAGTTGTTCGGAAAGTCCCCGCGCGTCTTCTTCGACAAGTCGAGTCTGCGTGGAATGGACGACTGGAACGCAAAAATTCTCGAAGGAATCGCAGAATCGCGCTTCCTTATCGCGATGATTTCGCCGAACTATTTCAAAAGCGAATTCTGCAAACACGAGTTCGACTGGTGGGTTTCCCGCGAGGCGCAACGCCAGCTCGTCGGCGAGGCGGCGGCTCCGATGCAGATCGTCAAAATACCGGGTCTGTTCCACTCGGACGAAGAGTTGCCGCCCGAATTTCACGCGTATGGACGCCAAATTCGCAATTTCCAGCGCTATCAATTTCCCGACGCTTTCGATCTTTCCGACCTGAATTACGCCAAAATCGACGACGCGCTTCGAGAACTCAAAGAGCAATGCGACGATCGCGTTTATCGTCAAGACGCCGCCAAAAACTCGCAATTGTGCCAAGGTTATCCGGCGCATAACCAAGCCTTCGTCGGTCGACGCGAGAATTTGGACAAGTTGCGCAAAGCCTTGGCGTATTCGTCGGTCGCGGCGATTTCGGCGGTCAACGGACTCGGCGGCATAGGCAAAGCGGA
>JAZRWW010000156.1:0-16594 GCA_045599865.1 Thermoguttaceae bacterium
GCTTACAAGCGCCGAAAGAAAGGCGCGAATTTGGATTGTAACATACCGCTACTTTGTTCTGAAGTCGTCGGTTTTGGGTAATTCCAACCGCCGCATTAAATGCGGCGGCTTACCGCGCGCGTTTTCCGTGAACGCTTACAAAAACGAATCCTGACGCTCGCCTTGATTCAACTAACCGCCGATTTTCATTCGGTAACTTTCCAAAAATTTAACCCGAAAACTCTTACAAAAAGTCAAAATCTCTTTTATTGATCTACTGTTGATCCAAATTTCGTTATTCTTTATGATCGCCGAAGCGTTTACTTTATCACAAAACTTAAACATACGATCACAAAAAAGAACAACGTGTTGACTCCTTTTTTAAAATGGGCGGGCGGCAAGACCCAATTATTAGACCTTATCATACCGCGATTTCCGAAGAAGTTTGGACGATACTTTGAACCTTTTGTCGGAGGCGGAGCCGTTTTTCTTGCAGTCGCCCCGAAACGCGCCTTCGTCAACGACGTCAACCCGCAACTTATCAACATATACCGACAAATCAAAGACGACGTGCAAAGCGTCGTCGACGTTATCGACGTTTTGGACGCTACCCCCTGCGACGCCGAATTATACTATGAAATTCGGCAAAAATACAACGAAAAAATAAAGGCGCAAATTTTAGACGAAGAATGCGCCGCGTTCTTCGTTTGGCTAAACAAGCATTGTTTCAACGGCTTGTATCGCGTCAACAACAAGGGCTTCTTTAACGTCTCCTACAACAACAAGGTTTCAGGAAAGTCGATAAATAAAGAAAACGCCCTCGCGATCTCCGCCTATCTCCAAAAAGCAAGCGTCAATATTTCCTGTCTTGATTTCGAAGAAGCCTGCGAAGACGTCAAACGCGGCGATTTCGTCTATTTTGACAGTCCGTATATTCCCAAAAGTAAAACCGCCGATTTTACCGATTACACGAAAACAGGCTTTGAACTTGCAGACCACCAAAGACTGGCAAAACTCTTTCAAAGACTCGACAAAAAGGGCGTCAAAATAATGTTGTCGAATAACGACGTGCCGTTGATTTACGAATTATATTCGGGATATAATATTCAGTCTATCAACGTAAGACGGAACATCAATCGCGACTCGTCTAAGAGAACAGGACAGGAAGTGATTATTACCAATTACGTTCTATGAAGCAAATATGTCAAAGAACAATACGGCGCGGGATTGGAAATGCAAACATTTGTCCCAAATCAACGTTTGTCGACCATACGGGCTTAATAAGGAAATAGTCAGTTCAAAGAACATACCCCCTATGCTATGTTAATTGCGAAATCAACATAGCATAGGGTAACCACGAGCGACTCTCTATAAACAGCTTTTTACTAGGTTTTATTTTTTAAAGATTGTATCTATTGCCGTACTTAATTTACTATTCTTTTTATACTGAGACCACAGACGTTTTAGTACGTCTTTGTGGTAATTTATATCCACCTTTAAGTAATTTGCCGGACTCAAATCTTCATTCGCTTTCTCTAAGGCAGCCTCAAAACAAAATCCTAATACGTCCTCGCCAATAAAAGAATATATTGAAAAAATTAATTCTTTTTCGTTATCCACTCTATGCTGAATGAGTCGATCTAATCCACTCATTTTTCGAATTTCTAGTTTAAGTTCTTCTGGCTTATTTATCAGATTAGCTATTGCGTCATAGTCAAAAACAGAACTGTTTACTTTGCATAAAAAACATATACAAGCAAGCACAAAAGTTGTTCCGTACTTCAGTACGGGGATAACAGTGTTTTTATCAAATCCTCTGTCTTTAAGTTCCGTCTTTAGGAACAGTTCATAGTAAAATTCGAGCTTTAGCAAATCAGCTAACACTGTAGCATTAGCGTCTTTACCAAAGATCTGGTTATAGTATTCCTTCTGGAACATACGTTTCGGATTACTTCTTGCCGAACCGGGCATCTGGAGAACGCCGGCCAATGCAACTTTTCCTATTTTATTCACGTTCGCAAATTCATATGGTTTGAGTTGCTTAGGAGGTTTATCGCCTTTCTTCAATACATAATACACGTTTCTATGAGAAAGCCTTTCTTTTAACGAAAGTTGCTCGGGAGTATTAGCCTTTAAATCTGCGTCGTCTATCCTTTTCTGTGAATTAGTAGCCTCTGCAATACCTAAAATAAAATCTTCTTTTTCCGTTGAATCGGCGCCTTTCGCCTTCACTACTTTACATTGTAAGTAGAAGTCTTTACATATATCCGCACAGCCAATTCGGTTTGTAGTCTGTCCTCCGTTTATAATTGAAAAATTCGTAAGCTTGAGAACATTGCCTTCGATATTCCATTCATCACAAACAATGAGAACGCCATTATTCTTATACCAAAAATTTTCTGGGGTCTGTCTGATAGAACGCTCTATTCCAATATCGACGTCTTTTCTCTTCACGTAATACCGAAGATTCATACCTAAGAGACCATTTCTACGGCGAGCAAACAGTTCCTGTAGGGATTTCGCAGAGATATTAACAATGATGGAATCATTGTATCGTAAACAATTATTTTCGCAATCTATCTCTAGCTGATCGTGGTCAACATATTTATGACCATTCTCAATCAATTTAATTTGGTCTTCTATATCTTCGCGGAAAACCAATTCTACTGTATAGTCCTTGAAGTTTTCCCGGACAATTTTTTCTATTTTATTTCGACTACGAATGGTACGAGGTTTAAATGAAGTGAAGAATACAATTTTGACCTCGCCGTCATCTGCCTTAGCGTTAAGAGAATTTTGATAAGCCGTTACTACACTCGGATTATAACCTTGAAACTTACGGTTATTCATATCACGCAAGGTAGTAGCAATTTTTATCAATTCAGCCGCAACCTCCTCGCCCTTGAGGGAAGAAGAGTCATAGTATTTACTTTGTACAATTATTACGTCGTTCGATTCACTTGTGGGATCATTGAAAACGGCGTCAATACCACCGTCGTCCTTTCCGTCTGTTATATAGTCTTGAATAATTAGTTTGGGATCGAAAGACGTCCCTGGATCGCTGAAATAGAAGTACTTAAGACATAAAAGAGTAAAAATATGGTAATCTTGTTCATTTTTCAGTGAAGGATAATTTTTAATTAATACTTTAATCTGAGAGGGAATAAAATCACTTTCTGACATAGAACCACCTAATCTGATTTTCCCCATTTTTTAAAAACAGGAACAATACCCAATAAAATTGATACAAACGAACGCTCTGTATCGTTATGCAACCCCATTCCCTACTCACAGGAGTTCCAAAATGTACAACAATCCCCTGCGTGATCTGATTGTAACGATTCAAAAGGTTTTGGCAAGGGAGGAAATAAGCGCCCTGCGAAAATCTGCAAGCGTTCACGAAAAATAGCGCGCGTTGTTGGCTTCCAAACTTTTACCAAACCTCCACGCGCAGTAAAAACGTCGGGTACGTATCGCGTCGCTTTGCGACGCGCGCGAAAGCCGCCCGCATTGCGGGCGGATGGTATGAATAAGCGTTGGTAATTTTGTAGGTGTTTGGAAAGAACGCCAGTTTTAGGTCTATCTTTTTGTTTAAAGCGTTCACAGAACGACGTCATCCGCCTGCAATGCAGGCGGGTTTCGCGCGTTTTTCGCTTACGCGAAAAACGAATCTCGCCGCGTCGTCTTGATCCAATTAACCGTCGAATTTCATTCGGAGTCTTTTCGGAACGTTTGCAATTTAAAGGCGAAGAGTATAAAAAAAGCCGAAACGCCTCTTCAAAGGTCGTTTCGGCTTTTCTTTTAAATTTTAAGCCGACGCAACGTCCGCACTGGGAGCGTCGTCGATCAAATCTTAAATCTTATTACTCGTTCGTTAGTTGCTCGTGGTTTCGCCGCCGGCGATCGTTCCCATCGCGCCCCAAACGCCAAACGGGCTCTTGCCGGTCGGGTCAGTGTTGAGATAGGTGGTTTCGCCAAGGTGCGAGCCGCAGTCGATCGTTTCGGAAATGAAGTGGACGGAACCGTCCGCGTTCAAACCGTTGACGCCGCCGCTGTGATAGCTGGAAGCGCTCAAATAGCCGTTTTGGCTGTAACCGGGATTGCTAACTCCGGCGTCGGTGATACAAGACGGGGAGTTCGGCGGGAGAACGGTCGTGAAAACCATAACGCCAGGTCGTCCGTCGGTATGAAGCGAGCCGCGTCCGTTGTAGTTCGAACTCGAACCGCTGAACGAAGCGCGATCATCCGCTTTGACCATCGCCAAGCAGGAATTGGGCGAACCGGCGGAATAAATGACGATCCCGCCCTTGACGCGCATCGAATTGCCTTGACTGGAAACGCAAGATTCGCTAATCGCGATCGTGTTGGAGGTTCCGTCGGTAATGGCGGCCATCTTACGGCATTGAACGCCTCGTCCCCATCCCCACGCGCCGGGTCTCGCGCCCAAGCCGCCTTTGAAGAATCCGCGTTCGTTAATGGCGTTTTCCTGTAAATTAACAGAGGTGTCGCCGCGCGAACCGCAGTAACTTCCCGGCTGTCCGTTGTTCATCCACGACTTTTGTTGCGCGGCGGCGTCCGACGGGCAACCCATCATCGGAATTTGAACTTGGAACTGGGACTCGCTGCATTGCCAAATAGCGGCGTACCCGTCGACTCCTCGGGAAGCGACGGCTTGATACAGCGAGCTTTGTTCCATAAAGGGATACATCGCGACGTAGAAGGAAACCGCGCCCCACGGCGACTCGTGTTGCTCGTGCCCGTCGCCGGTGCAACCCGGCGGGAACGCCCCGTTCGTGTCGTGATAGTTATGCAACGCCAAGCCGATCTGTTTCAAATTGTTCGTGCATTGCATACGACGAGCCGCTTCGCGCGCCGCTTGAACGGCGGGAAGGAGGAGCCCGATCAAAATGCCGATGATCGCGATAACGACCAACAGTTCGACAAGCGTGAAACCTCGTCGAGACTTCGTTTGACTACGCATCGTAAAATCCTTGATAAACGTTGTAAAAAAATAAGCGTTGAAACGTCGCCTTCAACGTAAGACGCGCCAACGACGTTCGCTAAACCGAAAAGCAAATCGGAATTACCCGCGCGTAATTACTTGCGCCTGCAATTACGCGCGCCGTATTCGGGCGCCCGTAATCACTCGCCGTAATCACTCGCCGTAATCACTCGTCTTTGTACTGGGAGACGTCGACGACGTATTCTCCTCCGTCGGAAACGGTCGTAGTACAAGGGCATCTGTCGAAATCTTTGAGAATAACGGGAACTTCGCGGGGCAACGCCTCGCTTTTGGCTTTTAATTCGTCAAAATAAGCCTGGCGTTCTCCCATATCCATCGCGGTGATCTCGTCTTGAGTCTTCCAATGTTCGGCGGCGGGATCTTTAATGCAACGGACTTTGTATTCTCCGACCGGCGCGCCGTTAGCGGTGAAATTTTTGTAAGTGGTCTTCATCACGGCGACGCCGGAGGAATTCGTCGTGCCCGAGACGGCGCCGATCGCGGTCGTACTTTCCATAACGACTTGAACGTCCGCAATTCCTTTCGAACCGTCGACGACTTTAACCGTGAAAGGAACGGTTTCAGGCATTCCTTCGGGCGCCGGTTTACCGCACCCGACAACCGACGCGCAGATCGCCGCAAGCAAGAGAAGACGTCGCAAAACGCAAAAATGATTCATAACTTGTCCTTATCGAGGAAAAGACTTTTGAACGCTCGACGTCGCGTCGGCGACGTCTTTTTTCAGTATGGTAAGGTTTTTATTTTCCCGCGCAACTGTCTTTAAATAAAAAAAGAGAGCGTTTATAAAAAACCAATCTGTTTATAACAAAAAAAAAAAATATTCCGTTTGTAACAATAAAAGAAAGAGCCATACGTCAAACGCCGTTCGTCAAATCGTAGCGGCGCCGGTTCGCGCTGAAAAAGAGAAATTATACCGCAAAAGAAAAGACGCGTTTAGACAAAAGCGTCGAAAACAGAATCGCCGCGCAATAACCGCCGAATTTTATTCGGCGGCTTTTCGCGAACGGATGCAATAAAGAAACCGCGCAAAATCGCCGCGCGGATTTTTTTAGTCGATCATTCGACTATTTCAAAGAGTCCTTCGCCCGCGTCGTCGGTTCGATACGCAAACTTTTTCAAACCGCTCGAACCTTTAGGCGCCGCGAATTTGTCGAGTTTACCCGTCGCGGGATTGTAGACGCGCAACTCGTAAACCAGTTTTTCAGGAACGTCGGCGACGATCGTCAGGGTTTTCGTCTCTTCGTTCCAACTCTCCTCTTTGACTTCCAAGACGCCTTGCGTAATATGTCGCGAAGTACTCAGCAAAACGGGTCGATTTTCGACGGGTCGAATCGCGAAGACTTTGCACGATTCTTTCTTTAAGGTCGTTTTGAAGACGTCGAAGGGCTCGACAAACTCGTCGCCCCAGAATTCGTAAGCGACGTATTTTTCGATTTTATTTCCGTTCGCGTCGACGGTCGGCAGCCCAAGCTTTTCAGGCGTAAATTCGAAGGGCTCGTCGTCTCCTCCGCGCCAGTTAAAGAGCGCCAAGACGTCGCGTCGCGCGCCGCTCGCGTCGTCGGCAAGCGTCCACGCGCGAGCAAGATCGGCGTCGAAAAGGTCGACCGGTCTGACGTTCGTTTTCAAGTGGTTCGGGATCGTCTTGCGCGCAAGCTCGACTCGCGCTTCGTCGTAATCAGGAACCCAATCGCTAAGCGCGAAGAGCTGACCCGAAATCGACGCCCAAGTCGCGGAAACGCGCGCGCGTTCGATCGGAATCGATTTTCGAGCGTAAACGGGGTCTGGATCGTTCCACCAAACGCGTCCGTTGTAAAAATAACGGTTCGTTCCGCGCCAAGGACCGGCGCAAACGCCGTCCCAACTAGCGCCGTTGTCGGGGCCGACGCGCATCGCGTCGACCAGACCGTAAGAAGAAGCGAGAACGCGCATATTTTGCGAAACGTTGCAACCTAAAATAAAGGTTCCCTTGGCGGCGTCGCGAACCGTTTGCAAGCCCGCGCGGAAATTTTCGACGTTCGTACGCGTTTGGTCGAAGAATATCTGCTTGCCCATATCGTCTTCAAGATATTCGTCGTTGACGTAAAGCTGTTCGATTCCGGCGCCTACCCACATTCCGTCGATTTTAATAAACTTGTAATTCCAGTCTTGCGTAATTCGGTCGACAAGGCTTCGCGTATACTCGCGCGCTTTCGGATTCGACATATCAAGCGCGGTTCCGCCCCAGAACGTTTCGTAAGGCGCGTCCTTCTTTTGATTAATCGACGGATAACGGCGCGTGTTCTTTTGTCCTTCCTCGGGATAATTGATCGCGCTTCTGACGAACAAGTCTTGTTTGTCCGCCCAGTACGGATCGTCGAAATTACCGGAGAACGGCATAAACCATAGCCCGGCGACAAGCGAGTTCGCGTTGAGGAATTGCGACGTCGAGGCCATGCCAGACGGATAAGGACCTTTCGGATTATGCGCGGTAAAGTCTTTGTTCGGTCCGTTTTTCGAGGCGCCCAGCTGCCACTTGTCGTCGATTTGGACGTATTGAAGCCCAAAATCGCCAAAATCTTCGACGAGCGCGTTCGCTAATTCCTTCATTGAATTTTCGTCGCACGCTCCGCCGTGTTTGTCGGAATACCACGTGCAGTAGCCGACCAGCGCGTCTTGATTCGGCTCGATCGAATAATACTGCGCGATAGCGTCGGCGTATTTTTCGAGTCCGAGGCGGCAGTCGTCGAAAGCGCCGATCACGAAACGCTCGCTAAAACAACGTCCGTCGTTTTGATAATCGCCGTAATCGAGGCGCGGCGTATAAGTCGGAAGGGACGCTTCCGATTTGCCGGAGCGGACGACGCCCCCGGCTTTTTCGCTGGAGATCCACCCGCCGACCACGCCCGCGCGAGTCGCCGGATCGACGATCGAAAGAAACGCGTAACTTCCCTTATGACCGTCGACGGGCTTGAGTCCGGCGGTTCCGAAGGCTTTGAGCGCATCGAATTTCGCGGGGTCGAAGCCGGTCAATTCCCACGTGGTCGGCTCTTCGTTCTTAAGCCTCGCGTTTACGGGCGCGCGGTATTCGATCGCGACGAATCCTTGGAGCGCGTGAACGTCCGAAAAGACGAGCGTCCAGCCGTTCTTCAAGCGTAAAACAACGGCGGCGACGTCGAGGTTCCCGATCAGATTCTCAGATTGATAACGAACGACGGAAACTCCTTGAACGTCTTCCAACGCAAAACGCGTTTGCGCAAAGGGCGCGTTCGCCTCTTTTTTCGTCAACGAAAGAACTAAAGAGCCGTTTTCAGGGGAGGCGCATAGTTCGACGGCGCCTAAAGAGACGGTCGACTTTTGTTCCGCAAAATTCACGTCGTTCCAAGAAGTCTTGAAATCCACGAAGCTCAAGTTGAAATAGTTCTTCGTAGGACCAGGCGGCAAAAAAGCGTCGTCCGGCGTTTCAAGAAAGACCTCGTTTTTTTTCTTCGCTTCAAGCTCTTGGACGATCGCCGCTTTAATCTTCGTTTCAACTTCTCGAGTAATCGACGCTTTAATTAACGGAATCAGAACTTTTTCGCCTTCGCGAGTCAAGTGAAGTCTGTCTTTTTGGAAGAGCCGTTCAAGTCCGGCGCCCTTGTCGTCGGAAGTCGCGCCCGCAAAATCGACGTAAAAGATATTGGGATCCGACTTAGCCAACTCTTCAACGGCTTGATTATATTTTCTAAACTCTTGCCAATGTTTCTCGCGAACCGGCGGCATATGCAAGGCGCAGAAATGGATAACGACGTTAGGATTCGCCGCGCGCATTTTCTTAACGAACGCGTTAAAATCGGCAAAGACCGATTCCGACGACTTCCCGGCGGCTATGTCGTTGCACCCGCAAAAGAAAACGATTCGGCGCGGCTTGTAGGGCGTCAAAAGCCTGTCGGCGGCGACGTCGAGCCAATCGGAAATTTGCGAGCCGCCGAACCCGCGATTCACGGCGTTATATTCCGCGAAATCCTCGGGAATTTCTTTCCAAATGGTAAAGGTCGAGCTTCCGACGAAAAACGTCGTTTGGTCGGTCGGCGGATTCGCCTCGCTCGCCTTCTCGTAATTTTGGACGTCCTTTTCGAAATGGAACGGCTTGGCGTCTTGTCCGAAGGAAACGACGCCAAACGCCAGAACCAGCGCCAACGACAAACAATATTTCAATTTAAAACGAAACGACATAACAACCTTTCTTCAAGCGCGCGGCGTCGATTACATACGCGTTCGATAAATAATATAGAAAACGATCGCGACGACGGCGGCGATCGCCAATTTGCGCAAAAGCAATTTCCAGAAAACGGGTCGATCTCCCAACGCCGTCATAACTTCGTCGTAGGCTCTTTGAATCGACGCGTAATTCTGCTTGGCGATTTTCACGTCTTCGTGCGTCGCCTTGTTGCGCATCGTCGCAATATAACGAATCTTCTTCTGTACAAAACCGGGAATTCGCGACTCGACGGACGACAGCTTTTCGTGCAAGCCGCGTCCTTCTGCGCCGTATTTGTTCGCTAAGAATTGTTCCAACCGTTGCGAAATTTGGGTAACTTTGGTAAATTCGTCCATTGAAGTTCTTTCCTCAACGCGTTTACATTCGCGGCACTTCGACCGAACGCACTAACGCCGTTAAAATCTCGTCGACGGAACGCCCTTCGATTTCCGCTTCGGGGGACAGACATACGCGATGGCGCAACGTCTGCAAAGCGATTTTCTGTACGTCGTCGGGCGTCGCGTATCCTTTCCCTTGGAAGAGGGCGAGAACGCGCGCGCCTTGAACCAACGCGAGCCCGGCGCGAGTCGACGCGCCAAAAGCGAGGCGCGGAAATTCGCGCGTTTTGCGGACGATTTTGTTAATATAATCGAGCAACTGCGGAGCGACGTATACGTCGTTGACGCAAGCGCGCAACTCGACGATCTCTTTCGCCGACAAAACAGGCTGAACCGCTTCTAATTTTTTCTTCGGATCGACGTTTTTGCCGTGTTCGGTCAAAACTTGCAACTCTTCTTGCTCGCTCGGATAATCGGCGACCAATTTGAACATAAATCGGTCGAGTTGCGCTTCGGGCAGACGATAGGTTCCTTCCGACTCGATCGGGTTCTGCGTCGCCGTCACAAAGAACGGAGCGGGCAACGGATACGTCGTCCCGTCGACCGTAACGGCGTTCTCTTGCATCGCTTCTAAAAGCGCGGAGTGCGTTTTCGCGGGCGCGCGGTTGATTTCGTCCGCCAGAAGAATCTGCGCGAAGATCGGACCGGGGCGAAAACGGAACTCTTGCGTCTTCATATCGAAGACGGGCGCGCCTACGACGTCGGACGGCATCAAGTCGGGCGTAAATTGAATTCGCCCGAATTTTCCGTTGATCGCGCGTCCCAACGCGGAAGCGAAAAGGGTCTTGCCCAAACCGGGCGCGCTTTCTATCAAAATATGCCCGCCGGAAAACAACGCGATCAACGAGCCGAGAACTAATTCGCGCTGACCGACGAAAACTTTGCCTAGTTCCCTTGTCAACCGTTCGTAAACGTCGGCAAATCGACGACGCGTCGCCTCCGGCAATTCGTCGGGAACGAACGTCGCCGGTTCAGGGAGCGGAACGCTCGTTGCGGAATCGATCGATTCCTCGGGAGAATTTGTTGGAAGTATGGATTCGCTCATTGAAAACGCCTTGCTTGAAGTTAAAAAACGAGGGCGTTTCGAACGCGTGAAACGCCGACGCTCTTAGTATAACAATTTAAAAATAGAAAGACGCCTTTTTTCAGAAAAAATTCAGAAATTTACAACAAAAGAGGGAGGCGCGCCAAAAGAACGCGCCAAAAATCAAAAAGAAAGTCGCGACAATGGGAGACGCAAGCAAGGGGAACGCAAGCAAAGGAAGGAACGCAAAAACGTCAGTCCGTCTTAACGCGCCAGCGCAAATATTCTTCCATAAAAGGTTGAATTCCTCCGTCGAGAACTTCGTGGAAACTGCCGACGGAAAAGCCCGTGCGAGAATCCTTCACGCGCTGTTCCGGGTGAAGGAAATAATTGCGAATTTGCGACCCGAACCCGACTTTCGCAAGGTTCTTGTATTTTTCCGACATCTGCAGTTCGCGTTTTTCTTCCTCGCGTTGCAACAATCGCGCGCGCAACATCTTCCAAGCCGTCGCGCGGTTCTTGTGCTGACTGCGTTCGTTTTGACATTGGACGACCGTGTTCGTCGGAATATGCGTCAAACGAATCGCGCTCGACGTTTTATTGACGTGCTGACCGCCCGCGCCGCTCGAACGAAAGACGTCTTCGCGGACGTCTTCGGGATTAATGTCGACGTTGATCGAGTCGTCGATATCCGGGTTGACGTCGACGGCGGCAAAGCTCGTTTGGCGCTTGCCTTCCGAGTTGAAAGGACTGATTCGCACAAGGCGGTGGGTTCCAATCTCGCCCTTGAGATAACCGTAAGCCATTGGACCGCGAACCATCAAACTTGCGCTGTTGATTCCCGCCTCTTCGTTGTCTTGACGGTCGAGAATTTCGACGGCGTAACCGTGCGACTGCGCCCAGCCAACGTACATACGCAAGAGCATTTCCGCCCAGTCGTTCGCGTCGGTGCCGCCGTCGCGCGCGTTGATCGAGAGAATGGCGTCGTTTGGGTCGAACGGTCCGTTTAGAAGCGCCGACGTCTGCAGTTCTTCGAGCGTCTTTTCAACTTCCGCGAGTTTAGCGGGAATTTCTGCGGCGGTATCCTCGTCTTCTTGTCCTAATTCAAAAAAGACGTCGAGTTCGTCAAGCTCCTTGAGAATTTCGTCCATTGGCTTGACGAGCGCTTTCAACGCCTTAATACGCGCGACGACGCTTTGCGATTTTTCCTGATCGTCCCAAAAGCCGGGCGCGGTCATTTCTTTGTCGATTTCGGCGATCTCTTCTTTCTTCGCGTCGTAATCGAGCGAGACTTTGAGCTGTTCAAGTCCGTTGCGAATCTGTTCCGCGCGATCGATCTGTTCCCGTTCCACCGGCATTGCCAAACGTCTCCTATAAAAAAATGGAAGAACCGCGACGCGTGCAAGCCAAACTCTTCGCGCGACGACGGATTCTTTCCATTTTACTTTATTTTAGAGGTTTTACAAGGCGGCGTAATCGTCGATTTTATTCAAACGACGCCAAGCTATGCGTCGTAGAAATCGTCGTAAGAAGACACGTAGCCGGGTTCTCGCGAGCGCGCGACTTCTCTAAGATAGGCGTCAATAATCGTCTTATGCACAAATTCGCGACAAGCCGCGTTCACGGGGTGAACGACGTCGACGTACAATTTGTTCGGAGCCGCGGCGATCAATTCCGCATACGGATCGACTCGCGTCAAACTCATGCCGCAATGACAACAAAAATTTGAGGCGACCGTATTTTTTTGTCCGCAACGAGGACATTTAAAAGACAATTTGCGACTGGGCATCGCGACAAAATAACCTTGCGCGCCCTCGAGAATTTTTAAATCGCGAACGACAAAGGATCCGTCAAAAGTAATCGAACAGAAGGCCCGCAAACGTTGACGCGACGGATCGCCATTAATTAGCTTCACTCTAACTTCAGTGATTTTCATCGTAGTGTTTTCTATGTTGGATTCGTCGTCAAACATATCGACGACAAGACGGAAAAACCGTTCAAACAGCGACGCGAAGGAAAACGCTCAAAAGCGACGCGTCGCAACCAAAACGCGCAAACTACGGCTCGTCAAAATTTTCGATTTTGGAACGCGCAGTCGCGGTCGAGACGACGTAAACTTTTTCGCCGACAAATTCCTTCTCCGTTCCTTGCGCGACGACGCGACGAATTTCTTCCGCCGCGCGTTCCGCCGCGTCAAGAGTCGGATAAAGCGCAAAACAAGCGGTTCCGCTTCCCGTCATTTGCGAAGCTAAAACGTCTGAAGTCAAATCTAATAACGCGCGGCGCTTTGCAAGTCCGTTCCACAACAGCGCCGCGGAATCTTCCAAGCGATTCGCAAGAACTTGCGCGATTTGACTCGCGTCTTTCGCGTTTTTAACCGTCGCTAGAAATTCTTCCAACGAACGTTTCGGCTTTTTAGGCGTCGACGCGTAAGTCCGATAGACTTCGGGCGTCGACAAGCCGACGTTCGGCTTCAAAACGACTAGGAAGAGTTCGGGAACGTCGATCGGCTCGACAATCTCTCCCCTACCTCGTCCGATCGACGCGCCCTCCTCAAAAAAGAGGGGAACGTCGCTTCCGACTCTTCCGGCAAGTTCTTGGAGTTTCTCCTTGGAAAAGGGAAATCCGCTTGCGGCGTTTAACACCGCAAACGTCGCGGCGGCGTCGCTAGAACCTCCTCCTAATCCCGCTTTTGAGGGAATTTTCTTGAAAATTTTTACGAGAAGCGAAAACGGCTCGTATTTTTTGTCTAATTTCGCTATTTCATCAAAAAAAACGTCGTAGGCGCGCGCTACAAGATTCGAGCGATCCGTCGGCACGGTCGGATCAGGCTTGCCTTCCTCGTCGTAACATTCGAGAGTCAAATCGGACTCGACGCCGCGCGCAAAGTGAAAATCGAGCCTGTCGAAAAGACTAATCGGAGTCGCGACGGTTTGAATTTCGTGATAGCCGTCGGAACGTTTGCCGAGAATTTCAAAAAAAAGATTGACCTTTGCCGGAGCCCAAACGCGATAGAGCGCGCCTTGCTTTAAGACTTTAATTTGCATCGTTTCTATTTTCGTCGTTTCTTTTGTCGTCGTCCCTGCGCCCCTCGTCCTCTTGCGAGCCGCTCAACAGTCTCGCAAGCATATAAAGGTCAACCGCCAACCCCGCGACGCAAGAAGCAAAGCCGACAAGAAAGACGTCCTTAATATCCAACGCCTTGAGGATCATAACGCATAACGCGCCCGAGCGAGTATAAGACGTCCAAACAAACGCCCCCGCGACAAACAGAATCAGGAGGATGCAACCTCCGATTAAAACGGAAATTCCTAGACGTTTTTTCTTCAAATCGAGACTCGTCAAATATTAAACAACCGAGCAATGCCGGTTATGGCGAAAACGGCTTTCACGTCGTCGTTGGCGTCCTTGATCATAATCGTTCCATTCAGCGCCTGCGTATGTTTGCGCGTCTGCAACATTACGCGAATTCCGGCGCTGGAAATATAGTCGACGTCGGCAAAATTAAAAATCACGTTGACGGAATTCTTCAAATTCGCGCGCAAGGCGTCGGCAAGAACTGAAGACGTGTAGAAATCGATTCGACCGACGACGGTAATAATAAGGGTCGCGTCAAGTCGTTTAAATTTAACTTGCATTTGATATATCGCCAAAATTATAAAATAGCCTTCCGACCGCTGAAAATCGGATTCCAAACCGCCCGCGCGGGATTATATATTTGGTCGTAAAACTCGTCAAGAGAAAATATCATACGATCTAAACAAGCGAATTCTCCACTTCGAGAAAGCGTCGCGTCGATTTCAATCTGCCGAAAGACTACCGCTCAAAGGGTCGCGCTATCTGTCGCGCAGACTCCAGCGCAACTGACCGCAGGCGGCGTTGATTTTATCCCCTTTTCGGAACCGAACTTTCACTTGAATTCCGGCGTTTTCAAGCGTTTCGACAAAACGTTTGATCGTCGCGTTCGACGGCGTTTTGAAGGACAGTTCCGGCGCCGGATTGTAGGGGATCGCGTTCACGATCGCCGTTTTGTCGCGCAACAATCGCGCAAGTTCAAGCGCGTGTTCAACCGACGCGTTGATCCCGTCGAGCAGAATATATTCGAACGTGACGCGCCTTCCCGTCTTGTGAAAAAAGACGTCCGCCGCGCTTAAAACTTCCCTTATCGGGTGAATTTTATTTTGCGGCATAATCGAATCTCGAATACGGTCGTTAGGCGCGTGCAAGGAGACCGCCAATTTATACGGGACGTTCGCGTCGGCAAGTTTGCGTATTCCGTCGGGGACGCCGACCGTGGAGATCGTAACTTTGCGATTTCCTATGTCGAGTCCGTCTTCCGAAGTCGCCTCGGCGAGCGCGGGCAAGAGCGCGTCAAGATTCAGCGTCGGCTCGCCCGTGCCCATTACGACGATATGCGTCAAGCGTTCGTCCTTTGGCAAAAGCGCGTTCAAACGCAAGATTTCTTCCAAAATTTCGCTTTTTGTCAAATTACGGACAAATCCGCCGAGTCCGCTCGCGCAAAAAGCGCATTTCATAGCGCAACCGACCTGAACGCTAACGCAAGCCGTGCGGTGCGCGCGATCGTCGCGCAACAAGACGCATTCGACCCTGCGTCCGTCGCGCCATTCGATCAGTAATTTCTCCGATCCGTCGTCGGAAACCGATTTCGCGACAAGTCGTCCTTCGAAAATGGAATCGTCGAAGTCGGCGCCTTCTAAGGGCGTTTCCTTTCCGGCTTGAATCAGAATCGGGCGGATCGTCTCGTTATTCGGCGTGGATAAATTTGTGGAAAAAATTTCCGTCAATTTCGCGCGAACGTCCTTCGACAAGTCGCTCATTTCCGAAAAACGACTCGTTTTACGCGAAAAAATCCAACGTCGAACCTGTCCGACGCGATAGGAAGGCAAGCCTAGCGACTTGAAAAAATCAATTAATTCGTCGCGCGAATAAGCCAATAACGTTCGTTTGAGATCGTCCAAGTCTTCTCCTCAATAAGACGCAACATAAAACAACGCGATCGTTTTCTTCGATCCTACGATTTCACTAGCAGCTTCCCTTCGTCGACGTCCAACAAACGGCGCCAATACTTAAAGACGCGCCGCGTTCAGAGGAATCGACGTCGTACAAACGTTACGCCGTCTGTCTCTTGGCGACGCGCCTGCCCTTGGGCTTAATTGGAATTAAATTTTCAACAAAATTCTCGACGTCAAGCAAAGAGGGAGCAGTCAACGCAAATTGACAAGTTTTGTTCAGAAGTTTGAGATCGTCGAGCTTAGTCAACAAACTGGTCAAGCGTTTGGAAGTTTCTTGAAAACGTAACGAAGCGACCGTTTGAATCGTTTTGATTTCGCCCTTGATTTCCCCTTCGCGTTTCCCCTCGCGTTTTCCCTCGCGTTTTCCCTCGCGTTTTCCTTCGCGAATTCCTTCGAGTTTGCCCTCGTCCCTAATCTCGTCTAAAATCGTTCTCATATTCTTTCTCACACCTTCGTTATTAACGTTCAGCCTTAACGATTCCAATTCTTTATGCGTCATTGGACGGTTTGTAGCGGAAACGACGTAATTAATGGACGCTCTTAGTCGACCGTCGTCCGCTTCCGTCCAACTTTCCATTTGTTCTAACGCGCTAAACAACGTCGAATAAATTTCAGGCAAGCGTTTCAAGCCGGCCGACGCCATCGACGCGACCATTACGTTAAGAAAACCGTTTGGGCTGATTTTATCCTCTAAATACAAACGCGTTAAATTCACGCTAATCGGCTTAAAACGAATTTGCACGTCCTTCAATTCTTCGACTTGCAACGGCGAAGGAAGAGGAAAAGAACTTTCCCAAGAGGGCGCTTCAAAAGCCGGATCGTCGCCCGTGTAAAACAGAACGACCAACGGCTGGTAGATTGGCTCCGCGTTCTCTTCTGGTTTTTTCAACGCTTCATCGATTTCAAGCGCGACGTATTTCA
>JAZRWW010000157.1:0-11874 GCA_045599865.1 Thermoguttaceae bacterium
AAGACGGTCGGTTCCGACTTGGCGCGCTTAAAGTCGAGCTGATCGGCTAATTCGCGCGAAATGCGACGCACGCTCGTTTTTAAGAATTGCGCCGTTATTTTTCCCGGCTTGCCGAGAACCGTCGCGACGTGGTTGTTAAAAGCGTTTCCAAGGACGATCTTAGTTTTGGCGCGTCGCGCGCTCGTCGTCGACGAATACTTGTTGCAAATTCGTTCGACCGACAAGCAAAAATCTTCGAACGTCTTTGCAGAACACGCTTCGCCGAATATTTTGTCGAGCGTCTTCGCGTCCAAAATAGAATTCAAGGGCTCCAGCGTCTCGACTTCGCGCGAATAATTACGAAAACGCAAGCGCAAAACTCTGTCGATCGTTATTAGGCGCTCTTGAACTTCTTGACGCTCCAACTCGTCGACCGATTCGGAACTTTTCGGCGTTCGAGAAGATTTCGAAGAGGCTTTGGATTTTGTCATTTGAACGACCCCAAAATTTAACGGACAAAAAAACGACGGAAAACTTCGGCTTGCTTTTCGATTTTTCGGAGTCAAACGACGCCGAGGAAAACGGAACTCATAAAAACTTGGCGTATTCGCATTTTTCGTCTTCGCGACGAAAAACGACGATTCCTAGGCGAATTATACCATTTTTTTGGTAGAAAGGCGCCTTTTTTTGTGAAATATGAAATTTTTAACGCTTTTGTCCGACTTTTATTAAAAAAATCAGGCGCGCGCTCGACTAAAGCGGCAATTAACAAAAAAGGACGCGTAAAAAACGCGTCCTCTGAAATTTTGTCGATTGCGACAAACAACAACCAGGCGACAATCAACAACTAATCGCCGAAACGTTTAATAGTTCGATTTCGGGCGATAGGAAATTGCCTTTCGCTTCTTCCGTCTTCGAATAATCGGTCGAGAGGTATTTTTTATTGTCGTCGACAAAGACGGTGACGACCGTCGCTTTTTGCGCTTTTTCTTCCGGCATTTGATTGAGTAATTTGAGAGCGCCCAAGAAGTTGCCGCCGGCGGAAATTCCGACGCCCAATCCCAAATTGCGCGAAAGAGCTTGCGCCGCTAAAATCGCGTCGCCGTCGTCGACGTTGACCACCGCGTCCAACTGATTCAATTTCAAAATCGCCGGAATGAATTCGTCCGAAATGCCTTGAATACGATGGAACCCGATTTTGTACCCTGTCGAAAGCGTCGGCGAACTCGACGGTTCCAACGGGTGAATCGTCGCGTTTGGAAAGACCTTTTTCACGGCGCGACCGCAACCCATTACGGTGCCGCCTGTTCCGACGCCCGCGACAAAAGCGTCGACGGATCGACCAACTTTTTTTAACTGCGCGACGATTTCCGAGCCGGTCGTCAACATATGCGCTTCGCAGTTGTCTTCGTTGTCGAATTGACGAGGAAGGAAGACTCCGTCGGGGTTCTCCTTTTTCATTTTTTCGGCAAGCTCGATCGACCCCTTAAAACCGCCTTCTTCGTGTGAAACCAAACGAACGTCGGCGCCGTAAGCCTTCATCAAATTGATGCGCTCGAGCGACATCCAGTCGGGCATATAGATCACGACGGGACAGCCGATCATTCGTCCAAACGCGGAAAACGAGACGCCCGTGTTGCCGCTTGTCGCTTCGACGATCGTATCGCCCTCTTTCAACTCGCCCGAAAGCAGACCTTTGCGTAAAATGTGAACCGCCATACGGTCTTTAATCGAACCCGTAAGATTCAAAAACTCCGCCTTGGCAAAGACCGCGCGCTTTTTACCGCGCCAAAGGAGGTCGATTTGTAACAAAGGCGTCGAGCCGACAAGACCGCCGACTCCTTCTAGTTTTTTAAGCGCGTCCATAATTTACTCGAAAATATGAGGACTTTAACAATAAATCGCGTCGCGAACGCTTCGTTTGAACGTCGCCGCAACGTCAAACGGTATTAACGCTATCTCGTTGCGTATCGACTAAACGAGAGAAAATCTTCAGTCTTTTTGGCGGAAACGAAGGCGAACGTCGTTTTTTAGCAATAAAAGGGCGCCGCGCGTTTTCATTCGCCTTCAAAGACGATCGGAGCGACGACGGGAATATCGGCGAATTTCTCGCGTCCTTTCAAGTCGACCAATTCGATCAAGAACGCCGCGCCGACGGCGATTCCGCCCGCTTTTTCTACGAGACGACGCGCCGCCGCGACCGTTCCGCCCGTCGCAAGCAGGTCGTCGAGAAGCAAAACGCGATCGCCCGGCTTGATCGAATCTTTGTGCATTTCGATCGTATTGGAGCCGTATTCAAGATCGTAACTTTCAGAGATCGTTTCAAAGGGGAGCTTGCCCGGCTTACGCAAGAGGACGAGTCCCGCGTTAAGTTCAAGTGCGAGAGGCGCTGCAAAAACAAAGCCGCGAGCCTCGGGCGCCGCGATTTTATCGATCTGTTTACCCCAAGACTCGACGCCCGACTTGAGTTGCGCGATCGCTTCGCGGAAACCTTCGCGGTCTTCAATGAGCGGGACAATGTCGCGAAAGAGAATGCCGGGCTTCGGAACGTCGGGAATAGTACGGATATAGTCGGCTAACGGTTTCATCTGTCTTATGTTTCTATTCAAAGTTCTAACGGAAAGGAGGACGAAAACGCGCGAAAGCGCGCGAATGAACGCGAATTCAAATTTGAGTCGCCGCTTCCTCAAGTTCGTTTTGGGAGATCGCGCCCTCGCGCAAAATTATCCGTTGCGCGCCGGATATTTTCACGACCGTAGAGGGGCGCCCGAGCTTGGACGGACCGCCGTCGACGAACAAATCGAGACGCGTTCCAAGCGCTTCTTGCGCCTCTTCCAAATTCAACGCTGGCGACTCGCCGGTCAAATTGGCGCTTGTAAGCGCGAGCGGCTCGTCGAGACGACGTAGCAGTTCCAACAGAAAATCGTTCTGCGGAACGCGAATTCCGACGGTTCCTTCCGGCATAATCGCGCGTCGTGATTCTTCCGGGAGGCGGTTTAATTCGCTTTTAGGATCGGAGCCGTCTAAAACGAGCGTGAGCGGACCGGGCCAAAATCGACGCGCGAGCCGCAAAGCGCTTTCGTCGACGTTCGGAACGTAACGCGTCAGCGCGTCGGCGCCCGATATTACGAGCGGCAAAGCGTGCCCGACGCGGCGTCCTTTTTGAACGCAAAGATTGCGAATCGCCGCCGAATTGGAAGCGAGCGCCCCGAGTCCGTAGACCGTTTCCGTTGGAAAAACCGCCAATTTGCCCGCGCGCAACGCCTCGACGCAACGATCGACGATCGGCGCAAAGTCTGCGACGTCCTTCAACGATAGCGTTTCTATCGACATTTTTTAATCCTAAACGTTCAACAAAACAAACGCGTCGTTGGGAACCGATTCCCAAACCCCGTAAAATGATAACAAAAAAAACGACGTTGACAAGATTAGCGTGAAAAAGTACGATAAAATAAGCGTTTTGGCAGTCGACAAGACGCGTTTACGCTTGCTTTGCGACAAAGGGAGTTTTCGCTTGAAAAATTGCGCGTCGATTCTATGTTTTTTCTGGCCTGGAAGCAAGGGCGTCTTGCGCTACGGGCTATGGGATCAGCTAGGCTTGGCGTTGTTTTTCGGCTTGCTTTGCAACGCGACGTTCTTTCTTTGCTTCTTCTGGGAAGATTTTCTGTCGAATTTCGCAAAGCTAACTTTGGGCGGCGCGTTGTTGTTCGCGTGGCTTGCGTTAAATTGCGTCGCAAGTTCCAAGCTGAAAAAATACGAGCGAACAAGAACCGCCGACGGAAAAAGCGAAGCGTTCCTAGAAGCGCAGACGCATTATTTGCGTGGAAATTGGTTTGAAACCGAGACTTGTCTCAAGGCGATGTTAAAGATCAATCCATACGACGCGGAAGCCTTGTTGCTCCTTGCGACGCTCTATCGTCGGCTCAAGAGATTTGCCGACGCGAAACGGAACCTGACCGCGTTGGAAAAACTCGACGCGGCGGATTATTGGATTTATGAGATCGCGCTCGAAAAGAACGCGTTGGCGCTCGAGGAAAAAGAAGAGGGCGCGCCAAAGCAACGTTTGGACGAGCGGAACGAAACCGAGGAAGTTAAAGGCGAAACGGTCGTAGAAGAAGCGGCTTGAAAACGCGCCCCCAAAGTATCGACTTTTGGCGGCGCGTTTATTTTTGACGCGATTAAAACGTCAGGTCAAACGTCTCTTGTCGATCTCGTCGTTTTGATCGTCCGCATCGCGTTTTCTGAACCACAATCTAATCGGAACTTCTCCGATCGGCAATTCGTCTCGAATCACGTTCATTAGGAACCGACGATAATTGGGTAAAAACGCGTCGGGCATATTGCAGAATAAGACGATCGTCGGAGGCGAAACGGAAATTTGCGTCGCGTAGTAAATCTTCGGCTTGCGAAAATGGAAGAGCGGCGGGGGATTATGATTCAACGCCGCCGTGAGCAATTTATTGAGCCGATTCGTCGGAACGCGCATTAGGCTTTGTTTGAACAATCCCTGCGCGTTTTTAAGGAGCTTGTCGACGTTTTTGCCCGTTATGCCCGTTATGAACGCGATCGGAACGTACCACGACGTCGCGAACGTCTCGCGGAGATAATCCGCCCAACGCCCCGTCGGCATTTTATATTCCAACATTTTGTCCCATTTGTTGACGACAAATATGCACGGCTTATGATACGATTCGATCAACGAGACGAGCTGTTTGTCCATCTTCGCGATTTGCTGGGAACAGTCGAAGAACATAAACACGACGTCGGCGGTTCGAATACTGCGCTCGGCGCGCGTCAACGCGTAGAAATCGAGATCGGAGCCAATGCTCTTTTTTCGCATAAAGCCGGGCGTGTCGATCGCGATAAAAGACTTGCCGTCCATTTCGAATCGAACGTCGACGCAATCGCGCGTCGTGCCCGGTATCGGGCTGGCAATGACGCGCTCTTCGCGCGCCAACGTGTTGACGAACGTGCTTTTGCCGACGTTGCGCCGACCGACGATCGCGATTTTCATTTCGGGCTCGCGCCACGAACGCTCGTCCGCGTCGAAAAAGGCGGAAACAGGAAGAGCTTTCTCTATCTCGTGCATCAAGTTGACGCGTCCGCGCTTTTGTTTCGCGCTGACGGAAACGACGCCCCAGCCGAAACTATGAAATTCGTGCGAATCAAATTCTTGCGTCTCGCCGTCGCATTTGTTCGCGACCAGCAGAATCGGCGTCTGCAATTTGCGCAGACGTTCGGCGACGAATCGATCAAGGGACGTTACGCCGTCGCGAGCGTCGACGACAAACAACACAAGATCCGCCAAATCGATCGCGCGTTGAATTTGATATTCGACGTCGCCTGAAAGGTCGTCTTTGTCGACGACGCCAATTCCGCCGGAGTCGATCAACTCGACGTAACGCGCGGAAATACGAGGCGAAGCGTCGGAATCTTCTTCGTCTTTTCCGACGTCGACTGCAAAATCCGAGTCGTTTTCAAGGTCTAAAATTCGACCTTCGCGCGGCGACTCCTCGTCGTTGTCTTGATCGGCGTCGGAACTTGCCCTCTCCTCAAACGCGTCCTCGTCCTCAAAATCAAGCGCAGAATCTTCTAACTCCAGGTCTTCAAACTCTAGAACGGATTCTCCGTCTTTCTCTTCGACTCTTTTCGTCTCAGAAACGTCGACGATTTCGGGGACAAGATATTGTTCGTCCACGCCGTCGAGTCCTAAATCAAGCAAAAAGGAAACGCGGTCGCGAGTAACCCCGGCGACGGAATCGACGATCGACACGCGTTCGCCAATCAACCAATTAAAAATACTCGACTTGCCGACGTTCGGACGACCGACGATAGCTACTTTTGCAACGCCCATATTACTCCGCGTTCGCTTAGGGTTCCGTTCTCGTTTTCAATATTCGTCTGCCAGAAGTTCGTCTGCCAGAAATTCGTTTTTCAGACGCGCTTCTTATTCGAGCAAAAGAGCAAAAGAACGACCCGTGTTCGCATGGCTCGCTTTGACGAAGGTCGTTTTCTTAAGTTCCAGCGGCTCTTTATGCACGACGTTGATCGGACAATCGGACGCAATTTGGGCGCAGTTGCGCGTGGCGGGCAAGACGCCCTTTTGAATTGCAAGCAACGACGCGACTAACTCGATCGCGCCGGCGCCGCTGCCTAAATTGCCGTAATGACCGCAAGCGCTAAAAACGGGCGTCTCCCCGACGACGTTTTTCAATCCTTGCGCTTCGAGCGCGTCCTCCGGCACGCCGAGCGCGTTCGCATTGACGTGCCCTAGATCGTCGACGGTTCGGTCGCCGCGTTCCAACGCGAGACGTATCGATTTTTCGATCGCTTCTTGACGAATTCCGAATTTTGCCGTCGGATCAAGCGCTTCCGCGTAACCTAAGATCGTCGCGTAAATCTTGGCGCCGCGCGCCTGCGCGTGTTCTTTCGTCTCCAAAACGAACGCCGCGGCTCCTTCGCCGACGACCGTTCCTTGACGATCAGAGTCGTAAGGACGCGGATTTTCCGTCGGATTTTCCGACCAAGGCGCCAACGAATAAGCGCCGCCGCGCGCTAAAATCGACGGGTTGATTTTATTGCCGACTCCGCCCGCGATCATCACGTCGGCGGCGCCGCGCTCGATGATTCGACAAGCTTCCATCAGCGCGGCAAGACTGGAGCCGCGATCGAGCGTCTGCGTGTTGTTCGGACCGCGAGCGTCAAGCGCGATCGCTATATGGCTCGCGACCATATTGGGGAGATATTTTAACATCCACAGAGGCATAATCGTTTCCATCGACGCGGCGCCCCAAGTGGAGAAGTCGTATTTTCCGTCCGCGCTAACGCCCGCGCGAATAGCGTCTTTTAAAAACTCAAGTTCCGTGCCGATTAAGTCGCAACCGAAGACGCAACCGACGCGCTCCGGGTCGACGGAACGCGCTTCGACGTCCCCTTCGAAAACAAGGTTCGCGTCGCGACACGAAAGCAACGCCGAGACGACCCCCATTTGAATGTCTCGACTCATTACTTTGACGTTCTTTTTCGGCTTAATATAATCTTTAGGATGGAAATCGGGCGTCTCGCTCCCAATAGGCCTGCGTTCAAGTTCCGTATGAATCGATTCCAGATAAGAAACGCCGCTCTTGTCTTCAACGAGCGAATTCCAATACGAATCGGCGTCGATTCCAATGGGACTCAAAACGCTAATTCCCGTAATAACGACTTCTCTTTTATTCATAATACTTCTACGTCGGGGGAGGTCAAAAGTTAGGACTAACGCAAGCTCGAGCCGGGAATTTCCGTCAAACGCGCTCGACGTCGACGTTTTTTCCGCCTCAAACCTTACCGACTATACATAATGTTAAACAAAATCGTCTTTTTTAATAGGGTCTACTTAGTTTTTTTTTCGAACCGTCGCAATAGTTGAAAAATTTTTTCCTATTTTAACGGTTTTGTTTGGATTTTTGACGCTTTGATTACGCGGTTTGTCGAATAGAAACGTTTTTGATCGATTTGAACCTTGTCTACGTCGAAGAATTGCTACAATCTTTTCATAATTTTCCCCTATGCTTGACGAATAAACGTTTGAGGGTTATGATTGAGAAAGAAGGGACGCCGGGGCGACGACGCGCGAATAAAAAGCCGAGAAAAAAAGATTTTGCTTGCTAAAGGACTTGTTTCCGTATATAACGACTATTAGAAGCGTTTCGCTTTTGACGACGTTCGTAGTTTAGGGAGACGGAGATGCCGGACACGTTGTTTGTTGTGCAAGGGAACGATCAAGGACGTCGTTTTGTGCTGACCGAAGCGTCGGCGACCGCAGGGCGCGATTCTAGCAATACGATACGTCTTCACGATTTTGAAGTTTCGCGACGACACGCGGAAATCTATCGGAACGAATCCGGGCGTTATATCCGCGATTTGTCGAGTTCCAACGGCACGTTTGTCAACGGGCGGCGCGTTAAGACGCATAAGCTCGTCAACGGCGATCAAATTCTCATCGGCAAGACGACGCTTCTTTTCGGGGCGCATACGATCGATACCAGCGCGCGAGATCCTCTTGTCGACGTTCTTCAAGACGCGGACGTCGCGTCAAGTTCGCGAATTCTTCATTCGTTAGTTCCGGAAGAAGGACTCGACTCGTCCGAACGTTCCTCTGAAAACGCCGTGCTTGCCTCGTGGGTCGAACGCGCGCGCGTGCACTTGAACTTTATCTGCTGCACGACGCTGGCGACTAGCAAAACGCTCGACGTCAAGCGACTCTTAGATAGAATTCTCGAATTGATCTTTCAGTGGGCGCCCGTCGATCGCGGTTGTATTTTTTTGTACGATTCCGAAACGAACAAATTGACTCCGAAATCGTCCCGCACGCGCAAGGAAAACGCGCGCGTCCGAGTCAGTCAGACGATCCTCAATTACGCGTTTGAGAACCAAAAGGGCGTGTTGACGAGCAACGCTCGAGCGGATCGGCGTTGGGACGGCGCCGCCAGCGTCTTGCAAACCGGCGTCAAAGAGGCGATTTGCGTTCCGATGCAAGGTCGTTACGGTCCGGTCGGCATGATCTATATCGACGTTTCCCGTTCTTGCGCCGCCGTCGAAACGAACGACGAACGCGTCGAAGTCGGCTCCGAATCGTTCGAAGTAACTTTACGAAACAAGAAGGTCGACTTTGACGACGCCAATTTCAGGCTTGGCGACGAGGTTCCGTTGAATTTTGGGACGTCAAACGTCGCGTCGGCGCCGCGAGGCGGGACGTTTCGTGCGAACGATTCCGATTATTCGACGCCTTCGCAGGAGTCTTCTTATAATTTAACGTCGCAAAAACTGACCCTCGATCATTTGAAACTAATGGTCGCGATCGGACGCCAAGCGGCGCTTGCCGTAGAAGACACGCAATATTTTCTCGGTATGGCTCAAGCGGAACGACTCGCGACCATTGGGCAGACGGTCGCGGTTCTTTCTCATCATATCAAAAATATTTTGCAGGGAATGACCGGGGGAAGTTATCTTGTTCAGCGCGGTCTGGACGTTCACGACGAAGCGATCATTCGCAAAGGGTGGAATATCGTTGAAAAGAATCAAGCGAAAATTTCCGACCTAGTTCTTGAGATGCTGACGTTTAGCAAGGAACGAACGCCGAATTGGACGCGCTCTCCTTTTTGCGAAGTTATGCGGGATGTGATCGAGCTAATGAACGGACGCGCCGCCGAATTGGGCGTCCAACTTTGCTTTTCCGGCGCTTGCGTCGCGCCGCCCTTCTTTTTTGACAGGGAACAAATTCACCGCGCGATTACGAATCTGATTCTCAACGCGTTGGAAGCGTCCAAGGAATTCGGCGAAGACGACGAAGACGATCCCGCGACGAACGCGAGTAAATTGGAAAAATCCGAACGACGCGTTCCTCGAGTCGACGTCTTGCTTGAAACTTGCGACGAAGGAAAAAAATTTCGACTTATAGTCGACGATTCCGGACAGGGCGTGCCCTTGGAACTGCGCGACTCGATTTTTCGTCCCTTCGTTTCGAAAAACAAGAGCGGAGGCACGGGCTTGGGACTGGCGGCGACGCATAAAATCGTTCAAGAACACAACGGCAAAATCACGGTCGAAGACTCGCCCTTAGGGGGCGCGAGATTCGTAATGGAGATTCCCGTTCTTTTAGTCAAACCGACCGACGCGGAATAGGAACGACGGCGCGTCGACCCGCGTTAAGAAAGGAAAACGGAACGCATATGAATAAAACGACGGCGACATATTTGCGTTTATTAACGCTCGTCTTGATTTTTTGGGGCGCGTCGCGATTATTGGGCGCCGACGCGCCTGCGGAGACGTTTGATTCGGACGCGCGCGCTCGTTGGAACGCTTGCGATTTTGGCGCGCGCGCCGACGAGGCGTTCGATTCGACGTCCGGCGTTCAGAAGGCGCTCGATCTTGCGGGCGCCGCCGGAGGGGGCGTCGTCGAACTGCCTAGCGGGCGTTTTCGATTCGACGGCGTTTTGAAAATTCCGTCGGGCGCGACGCTTTTGGGAACTTATCGCGTTCCCCCAACCGTCGTGAATAAAGACGAAAAGCCGACCGGCACGACCCTGTTGACTTACGCGAATCGCGGTAATCCGACCGGCGAGCCTTTTATCGAACTCAAAGGCTCGAACAGCGCGCTAGTCGGCGTCGTCGTCTCTTATCCCGAATGGAGTATAGAAGACGTTCCGCCGGTTCCTTATCCGCCTTGCGTGGCTTCGGAAAACACGGACAACGTCGGCGTGATCGACTGTTGCCTTCTAAATCCATACGAAGGAATTCGTTTTCATTTGGCGCATCGTCATCTTGTTCGCAACGTTACTGGCTATCCTATCAAACGCGGACTTTTTGTCGACGAATGTTACGATATTGGGCATGTTGAAAATATTCATTTTTGGCCTTTCGGCGTGAATTATCGCCCCGACGATCCTTATTGCGAATGGGTCAATTTAAACGGCGTCGCGTTTGAGTTTGCGCGAACCGACTGGCATTACGTTTCGAATACGTTTTGTTTCGGCTACGGCGTCGGGTATCTTTTCAGCGACTGTGGTCGCGGCGGAACAAACGGCAATTTCTTAGGAATCGGCGCCGATTCTTGTCGACGCGCCGTTTTGGTCGAACATTCGCAACGTCAGGGAATTCTAATTACGAACGGCGAATTTGTCGGTCGTTGGACCAGCGAAGACTCGATTTGTCTTGAAATAGGCGAAGAAAACGAGGGCGCCGTCTCGCTGACGAACTGTTCTTTTTGGGGTTCCGTGCAGACTTGCGTTTTATCGAAGCAAGAGAAGGGAAGACTGACGCTAAACGCTTGCGAGTTTGTCAACTGGGACGAAGTTCGTTCGTCGCGAACTCCGCAAGAGGCGCCCGCCGTGCAAATCGACGCGGGACGCGCTTCGCTTGTCGGGAATTCGTTCGAAAAATCGGGAACGCACTTGAAATTGGGCGTCGACGTTCAAAACGTCGTCGCCGTTGGGAACCAAGCGCCCGGCGGGTTCCGCGTCGTCGGAGACAAGTCGCCGCAAAGATTTCAAGCGTCGGGAAACGAACTCGATTCGATGGAACTAGACCCGCGAGGAAAAGAGAATTATCGCGTGGATATTGGCGCGCCGGGCGACGACCGATTTGTGCGAAATTGGTTCCTGTCCGAAGAGCGTTCGGACGGCTCCTATTTTCGTTGGTCGACGGGAACTTCCTATTTGATTGCGCCTATGCCCGACGAATTGAAGCCGATCGTCGTCGAGATTCAACTTGACGCGCCAAAAGAGGCGTTTGACGAAGACGCCGAAGTCGGCGTTTATCTTCACGATAAAAAAATCGCGGATTTCCAACAGGGCGCGAATAGAGTCGTCTTTGAATTGAATCCGACTGAAAAAGACGTCGATCAAGAGAACGCGTTGATTCTTGCGATAAAATGTCGCGCGTGGACGCCGAAGGACTATCTCAAAGGTTCGGACGACGAGAGAAAATTGGGCGTCTCTTGCGCGCAAGTTAGCGTCCGAACTCTCGAATGCGACGACTCGAAGTATTTCGACGCAAACAAGGGCGTTTGGCGCGAAGAACGCGAGCGGTAAGCCGCCGCGTTTAACGCGGCGGTTGAGTTTGAACAATAAAACGCGCGGATCAAACGCGAGCGCGAATGGTCTTTTCTGGTAAGCGTTCACGGAAAACGACGCGCAAGAATCGCCGCGAAAGCGGCGCGCGAAAGCCGCCCGCATTGCGGGCGGATGGGTTGCGAATGTTCGCGTTTCTGGAATCTATATACGGGCGGATTAGACGCTTAATGAACTCGTTTGTCGAGAGTCTCGTAAAATTCCGCCCAACCGCCTGCAATGCAGGCGGCTTTCGCGCGTTTTTCGCTTTCGCGAAAAACGATCCCTACGCGTCGTCTTGATCCAA
>JAZRWW010000158.1:0-2087 GCA_045599865.1 Thermoguttaceae bacterium
CGTCGACGCGCAAGACGAAAAACTCGCGAATTGCCGGAATCCATACGCGAGGAAGTCGACCTTACGACCGACGCCGCGACCGATATGCTCATTGTACTTGAGTTTTCCACTCGAAAGATGGAAAAACCCCTTCAGACACGCGTTATCGTCTGGAAAATTTCAAGGGTAACGAGTATAAACCAAAATACGGCAAAGAGAAATTGAAAACGGCTCTTTTGTCAAACGTTCACGCAATTAGACGTTACGACGAATATTTTTTACCGCTTAAAGATATTCTTTGGTTGATAGACAAAACGAGAAAAAGCGATCAGATTAAGGACATGCCAATAGACGTTCCGTTGTGTAACTTGTTTGACGGCGTTTTAGCTTTTACTGAATCGGATGCTCGAGACGAGTTCGTAGCAAAGCTTTTTGAAATGGATTCCGTAAGACTGGCGTAAGGAGAATTCGTAAAATGAACGAAGTTAAAAATCATATTACGCGTAAAGTCTCCGATTTAGTTCAAAAGCGAATTGACGCTTTAAAAATTGGGCAGGGAATGCAAGATTTGCCCGAAGAACTTTGGCATAAAAGTTTTCGTTTTTACGTTAAGGAAGATCCTACTCGGAACGGCGGTCCTAATTTAAGAATGATAAGGCTTAATCCAGACGAACCGTCTTTAACAGTCACTGGGTTTATTTTTAATAAATTCGTCCATCCTTTCGAAAATCGTTTTATTACCGTCAGAGAAGCCGCTAGACTGCAAGGATTTCCAGATAAACTTGAATTTAAAGGCTCTTTGACTAGCGCCCAACGACAAGTTGGCAACGCCGTTCCTGTTCAGTTGGCCGAGGCTGTTTTTCGTCAAATTGTGTCACTCGCGCAAAAGAACGGCTATCTGAAAAAGACGTTGAACGCATTAAGTCTTTTTAGCGGCGCCGGCGGTCTAGACCTTGGAGCTGAAAGCGCTTCAAGTAGCGACGGCTATAAAATTCGAGTTCGCGTCGCTTCAGATTGTTGGCACGACGCTTGTGAAACGTTGTCAAATTATTACGAACAGAAAGTTTCCGTCATAGAAGAGGACATAACAAATATCGCAGATCCCGCAAAATTTTGGAAAGAACGTTCAAAATTAGAAACGGCTCCCGACATAGTTTTCGGGGGGCCGCCGTGCCAGTCTTTCTCACAGGCAGGGAGGCAAATGGGATTAAACGACGAACGAGGACAATTAATTTACGATTTTATACGGTTCATAAAAGCGCTCAAACCGTCGTTTTTTGTTATGGAAAACGTTTCTAACATAAAATCGGTAAACAAGGGCGCGTTTTGTAGAGAAATAATCGATTCGTTTCGAGCGTTAGGATATAACACGGTAAACGGGGTTTTATGCGCAGCAGACTATGGAACGCCTCAAAAACGAAACAGAATGATCTTTATTGGCTGTAAAAAAGCGTATGGTTCCCCAACGTTGCCGCAACCGACACACGGTAAAACGCTCGAGGGTCTGTTGCCTTCTTTGCTTTTGCCTTATTCAACGGTTCAAGAAGCTTTTTATGGTTTGCCTCGATTAGAAAAACTATAAAAGGACGTCTCAAATCTAGCGTTTTCCCTTCTTTGAGCGAAAAATATTATATACTCCTTACCCTTGAAACTTTCCAGACGAAGACGTGAGTTTCAAGGTTTTTTTTCGTTTTTGGGGTGGAAAAACTCAAAGGCGAGGAGTACAAATTCATCGAGGCGGCTAAACTTCTCGCTGAACGTCGACCTCTTTACGCCGCCGTCTTTTGGCGTCGAGTCGTCGTCGCGCTTGTCGCGATCGCCGCGTTTGAATATCGTGTTCTGGGCGATTCCTTCGTTTTGAAAACTTGCGTCGGCACGCTCGCGAAGGTCTTTAAAAAATCCTCGTGAAAACGTATGTTCGACGCTATCGTCGATTCGTCGGCTCCCCCGACGCGTAAATTCGGGCGGCGAAATCATCGCTTCGCCGTAAAGCGTTCCCCTTCTTTCGCGTTCGGTCGATATTCAAAGGTCGTCTCGCCCGAAAGATCGCTTGGCGCCGTCCAGCGTTCGAGTCGCGCCTTCTGCGGATTGTAAACGCGCAATTCATA
>JAZRWW010000159.1:0-18144 GCA_045599865.1 Thermoguttaceae bacterium
AACGTCAAAGTCGTAAAGAAGGGCGAAACGGAGGCGAAGGACGACGACGAACTGAAGAAATTGAAGGACAAAGCGGGCGCGCTTGGCGCTTACTTGAATTTCTTCGTCAGTTCGAAGACGCCGGGCGAAACGCTCAACTTGTGTAAAGTTTTTGAGTTTGTTCATACGCCTTCGTGGTTCCTTGGTACGAAGACGCTTGCCGGACTCGATTCCAACGGTTATTTGATTTCCGACGCCAACGGGAACGCCGAGTTCCGTTCGAAGCGACGCGAGCCGGGTAAGATCAATATTAACACGTTGACTAAGCCCGCGTGGCAGGCGATTTCGCCTTCTTCGGAGCGCGTCGACGAAGGCAGTCGTTTGCCCGGAACTACTTGGGAAGAATTCCAAGAGAAACGTTATCCTTATTCGACCGAATTTGTTTACGACAATAACGGCAATCAGGTTTACGACACGGATGCGGACGGCAATCAAATCCCGCAAACTCAAGCCGTCGGCAAGGGGTATTGTTACTTCCAGCCCGCCAACACGCTTGCTTTGTGGACGCAGTTGGACAAGTCTGAAGCGCCGGTTCCGACCTTTACGACGTTGCTGGCGCAACAAGACTGCGACTTGAGCGAGGCGAACAGCGTTGAAGAAGAGCCTTTGTTCGACAACGTGAAGGATCGTTACGAGGAAGACTCAAACGGCAATACGTTGTATACGTATAAAGACCCGACTAGCGGCGAAGCGGTTCAGACGACCGACGTCGATTCGATTCCCGAAGGAACGTCTTATACGGAAGTGAAGACTCAACGACGCAACAATCTTTTCGAAGCGACGGCGGAAATGCAACGCCTTTCCGGGCTGACGACGATGCGATCGAACGTTTTTGCGGCGTGGGTTACGGTCGGTTATTTTGAAGTCGAACGTTGCCAGCCGGGCGTGAATATGCCGAACGTCGACCCCGACGGAAACGCGTTGACGGTAGGCGATTTGAGAAATTCGAATTACAAGTGGTATCAGTATTACCAAGCGATCTATCCCGACGGCTATACCTACGGCAAAGAACTTGGTTCCGATTTTGGCGAGACGAAACGTCGTCGCGGATTCGCGATCATCGATCGTTCGGTGCCCGTCGATTTCCGCCGCGGCAATTCCGCGAACTACAAAGACGCCGTGTTGTTGCAACGTATTATTAACTGATCCTTTGCGATTAGTTTAACGGGCAAAGGGCGAGAAAGACGCTATGTTTTTCTCGCCCTTTTGTCGTAAGCGATCACGGAAAAACGCCGCGCAAGCGGCGCGCGACAAGCCGTCCGTCTTTAGACGGGCGGATGGCGTTTCGCTTGACGTTGTGGAAACCGACGAAGCGGTTCCCCCGCGTCGAAAGACGCGGGCGTGGAAGCCGCCGGTTATATACCGGCGGATGGCGTCGGTTCGCAAAACGTTGATCACACGGCGAGGAAAAATAAAAAACGTTTCAACGGCGCGGTAAAAACGCGACGCTCAGTTATCACGACGTTTGTTTAAAATCGAAGTTTTTTGGTTATGAAGGCGTGCGCCGATATGTAATCGGCGGCTTTCACCCGCGCCTTACGGCGCGATTCAAGCGCAAACCTTGTTCAAAATATAGCGTGAACGGTTACAACAAAAAATCGTTTGCGCAACGTCAAGCGAAACGCCGATCCGCTCGTCTAAAGACGGGCGGCTTGTCGCGCGCCGCTTGCGCGGCGATTCCTCCGCGACGATTATTCTGAAATTAGAGCGTCGGTTGGAAACATTATAACTTTCCGTGAACGCTTACGAATTGGAAATATGTTGCGAGTTTTTCGTTTTCGTCAGTAAAGTCGCGGTGCGTCAAGGCTGGAAACCGCCTACGCGCGAAGTCGTCGCGCAAAAAATAGAAGAATTAGGAGGAACCGATATGGCGTTTAAAATTAATAGTATTTACGACCTTGGCGTGTTGGAAGGCGAGGAAAGAGGCGAGGAAAGAGGCGAGCGAAAGTGTCTTCGGAATATGTTGAAGCAGCGCCTTACTCTTCGTTTTCCCGGAATAGCTCAGTCCACGATCGGCGCCCTTTTGTCGATAACCGACGATGATTTACTAAAAAATCGATTTTTAACGTCGCTTGTACTTCCGATTCGTTGGATCGTTTTCAAAGAGACGTTCGCGCAATAACGCCAATCATTTGAAAGCGCGTTTTCGTTTACGAACGCGTCGTCTTACGAGCGAATCTGCGTAAACGCGGTAGATATAGAAAGAAAATCAATGTCGACAAAAAAAATACTAGTGGTCGTAGGGCACCCGAACGTTGCGACTAGTTTTAACGGCGCGATCGCGCGCGTTTCGATCAAGGCGCTGGAAGAACAGGGGTACGAGCCCGTCTTGCGCGATTTGTACGCCGAAGGATTCGATCCGATAGCGACGCTTGAAGAGACGACGCAAGACGTCGACAAGGCGCCGGCGTCGATGCGCGCGGAAATGGCGCAAGTGAAGGAATGCGCCGGATTCGTTTTCGTTCATCCGAATTGGTGGGGAACGCCGCCCGCAATTTTGAAGGGCTGGATCGATCGCGTAATACGCAACGGGTTCGCTTACGGCTTTACCGAGTCGGGACCTTGGCAAGGTCTAGGCGACAAGATCGTTCAAGTCTTTACGACGTCGAACACGCCTCGAGATATTGAAACGGAAGTTTACGGCGATCCGCTTGAAAACTTCTGGAAGACGATCGTTTTTAGTCTTGTCGGCTCAAAGTCGTTCGAACGTAGGAATTTCGAGCAGATTATTTTAAGCGACGAGACGACGCGCGCCGAATGGCTTGCGGAAGTCGACGCGACGATTCGACGGCGTTTTCCTAAGATTTAAGATTTGAGCGCCGGGCGCCCGTCAAATTTTCGCGGCGCCCCATAAATTTTCGCGACGCTCCGCCGATCCACAAGAGCGCGACGATTCCGACTTCGGCGATAATCGAAACGATGCGTTGAATAATCGAAACGAGCGCCGAAAGCGCTTCCGGCTCGATCGCAAAGGACAAGTTCTCAGGACGCGCGAATATTTCCGAAAAATAAGGCGTCAAGAGAACGGAGAGAACCGCTTCGCGAATTCCCAGCCCTCCGGGCGCGATCGGGACGGCAAATCCTAGCGTCATAGCGAGCGCGGTCGTCGCGACGTATCGTGGAATTTCTAGGAGCGACGGGGGCGACGGCAAGCCAAGACTCCGAATCGCCGCCCAAAGGGACAAGCCAAAGAAGAGCCATAGAATCGTCATTAGAACGACGCCAAGCCCTAACGAGCGAAATTTCAGGCGTTTCAAACTTTCTTCAACCGCCGGATCGTTCGCGCCGACGCGCAATATTTTCAACGCTTTTCTCAAGACGGGCGGGAAGAGCGGGATAATCGAGCAAAGCGCCGTCGCCAACGCCGCGACGGACAAAAGATAGTGCGTTCGGAATTGACAAAGCACGATCAACGCGGCGATAAACGCGCCCGTTCCCATCATCGTTAGCGTTTCGTAAAAGACGCAGACGGCGGCGACGCTTGCGCGAACGTCGGTCGACGCGACGAGCGCCGAGCGAATCACGACGACGAGCGCCTTGCCCGGAACGTATTTTCCAAGTTGACTATAGTAAAACGCGGAGATCGAGCGTCCTAGCTTGGGTTTTTGTCCGAACCAACGCAAGGAGAGAAACCAGAAAATCGCCGAGGGGAAAAAGGCGAGCAGGTAGAAGACGCCCGACGCCGCCAACCAAGAATATTGAGGGCGCCATTCGTATTGGGACGCCTCGACCCAGCTTTTTTGAAGCTGACGCGAAATCCAAAGAACGATCAGAGCGAAAATCGTAATTTTTCCGATCGTTAGCGCAATTTTCAAAGCTGATTTAGATTTTGCCGATTTAGATTTCGTCGATCTCGAATTGAAGAGCGCGCAAAATCCTCGACGCGTTTCTTGTTTGGCGTCGTTCGCGTCAATTTTTTCTTCTTGTTCTTTCGTCATAGGCGGAAAAAAATTCGTTTGAGAAGCAAATCAGAACCGCGCGGCGTCTTCGTCGCGATTCTCTTCTTTGTTTCGATATGTTTTGAGACTCAACACGCGTTCTCTTGCGCGCTCTAAAAAGGCGTCTTTATTTTCGTCTCGTTCGTACCACATTGGCGCGCCGATTAAAACGCGCGAAAGCATCGGGGTAGGAAGCAAGACGCCTTTGGGTAGGATTCGGTTCATATTGTCGAGATAAATAGGAATCAATTCCAGCTCGGGTCGTTTTTTGACAAGATAGAATAGCCCGCTTTTAAATTCGCCAAGGACGCCGGTTGTCGAGCGTCCGCCCTCGGGAAAGATGATAATAGAGTATTTGTCGCTCATTTCTTCGAGCATATGATAGAGCGGATTATTGCGCTTCGAGACGTTTTCACGATCGACGAGAATCACGTTCAAAACTTTCAACGCGATAAAACGCCGAATTGGACCGCCCAGCCAGTAGTCTTGCGCGGCGACGAGTCGCGTTTTAGCGCGAATCTCGGCGGGCAACGCCGCCCAAATGACAATTCCGTCCAAATGACTCGTATGATTTGCGAAATAAACCCTCTGACAGGACTCTTCCGGCTGACAACCAATCCAGCAAACCGAAGCCCCGCTAATGAATTTCGCAAGAACGATAAGGAAATTTTTAACCAACCAAGTCAACATACGGAACCGCTCCAAGTTAGAGCCGAAAACGCGCAAAAACGACCGATCCGTCTTACTATGGAAAGGTCGATCGTTAGGAGTTTTGGCGCGGCGCGAATCGACGTTCAAACGTTGAAAATCGACGCAAGCGCTCGTTTCGGCTATAACAGGCTTTCAACCAGCAGACGCATTTTTCGAAGTTCGCTTTCAACTCCGACGTCGGGGGTCGGCGCTAAATCGACGCACAACCCTTTGTTATAACCGACTTTGTTTAATTGAACCACAAGTTTGTTATATTCAAGACGCCCTTGCCCCACTTGCACTTGAAATTGTTTCGGCGTGGTGTCGCGCAGACGCACGTGTGAAACGCGCGGAAGGATCGAGTCGAAATCGACCTGCGCTTTGTACCCGTAAATAAAATGGGACGGATCCAGCGCGACGGTCAACTCGGGCACGCCTCGACAAAGGCTCGAGAGGGAATCGATCGAGCCCGAAATAGCGTCGCGTTCCGTCAAGACGGCGACGACGACTCCGGCGCTTAGACCCGTTTGGGACAATTTGCGCAGACGTTCAAATTCTTCGTTGTACGGGGAACCGACGGGCGCGGACTTTACGACGAGCGTAACGGCGCGCAACGCTCGACAAAGTTGCACGCACAACTGAAATTTTGTGAAATATTGGGGTTCGTCGAACGGAAGGTCTAAAAACAAGGCGCTTGGGGAAATATGCCGCGAGGCGAAACAAAGCCGCCCGACCGCCTGTAGGTCTTGCTGTATCCATTCGGGTCTGAGGTCAAATTTTCCGTTTCCGACGGCAATTTCAGCCGAATTGTAATCCAAATCCGCCAATTTTTGCATCGCCTGATTGATAGGGACGTTTGGAAAACATCGCGTCGAAGCCGAAACAAACACACGAAACCCCGCTGTTCTAAATTCAAGTCTATTCAAAATCGAATTGTCGCGTCGCTTGACAAACGTTAAATCGAGCCAAACGCGTCGTCGTCGCGCGGCGGCAAACAAACCGCCCATTTTCTTATTATAAAGAAAAATAGACGTTTTTCAACGGCTTGACGTTTTTTTCTTTGATTCTCGAAATATTTTCGAAATTTTCGCGAAAAACGTCGTTAAAATCAAATTATTTTGACGTATAAAATTTGTCGAGAACTTCGAACCATTGCGCGCGCGATTTGCACAGCGCAAACGCTTTTCTTACTTCTTCGCCTTGCGGATGAATCCTCGAATAGGCGACTCCGAATTTTCTCATATCGGTCGTCGCTCTTTTTTCGCCGTATAATTCGACGGCCGCGTCGTAATGTTCGGCGATCGTTTCCCTTTGTTCTTCAAGGGTCGGCGGGGGCGGAATCGGTCGTCCTTCCATAGCGGCGCGCGTTTGCGCGAAGAGCCACGGGTTCCCGATAATTCCTCGCGCGAGCGCGACGCCGTCGACGCCCGACTCGCGCATTCGTCGCACGACCGTTTCCGCCGAGAATAGATCGCCGCATCCAACGACGGTAAAATCGGGTCGATTTCGCTTGACGGCGGCGTATTCTTTGACGTCGCGCAAGAAATTCCAGTCGGCGGTTCCTTGGTATCGTTGCAAGACCGTTCGCCCGTGCACGGCAATTCCATTGACGCCGACGTCTAGCAGACCGTCTAGCAACTCGAAGAAATCTTCGCGACTTTCGGTCGAATCGTCGAATCCTTTGCGCAGTTTGACGGTAACGGGTACGTTTTCGGGCAAGGAGTCGCGGACGTTTTTTGCGATTTTAATCGCCTTTTGCGGGTCGGAGACGAGAAAACCGCCTCGATTTTTTCCTACGACTTTACGCACGGGACAGGCGAAATTCAAGTCGATTAGTTCGAATCCGTATTCTAACAAACGCAACGCGGCGCGAACAAATTCGTCCGACGAACTTCCCATTAGTTGCGCGCCCGTCGGTTTGTCGGAATCTTTAACCGCCAAATAGAACCTTGCTTTGTTCCTTTTGGAGACGTTCAGCACAAATTGGTCGAGAAAAACCTCGCAAAGCGCGAACGACGCGCCGAATTTGCGAGCGAGTCGACGCATAGGCGCGTCGGAATAACCCGAAAGGGGCGCTTGCAACAAAGGAACGCCGATTTTCAGATTGCCAATTTGAAGCGGAGGAAACAACGGCGCGACCATTCAATTTGACCTTTTTCGAAAATACGTCTCTATCGTTAAAACTAAACTAAAGCGTCCTAATCGTAAAATCCGATAATTTAGGCGTCGTTAGACCGTCGTCGGTCTTGAGACTTGCGCGCCTCTGTAGAGGTTAGCGAACCGCTTTCACGTTATTTTACACGTCTTGACTTGTTGTTCAAGGCGCGTCGGGTCGGTTGCGCGCAACTTTCTTTGGGTCGTGTCGCGCGCGTTTTGACGTAGCGCGCTAAAACGACGGATCGTTTGAAGGACGCCGCGCCGACGAGGCTTGGACGTCGATTTTGACTATTGGGACGAGAATATGAGACGCTTGGGTTATTGTCTGGTAATTTTGTCGCTTTTTGCGATAGTAGGCGTTTATCGGTACAGTTGTCTTGCCGCGCCCCCTCTCTTTCAAATGGGTAAAAGCGCGAAAATCGAGGCGGATCCGAAGAAGGATTATCTTTTGAAGGAATCGGACGGCAACTGGTTCGTAATGGCGAAGAAGTTTTCCGGGGATAACGCGGCTTTGGACGCGAAACGCCTGGTTTACGAATTGCGCGCGTCTTATAAGTTGCCCGCGTTCGTCTTCAAATACGATCCCGACAAGATGGAAGAAGACGCCGTTTCCGCGAAAATGGGGAAGAAATTCCGTTATCAAACGGTTCGTCCCGTCGAATACGCCGTCTTGATCGGCGGCTACCCGACGGCGGAAGACCTTGAGTTGCAAAAAACGCTTGAAAAAATCCGCAAGAGTCAGCCGCGATCTCTCAAAAACGACGAACAAGGTCAGACTGCGGCGAATAATTTCAAGGAATTAGCGAAAAACGATTCGAAATACGCCGGATACGGGCCTCTTGGCGGAGCTTCGCCGGTTCCGAATCCGTTGTTGCCCGCCGATTTCTTCAATAGTAGGGGGGTCGTCGATCCGTTCCTTGCGAAGTTGAATTCGGACGGCAAATACAGCCTGTTGAACAATCCGAAAACGTACACGGTTCGCGTGGCGACTTTTTCGGGCGATTCAAGTATGAAAAAGAGTTCGGAAGCGTTCGGCGATTTGGAAACGCGTCTTCAATACGCGGGTCTTCGCGCCGCCGCGCTTTGCGAAGCGTTGCGCAATCAGGGCGTCGAGGCATGGGAATTTCATGATCGCGACTGCAGTTTCGTTACGATCGGAAGTTTTGACAAATACGGAACGCTTCAACCCGACGGACATACGGAATTAAATCCTCAAGTCGCGCAAATTATGAAGAAATACGGCGGGGAATTGGTCGAAGACGGCGAAGGGCTTGGCAAATACCGCGCTTATACGATCGTCGTGGAGATACCCGATCCCAGTTCGTCTTCGTTTGCGCCGAAAAAGAAAAAGTTGCAAATCGCGTGCGACTTGCGACCCGTGATTATCGTCGTTCCGCAACGATCCGGCGAGGAGAACGTCAAGAAGATAGCGCTTGCCAAGGAGGAAATGGAAAAAGCGAAGAAACAAATCGTTGAACACGCGGTCGAACGCTCCCTTGAAGCGGCTGAAAACGACTTGGAAAGCGTCAAACAATTTGCAAACGCGAACGGTCGCGCGATGACGGAAGAGGAGTATCTCGTTTGGGCGAAGTCGCAACAGAAAGCGCAAGGCGCGCAAACTCAAGCGAAAACTCAAGCGCGGAATCAAGCGTCGGTCGCGCAAAATCGAGCCGTCTCGTCGACTCCCAAAACGCCGCAAAACGCCGCCGTCAGCGAGAGATACGCTCAAAAAGCGCCCGTTCAAGCCGCGCCAAACGTCGCCGTCGCTACGAATCGAACGGCTCCAAACGTTGCAAAAACTACCGCGAACGCGACGACCGCGCAAAATAGAAACGCCAATTCGTCCGCGACTCGAGCTTACGGAACTAATCCGACAAAAACCGCTCAAAAGAAAGTCGCGCCGACTTATTGAGTCTAAGAGAAGTTTTTCTCGTTCTTTTCAAAATTAAACTTGCGACCGTCCTCTCAGGGGGACGGTCGTTTTTTTTGTCGCGCGAGTCTTTCGCAGACAAAAAATAAATCAATAATTTGTTCGGGCGCTACGTTCCCCCCTTTACAATAAAACAATTCTGATATAATACGAACGTCGACGGTCGGTCGGTCTAGTTGAAGATTTTTTTTCGGAGATTGGTCGAGCCTTCGGCGTTGTTTCGCGCCTGTGATTTAATTTACGCCTGTGATTTAATTTACGCCGACGTTTGCGTTGCGCCAGTGAGTTGAGTCTTTTTGTAGCGACGATAGTTGCGCCTGTGGTTTTTGTTTAACTTTTGCGCCTTTTGCGTTTGTTTCGATTCGTCGGTCTTCTTTTTACATAGGGTCGGACGGTCGGAATCTTGTTTTTCTTGCGGAGCTTGTTATGTCAAAATTAGGTTCTCGACGCGGTTTTACGCTTGTCGAATTGCTTGTCGTTATCGCGATCATCGGTATTTTGATCGGTCTTCTTCTTCCCGCAGTTCAGGCGGCGCGCGAGGCTGCGCGTCGTATGCAATGTACGAACAACATTAAACAACTGTGCTTGGCGACGATGAATTACGTCGACGCGAACAAAGACACTTTGCCTTTAGGACAGGATTGTTTTGGCGCGGTTCCCGGCACGGGTTCGACTCTTGGCTACGGCTGGCGAACGTTCATTCTTCCCAATATGGAAGAGTCGGCGACTTATACGTTGTTTATGAAGTATTATCAGGCGGGCACGTCCGCTTGGGGCGCCGGAGAAGACCTGCGAGGCAAACAAATCACTACTTACAAATGTCCTTCCGACGGCGGTTCCAAACAGATAAACGACGGATACGCGTCGGCAAATTACGTTTGCAGTTACGGCGATTACTGCGTTAAGGCGGAAGACTGGGGCTGGGTCAACGGTAGTTCCGGACGCACCGACTATTCTCGCGGCGCGCTTCAGCCGAAAACGTGGACCGATCTTGCTTCTATCACGGACGGCACGTCCAACACGATTATTTATAGCGAAGCGATCGTCAAGAAATCTGGAACGAACGGCGTTCGCGGCAACGTCGCGACGAACAGAAGCGACGTTTTTGGCTCCGGAACCGGGCATAACACTTGCGAGTTGGAGGGCTTCAATCCGCAGGCTTGTATCAATCTTCGTAAAGAAGCGGACGAATTTATCGCGGGCGTCACGGTCAACGGCGACGGGCGCGGCAAGCGTTGGGACGATTGCCAACCGATTTTCGGCGCGTTTTGCACGATTCTTCCTCCTAACTCGCCGAATTGCCACGTCGGCGACGACCACTATACCGCGATGCTTACTTCGGCGCAGTCTTATCACTCCGGCGGTTGCAACGTCGGCATGGTCGACGGTTCCGTTCGTTTCGTCAGCGACACGATCGACTGCGGCACCTTGAGTTTCAAACCTTGCAAACGTTCCGGGAAATCGAACTACGGCGTATGGGGCGCGATGGGGTCGCGCGACGGCGGCGAAACGACTTCTTCGATGTGATATTGGCGTCGAGTTTGGCGCTTCGCTTAATCGAAGCGCCGAAGTTGCGCGCGCCGCGCTGTTTTGTAACGTCTACTTGAAACGAACGACGTTTTTAGACGTTTTTGACGGGGCGCTTTGCAACGTCGGGGCTTGTCTTGGCTTGTTTTAATTTTTACTTCTAGTCGGCGTTCGCGTTTCGCGTTTGCCGTCGTAACGAGGAAACAATAAATGAAACCAATCGCCGTCCTTTTATTGGCGTGTTGCGTCTCTTTCGCCGCGTTTGGCTGCGGTTCTAAGGGACTTGACGATTTAAACAAAGCGAAGGGCGTTATTACGCTTGACGGTCGGCCTTTGTCGGGCGCGCAAATTACGCTTTGTCCGACGCAAAGCGGCGCGCGTAGCGCGGGCGCGAATTCCGACGTGAAGGGCGTTTTCGTCTTCCAAACGCTCAAGGGCGGAGACGGAGTCGCCGACGGGGAATACCAAGTAACCGTCACGAAGTCTCATACGGAAAATCCGTACACGGACGAGGAAGTTAAGGTTATTAACGAGTCCGGCGGTAAAAGACCCGAAAATCTCTTCCCCGATAGGGAGCCGCCTAAGCTCGTCAACGACTTGCCCCAACGTTACGCCAACCCGAATACTTCAGGCTTGACTCTTAAGATTTCCGGCGCGGCGAAAGATCTCAAAATCGAGCTGACTAGCGAAGAATAACTTTTTTAGGATCGTTTTTTGGAAATTCCTTAAAAAAATTTATGAAAAAATAATCTTTCCAACAGAATTTAAATAGGAATCTTTTTTAGCGTTTTCCTCTTTTTCACGCGTCGTTTAGCCTTGAACCTTGCGTGAAAAAAGAGAAAAACGCCGCGCGTCAAAATAAAATTTCTATCCGATATAACAAGCGCTCCTTTACAGAATTAGCGATCTTGGTATAAATACGTTCGTTTGGTTTTAGCGACGTTGAGAGAGACGACCGTTTCTTCTCGACTTAGCGTTTTTATGCCCTTACGAATTGTTTGAGGGAGCATTTTGCGGTCTGTTCGTTTGGCTTTGCGGTCAAGCGGACTAGATCGTTTCGTTAATTTCTTGCGGAGCTTGTTATGTCAAAGGTAGGTTCTCGACGCGGTTTTACGCTTGTCGAATTGCTTGTCGTCATCGCGATCATCGGTATCTTGATCGGTCTTCTTCTTCCGGCCGTTCAGGCTGCGCGCGAGGCTGCGCGCCGTATGCAATGCACGAACAACATTAAACAACTGTGTTTGGCGACGATGAATTACGTCGACGCGAACAAAGACACGTTGCCCTTAGGACAAGATTGTTGGGGCGCGGTTCCCGGCACGGGCACGACTCTTGGCTACAGCTGGCGTTTCTTTATTCTCCCGAATATGGAAGAATCCGCCGCTTATCAGCTTGGTATGACGTATTATCAAGCCGGCACGTCCGCTTGGGACGCCGGCGCGGATTTCCGAGGCAAGCAAACGACGACTTATATGTGTCCGTCCGACGGCGGCGCCAAGCAATTACAAGACGGTTACGCGGCCGCTAGCTACGTTTGCAGTTACGGCGATTACTGCGTTAAGGCGGAAGAATGGGGCTGGGTCAACGGGGGTTCCGGTCGCACCGACTATTCTCGCGGCGCGCTTCAGCCGAAGACTTGGACCGACCTTTCCTCGATTATCGACGGCACGTCCAACACGATCATTTTTAGCGAATCGATCGTTAAGAAATCCGGTACGAACGGCGTTCGCGGCAACGTCGCGACGAACAGAAGCGACGTTTTTGGCGCCGGAACCGGTCATAATACTTGCGAGTTGGAAGGCTTCAATCCGCAGGCTTGTATCAACCTTCGTAAAGAAGCCAACGAATTTATCGCGGGCGTTACGGTCAACGGCGACGGTCGCGGCAAGCGATGGGACGACGGTCAACCTCTCTTTAGCGCTTTCTGCACGATTCTTCCTCCGAATTCGCCCAGTTGCCACGTAGCCGACGACCATTATACCTCAATGTTGACGTCGGCTCAGTCCTTCCATTCCGGCGGTTGCAACGTCGGCATGGTCGACGGTTCCGTTCGTTTCGTCAGCGACACGGTCGACTGCGGCACGTTGAGTTACGGGCTTTGCAAACGATCCGGCAAATCGAACTTCGGCGTTTGGGGCGCGATGGGCTCTCGCGACGGCGAAGAAACCGTTTCAATGTGAAATTAGTTCGCGAGCCGTTAAGTTCGTAATATTTGACGCGGCGTTCCTTTTCCTTGGCGCGCCGTTTCTTTTCTCAATATTGACATATAAGTCGGCGTTTGCGTTTTGTTTTCGTCGACTAACGAGGATAACGAAATGAAACAAATCGCCGTTCTTTTGTTGGCGTGTTGCGTTTCTTTAGCCGCGCTCGGTTGCGGTTCTAAAGGACTCGACGATTTAAACAAGGCGCAGGGCGTTATTACGCTTGACGGTCAGCCTTTGTCGGGCGCGCAAATTACGCTTTGTCCGACGCAAAGCGGCGCGCGTAGCGCGGGCGCGAATTCCGACGAGAAGGGCGTTTTCGTCTTCCAAACGCTCAAGGGCGGAGACGGAGTCGCCGACGGAGAATACCAAGTAACCGTCACTAAGTCTCATACGGAAAACCCCTTTACGGAAGAAGAAATCAAAATTATCAACGAGTCCGGCGGTAAGAAGCCCGAGAAACTCTTTCCCGGTCGCGAGCTTCCGCAACAAGTCAACGATTTGCCGAAACGTTACGGCAATCCTAAGACTTCCGGCTTGACGCTGAAGATTTCCGGCGCGGCGAAAGACCTTAAAATCGAGCTGACGAGCGAAGAATAACCGACGAGCGAAGAATAAGCGTCTTGAATCGATTATTTGTATTTGAAAAAAAAGCCCGACCTTGCGAATTGCAAAGTCGGGCTTTTTTTTAACCGAACGCGCAAACGTTACGGCGTCGCTCGCAACTCGACCTTCGAATTTCATTCGACGGCTTTTTGCGGACGATCGGCGCTTTTGTCAAACGCGGACGATATTTTCCGGCTTACGCGGCGCCGGGGCGGGCAAAGGATTCGCGGCGTATCCAAGCGCGCAATGTCCAATGCCGACGTAATTTTCCGAAACGCCCCATTTTTTCATCAATTCCTTGCCTTTGGCGCCGGAAAAAACCTCTTTCGCGCGATGAATCCAGCAGGAACCGAGCCCTACGGCGTAGGCGCCAAGCATTAAATTACCGATCGCCAAGGCGCCGTCTTCAACGTAAGTCGTCCGCGTTTTGTCGGCAAAGACGACGACGATCGTCGGAGCGCCGTAAAACGGATCGGAATTGACGCCAAGAACTTCCGCGTTCAGTTGGGAGAGCAAGTCGCGCGTTTCTTTATCTTGGACGACGACCAACTTCGCAGATTGCCAACCGTGCCCTGAAGCCGCGTAGACGCCCGATTCTAAGACGGCGTTTAATTCTTCGTCTTTGATTTGTTCAGACTTGTACGCGCGAACGCTTCGGCGTTCCTTCATACTGTTTAACGTTTCTTGTTTCATAACGACTCCTTATAACGTCAGAAGAAAGAATAAAATTAACGTTTTTAACGCTTTTAACTTTTAGCGTTTTTAATCTTGTCGCTTTTAATTCGTTTGAGCGCTTCCTGCAGGGCGTTCGATTTTGGTTTGTTTGAACCCTGCGTCGCGTTTTGACTCGTCGCGTCGTCCGTTGTTTGAGCGGAGTAATACCCGCAGTTTTCCTCGACGCCCTTTCCGACGCTTAAAACGTCTAGCGCGTATTTCATTAGATTGTCGACGAACGGCTTGCCGTCGGGATCGAACAGATCGCGAGGCAGTTCGACGTATCCTTTCAGCGCTCCCAGTTTCGTATCGACAAAATTCATCGTAACGCCGCGTTCCTTCAATTTGGAACGGAGTTGATACATCAAATCGGGCGCGCGGAAAGTGATTACCAACATCTTGTCAAAATACAAAGACGACTTAATCTGCGCAAACTGAATCGATTTAACGCGATAATTGAAGGCTGCAAGTCGAATTTGTGCGAGCGTGAACAGCCGTTCCGCTTCGATAGGCGGCTTGCCGAAACGATCGACGAGTTCGTTTCGCAGTTCGACCGCCTCTTTAATATTCGAAACGCGGTCAAATCGCCGATAAAAATCGATTTTAGCGCGCGAGTCGGGCACGTATTCGTCTGACAAAAGAACCGTGCCCGGCAAGTCGACCTCGACTTCGACGCGTATTTTTTGCGGTTGTTTCTTCAACGCGCGAACGGCGGCGTCGAGGAAATAACAATACATTTCGTAACCGATAAGCGCGATATGCCCGCTTTGTTGCGTTCCAAGAATGTTGCCCGCCCCGCGTATTTCGAGGTCTTTTAGCGCAATTTGAAAACCGGAGCCTAATTTGTCGTATTCTTCGAGCGCGCGCAAGCGTTTGGATGCGTCGGACGACAACGTTTGAAGCGCGTCGAGCAACAAATAACAATACGCTTGTTTTTTCTCGCGCCCGACGCGTCCGCGTAGTTGATGCAACTCCGCCAGACCAAAACAGTCGGCTTTGTCGATGAAGATCGTATTTGCGTTGGGAATGTCTAGTCCGCTTTCGACGATCGTGGTACAGACGAGAACGTCGAATCGACCTAAAACGAAGTCGCGCATAATCTCTTCAAGTTCTTCGGTCGGCATTTGCGCGTGTCCAACGCGCACTCGCGCCTCGGGCACGAGCTTTTTGAGTTTCTCCGCTTCGTCGTCAATATCTTTAACGCGATTGTGCAAATAATAAACTTGTCCTCCTCGATTTAACTCGCGTAAAATCGCGTTTCGCACGACTTCCTGATTGAAACGCAGGATTTTTGTTTCGACGGGCAATCTGTCGGCGGGCGGAATTTGCAAATTGGAAATATCGCGGAGTCCGATAAGCGAAAAATGCAAAGTACGCGGAATGGGAGTCGCGGTCATTGTTAAGACGTCGACCATACTGCGATATTTTTTCAGACTTTCCTTGACTTTAACGCCGAATTTTTGCTCTTCGTCGATTACGACCAAGCCCAAATTTTTAAAGGCGACGTCCTTTTGAACGACGCGATGCGTACCGACGACTATGTCGACTTTTCCCTCTTTCAGCTTCTTGAGCGTTTCTTTTTGCTCTTTGTTAGAGGAATATCGGGACAACAACGCGACGGTTACGGGAAACGTCGACGTTCGATCGCGAAACGTGCGGTAATGCTGTTCGGCCAGAACGACTGTCGGCACAAGAACCGCCGCTTGATAACCGGCCTCGACCGCTTTGAACGCGGCGCGCAACGCGACTTCCGTTTTTCCGAATCCGACGTCGCCGCAAAGAAGCCTGTCCATAGGTCGCGGCTTCTCCATATCTTTTTTGATCGCTTGAATCGCAAGAATCTGGTCGTCTGTTTCACGATACGGAAAGAGCGCTTCGAATTCGCCTTGCCATTGTCCATCGGGCGGGAAGGCGATTCCTTCCTGCGTTTCTCGTTCCGCTTGAACGTCGAGCATTTCGGCGGCAAGTTCCCAAATAGCTTTTTGCGCCTCTTTTTTCTGTTTGTTCCAAACGGTTCCGTTGAGTTTTGCCAACTGCGGCGTTCGTCCTCCTGCGCCGACGTAACGTTGAATCTTTCCAATTTTGGAAGCGGGAACGTACAAATATGCGGAGTCGGCAAATTCTAATTTCAGGTGGTCTTCAAGTTGATTCGCCTTTTGAATCGTTTCGACGCCGAGATAACGAGCCAGCCCGCGATCAACGTGAATAACGAGATCGCCCGGCGTCAGCTCCATAAAGGAATCGACGACCTTTCTAAGTTTTTTGGGATTTGGCGACGACGTTCGACGCGAAATCGAGCGATTGAAGAGCTGGTCGGAACCGATCAACAGGAAACACGTTTTGTCGCGCCACGAGAAGCCCTCGTTTAGGACGCCGACCGAAAAGAACAGGCGTTTTTCACGCGAGGGTTTTAGCGCGACGAACGTCTGGTCGAGTCGACGAGCATCAATATCCGACGAACAGACGATTCCGATGTATTCGTCTTCTTCAAGGGCGTTTAACGCGCTTTCGACGTCGGGCAAACCGCCTTGCAATTTTTCGACGGAATGAAAATCCGCGCGAATTGCAAGCGAGGCAAATTCCGTGCCCGACGCGATCATCGTCGAATGAACGGTCGGATAACGATACAGCGCGTTAACCGTTTCCGCAACGCTTGCGCTTTTTTCGTTAGCTCCGTTCATTCTCGTTTTATTCTCGACGATTCGAGTCGTTTCGCCAATGAGTTCGGTCGTCTCGATCATCAACACGGCGAGATTGTTGGGCAGACGATCAATAAAACGACCTTCAGCAACGCCGCGCGACTGCAACTTAGTAATTTCGAGCGACGTTTTGTCTTCGACGGAACGCTGATCCGTAACGTCAAAGACGCGTATCGATTCGACTTCGTCGCCGAAAAATTCGATTCGAACGGGATTTTTCCAATCGACGGCGTAAACGTCGACGATATGTCCGCGAACGGAATATTCGCCGGGCAATTCGACGGCGGGGGTCGAATGAAAACGCTTATCGGAGAGCCAGCGAATTAATTCGTCGCGGTTAAATTCTTCTCCTACGCGCAATTCGACGGACGATTCGAGCGTTTGTTTTTTAGAAGGGACGGGCTGAAGAATCGCTTCCAAGGAGGCGACGACGATCAGCGGTTTGGATTCGACCGGCGTTTTGACGTCGTTCGCGAGTTTGTCGAGCGCTTTGAGAACTTGAAGTCTTGCGCCAAACTCGACGTCTTCGGAAACGAAAATTTCGTCGGCGTCGATTTGAGACGGAGACGACAAAAGCGGAAATTTCAGAACAGTCGCGTCGGTAAAGAGCGCGAAATCATTGGCGACGCGTTCGACTTGCGCGACTTTCGCGACGAGAACTAAGAGCGTTTTTTTCGCGCGTTCTGCAAGCGTCGCGCCAAGCAACGCGTAGGAACTTCCGTAACAGCCGTCCCAAACGACCGATTCGCCGGCTGAAACCCTGTCCAGCGTCTGTTGGAAATTATAAGAATCGGCAAATTGCGATTTGACGGTAGAAATAAACGGATTGTTCATATTGAAAATTCGTAAGCGTTCACGTGATATTCTACGGGGTTCGCGTGGGAATTGCACATAAAGCGCGCGCGATAAGCGGAGGCGCCGTCGAAAACGCGTCCGTTACGAAACAAACGTTCACGGAAAGCCGACGTTCAAGTAGCGCCAATCAAATAAAAGCCCGACTCGACCATAAGGAACGATAGTCGCTAGTCGACGCAATTTGCCAATTCCGTAAGGAAAACGTCGTAATCCTCGCATACGGCGCTCAAATCGGAAAGTCTATCTAACGTTTCCGAAGATTCGATCTTGTTCAGACGCGCGGTCAAATTCGCAACGGGCGCGCCAAAACGAATTTGCAACATCTTGGCGATCAATTTGCGTTCCGAATTCAACCGCGAGGAGATTTCCGCCGTCAAGGATGAAACTTCCGTCGTTAAGGAAGAATTCGCCGCCGTCAAGGAGGAATTCGCCGCAGTCAAAGAGGAAACTTCCGTCGTCAAGGAGTTAATCTGTTTCTCGTATTCCTCGTAATCTTCTAGAACGGACGCCCGATCGTGCCAATACCTTTCGCGTGCGAGCCAGAACTCGTTTTCTTCTTTCGTTCTTGGAAACATTTTCCCCCCCTGACAAAGTTTCAATTATGCCCGAAGTCGACTCTTGAATCCTCGCAAGCTCCTCCTCGGTCAAATTCGGGTAAAACGCAAGAAATTTAAGCCAATTCAACAGTTCCGGGTCTTTAACGCCGATCGGTTCTTCGCCGCGCTTCGAAGGAAGGCGCGCAAAAATATTGACGGCGTCGTCGTACCCCAAGTCCGTTCCAAGGACGG
>JAZRWW010000160.1:0-3259 GCA_045599865.1 Thermoguttaceae bacterium
AATCAAAACGATCAAGACGGTCGCTTCGTTGCGTTTTCAGGAAACTTCCAAACGTTTGAGCAGGTTGTTGACTAAGCTGAACGATCTCAAACTTTTGAACAAGGCTGGTCAATTTGCCTTAACCGCGCCTTCCTTGCTTGAAGTCGAGAATTTTGTCGAAAATTTGATTCCAACCGAATCCAAGCGTAGGCGCGTCGTCAAGAAACAGACGGCGTAACGTTTGTCCAAAATCGTAACCGTTGGAAACGCGGTAAAATTTTCTTCGAACTTTTATTCTACGCGACAAACAGCCGTCTTTAGTGGAATTCGAAGCGATCCCTTGACTACGTCTCAAAGGCGTTCGATTCTAAAGCGAGACGTACTAGCGCGTCTCGCTTCAAACGGCTGAAATATTACGAAAAATGAACGAAACGCTTTTTCAAATTACGTGTCCTTCCTGCGAGACGACCTTCGAAGTAACCGATCCCGAGCTTGTCGGGCAGATCGTCGCGTGCCCCAAATGCGGCGGTATGATAATGATCGGCGCGCCGAGCGATTCAAACGCGTCGGAATCGCCCGGCGAAACGGAAAAGCCGTCGTCGCGTAAGGAAGAAGTCGAATCGCCTCGCGCCTTCGGCGAATCCGCTCCCCCGATAATTGAGAAAACGCCCGAAAAAGACGCGTTAGTCGACGCGCCGTCCGCTCCTCCGCAAATCGAAGCGCCGCCCGTCGTCGCCCCTCCGATGATTCGCTCGACGCAAATAGAAGAACAAAACGACGCGCCGGAATCCTCGACTTCTTCTACGGAACGATCAAAAAGCGCTTGGCGCGCGCGAATTATCCTAATGTTGAGCGGGACGATTTGCGCTTTGTTGTGCTTCCTACTGATTCGTCCGTTCCTTTCGTACGACGTCGAAGTCGAAGAACCGCAAGAAGTCCCGCCGGAAAACGCCGTCGTTCTTACTCAAGAGGAGCCCGAAGCGCCCGGCGAACTTGCCGAAGAAGAAACCGACGTCGCTAATCTTGTCAATCCGAACGACGTCGCAACGGACGCAAACGACGTCTTTGGCGAGTCAGACGCCCCAGAAATAGCAACGGTCGATATTACGGAAGAAACGCCTAACGAATCGTCGGTCGAATCGCCGCTTGCTACGGATTCGAGCGACGTAGAGACGCAAACCGCGCGCGAAGAAACGGAACAGACCGACGCCATAGAGAACGAAATCAATTCGGAACGGGCGTCGAGCGTCGACGAACAAACTTCCGACGACGCGGAAAACGCGGAGCCGTCCGAAACGGAAAATTTCGACGAAACAAACCAAGAAACGGCGCAAGAAGACGAACTCGAATCGGACGAAGCGCTTCCGACCGAATTTGACGAAGAGGAATTTGAAAAAGCAAATCAAGCGTCTAGCGAAGAAAGCGACGAACAAGAGGAAGACCTTGGCGCCGTCGCGTCGACGACCGAGGTCGATCTGCAAAACGCGTTGCCGACCCTCGCGCGCGAACCGAAAAAAATCGACGTGGAAGAACGCCTTAAATTGCCGATTCGCGCGATAACTTTCCCCAAATCGCCCGCCGCGACGCTCCGTTTGCTTTCCGAATATTCCGGCGTTCCCTTTGAACTCGACCTTGCTTGTTTCGAATCGATGCGCTCGTCCTTCAACGCGACGCTCGATTTGACGCTTGAAAACGTCGACGTCGGGGGAGCGCTCGACGCCGTCGCCCAAAAACTCAAGTGGAGCGTCGTCAAAGAGGAAGGAAAAGTCGTCGTCGCGCCTGCTGAAAGAGGAGACGAAACGCTAATCGAGGAGCGTTTCGACGTCTCCGATCTACTTGGAGTCAAACTTGACGCGTTCGTCGAAATCGGCGCGGACAATGAAAACGCAAGCTCGTCGACGTCGGAAGAAACGGCGCTTCGTCTCATTGAAACGTTAGTCGCGCCCGAAACTTGGGAATCGCGGGGCGGCGCCGGTCGCGTCTCTTTTGACGACGGCGCGCTCGTCGTTTTTCAAGACGCGCAAAATCGACGTTGCGTCGCGACGCTTTTGGAACGTTTGCGCGCGCTACGCGGGCTGGAGTCTCAAAACGCGTCGATCGCGGAAACGTTGATTCCCGAAACGTTAGGCTGGGAAAAACTCGCGCGAAAGACGACGTTGAATCTCCTCAAATCGGTTCCTTTGCAACAAGCGCTCGAGATTTTGGAACATTCGCAAAAATTCCTCGTACTTTGGGACGACGCGGCGCTAAACGAATCCGGGTATGGTCGCGACGCGACGATCGCCGCAAATTTCGACGCGGAGCCGCTTGAACGCGTCCTGTTCGACTTGCTGGATCCGCTGAATTTTTCCTACGTCATCCTTGGCGAAAACCTCGTTCTTATCACGACGAAAGAAAAGGCGTCAAATTATCAAACGTTTGAAATTTGTCTCTATTCGGAATCGGACGAACGCAAAACGCTTGAAGAAGCGAAGGCGATTTCCAACGAAATGAAAGGAGCGATCGGCGCTAAAGCGTGGGAAACGTCCGACGCCGCGTTGTGGCTCGATTTGGAAACAAACTGCTGGCTGATAAGACAAAGTCAGCCGATTCAACGAGAAATAAGACGTTGGGCGAGCAAACGGAACGAAAAGAAAAGCGGCGAAAAAAAAGCGGCGCCTTTGAACGAACCTGAAGACGAGGCGTTTTCGGATTAGAATAGAACGAAACGACGATGGAAAAGACGGAAATTAAAAGAACGCGTTTGTATAGTCGGCGAGGCGACCTTGGCGAGACTTCCCTTCTCTTCGGACCGCGCGTCGGCAAGGATCATTATCGCGTGACCCTTTTGGGAACGCTAGACGAACTTAACGCGGTCGTCGGATTGGCGCGCGCGGAAGGCGTCGACGCGGAGTCGGATCAGATTCTGGAGCGTTTGCAACGTCGATTATTTGAAGTCGGCGCGGAAGCGGCGACTTTGACGCCGGAAAAATTCGAAGTTAAACGCGTCGACGAATCGAATATTCGCGAGTTGGAATCGCTTATCGACGCGCAATGCCTGAAAGTCGAGCCGACGCGCGCGTTTATTATGCCCGGCGGAGCCAAATCGGCGGCGCTACTGCATTTTGCGCGAACCGTTTGCCGACGCGCCGAGCGACGCGCGACCGCGCTGTTAAGATTCGACCCGAATTTCTCGCCGAGAGTCGTCGCGTGGATCAATCGCGTCGGCGACTTGCTCTTCGTTTTGGCAAGATACGAAAACGCGCGTCGTCAACAGACTGAAATCGAAGTTCGCCGATAA
>JAZRWW010000161.1:0-10801 GCA_045599865.1 Thermoguttaceae bacterium
CCCTCATCGTAGCCGACGTAGCCCGGCGGCGATCCGACGAGCCGCGAGACCGTGTGCTTTTCCATATACTCGCTCATATCGACTTGAACGAGCGCTTCTTCGTTGCCAAACATAAACTCAGCGAGCGCTTTGGCGAGCAACGTCTTTCCGACCCCGGTTGGACCGGCGAAAATAAAGGAGCCGATCGGGCGTTTGGGGTCTTGAATACCGCTTCTACTGCGTCGAATCGCTTTAGAAATCGCTTGAATCGCCTCGTGCTGGCTGACGACTCGCTTGTGCAATTCGTCTTCCATACTCAAGAGACGTTTCGAATCTTCAGTCGTCAGCCTTGTAAGGGGCACGCCGGTGATCTTCGAGACGACTTCCGAAACGACCGTCGAATCGACGACGCCGCGCGCTTGGCGTTGCTGTTCGCGCCAACCCTTTTGCAACTCGACTTTTTTCGCTTGGATTTTGTCGGCTTTGTCGCGCAAATAGCCCGCCTGTTCGAAGTCTTGGCGCTTTACGGCGTCTTCCTTCTTACGCTGGACTTCTTCCATTTCGCGGTCGAGCTGATTTAAGTCGGGCGGACGCGTCATCGTCTTGAGGCGAATTCGCGAGCCGGCTTCGTCGATAACGTCGATCGCTTTGTCGGGCAGACAACGCCCCGTAATATAGCGTTCGGACAAATCGACCGCCGAGTCGATCGCGTCGTCGGTAATTTTGACGTGATGATGCTTTTCGTACCTTTCGCGCAGACCTTTAAGAATCTCTCTCGTTTCTTCTGGCGAAGTCGGATTGACGGCGACGATTTGGAACCGTCGTTCCAGCGCGTTGTCTTTTTCTATATACTTGCGGTATTCGTCGAAGGTCGTGGCGCCGACACACTGCATTTCGCCGCGCGCCAAAGCCGGCTTCAAGACGTTCGCGGCGTCCATAGCGCCTTCGGCGCCGCCGGCGCCGACCAACGTGTGAAGCTCGTCGATAAATAGAACGATGTTCTTCGTGCGTTTGACTTCGTTCATCAGCGCTTTAATGCGCTCTTCGAATTGACCGCGGTATTTCGTGCCGGCGACCATCATCGCCAAGTCAAGCGCGACGACGCGTTTATTCATCAGAATTTCCGGCACTTCGCCGTTGACGATGCGTTGCGCGAATCCCTCGACTATCGCCGTCTTTCCGACTCCGGCCTCGCCTAACAGCGCGGGATTGTTCTTTGTTTTTCGACAAAGAATCTGCATCGTCCGTTCGATTTCCGCCTCGCGTCCAATGACGGGGTCAAGCGCGTTTTGGCGCGCCAGTTCCGTCAAATCGCGTCCGAAACTATCGAGCGCGGGCGTTTTCGACTTACCCGATTTTGCGCGGCTCTCGTAAGTTTGATTGCGTTCGGAATTGGAATTGGCGCTATTGCCTCCGCTTCCTCCGTACCCGTTCGAACGCTTGTCGTCGTCGGAAGAATCGTTGAATCCGCCGTCGCCGCCGTCTTCGTCTTGTCCGAGCGTCGTAAGGACGTCTTCGCGGAGGTCTTCCGTCTTGACGCCAAGATTCATTAGAACCTGAATGCCGACGCAATCGTGAACCTGAATTATCCCTAACAAGAGGTGTTCCGGACCGACGTATTGATGATCTAGCAGACGCGCCTCTTCCATTGCGTGTTCGATGGCCTTTTTGGCGCGCGGAGTTTGAGGCAGACGTCCCATTGTGACGACGTCCGGTCCGCTACTGACGAGATTTTCGACTTCCATACGCGCCTTGCGCAAATCGACCCCGGATTTCTTGAGGACTGTTGCGGCGACGCCGTTTCCTTCTTTAATGAGACCGAGGAGAATGTGTTCCGTTCCAATATATTCGTGATTGAAACGCAACGCTTCTTGGTGCGCAAACTGCATCACTCTGCGCGCTCGATCCGTAAAGCGCTCGTAAGCCATATGCTTCTCTTTTTGCGTGTCTAAAAAACTAGTGAAAATCGCGACCTTCCTCGCGAAAAGGTCGCGTCGTTCTTTTTGTCGAAAGATCGTCGACGCGTCGACCGCGCGTCGTTTGCGAGGGCTTGCGTTCGAATCGACGCCAAGGCGTCCGCTTTCTACAAAAATTGTCGCTTCATTATAACGTTTTTCTTTTTAACGTCTAGCGACCGTTTAAAAAAGTCGCGTCTTTGCGCCGACGAACGTCCGCCGCGTTTGCTCAAATATCGGGGTAGACTTGCGTTTCTTTTTTTGTTAAACTGCGCGCGAACGTCCGTCGGCGTTCCGATTCGACTCCGTTTTGACCGAGCGAATCGGTTTGTCTTCGTAGAACGGGAAACGATTAGGAACGAAAAATGATTCGAAATTTCGCCAACGGCGCTTTAGCTTTGTTCGCGTGCCTCGCGCTTTTGCTTTCTTGCGGTTGTAAAAACGAGTCGAAAGAAATTTCGGCGGAATCGCAAGTCGTCGACGTCGCGACGGATCAAACGGAGCCGACGACGGACGCGACGAAATCAGAGTCGTCCGAGCGCTCGGAGCTAAACGCGACGGAGCTAAACGCGACGGAGTCAAACGCGACGGAGTCAAACGCGACCGCTTCGCCCGAAGTCGCGGCGGCGCTCGGGTCGGCGACGTCTCGATTTTCAAACGTTTTTTCCGACGGCGAAGAAGAGTCGGCCGAACAGGCGGACGACGAGAAGGAAAGTTTCGATATGACGCTCGTCGACGACGACGTCAAGCGCAAATATTCGGATGATCGCACGTTGATAGCGCCGACGCTTTCTTCGAACGAAGGGGAGTCGCAAGGACCTAAGTATCGCCTTGCTTATCGTTTTGAGCCGAATAGTTCTCTTTCGTGGAACGTCTCGCATTTGGTGCGTAAGCGGACTTCTTACGGCGGTAAGGAGAGTTTTGTCGAGACGTCCTCTTCGACGTTGCGCCGTTGGGAGTTGCTCGACGCGCAAAGCGACGGAAAAGTCGCCGCGCGCCATTGGATCGATCGTATGATTTTGCGACAAAACGAGGAAGGGAAGGAGCCCGTCGAATACGACAGCGAACGCGACGTCGTCGTTCCGAAAGAAATTTCCGCTTTTGGCACGGAAAAGGCGGTCGGAGTCGCGCTTGAGAATTTTTGCGTCGATCCGCTTGGCGTCTTGTCGGATAAAAAACGACTTGTGGCGGAATATCAGGGACGCGAGGGCGATTCGAACGTTATCGTGCCTTTTCCGAGCGAAGAAGTCGCAGTCGGCGACGTCTGGACGATTCCTTATTCGCTCTATCTTAAAGGAACCGACAAGACGATCCGACCTTACCGCGTCGTCGAGCGTTTTCGTCTGGAGAGCGTCGACGACAAATACGCGACGATTAGTTTTAAGACGACGCTTGTTTCGATCGTCGACGATCCCGTCGTCGAAGGGGAACTTGCGGAACGGCTTTTTTCCGGGCGCGCGCTTTTTGATCGCGAATTGGGCTTGACGGTACGAACGGAAATGACGTTTGAGAAGACTGTTCCCGGCGCGTATGGTTTCTCCAGCTTCTTAGAGTATAGTTGTCAAGTCGTCGAGAAACTCGTTCGCGACGACGAGAAAAACGCGAATGCGGACGACGTTTCGTCGAACGACGAGGCGTCAAAAACGGAAACGCCTTGAGCGTCGCGCGGAACTTCGAGCGTGGAGAAGAGTAAAGGGCAAAGATATGGCGTTGGATAAATCGGCGACAATTTTTGTAACCGGCGCCTCGGGTTTTATCGGCACGGCGTTGACGAGGACGCTTCTTGCCGACGGCTGGCGCGTTCGCGGTATGAGTCGTTCAAAGCCGAATTTGCCTCCGGGATTCGAAGGGGACGCGCGCGAGATTTGGGAACATCCGAATTTCGAACACGTCAGCGGCGACGTCAACGACGTCGATTCGATAACGCGCGGTATGACGGGTTGCAAATACGCGATCTCCTTGGCGGGTTACGCGAGAAATTACGCACGCGATCCCGACGTGTTCAACCGCGTAAACGTCGACGGCTTGCGCAACGTTTTGAACGTCGCGCGCAAATTGGACGTCGAAAAGATCGTGTGGACGTCGACGATTACGACCTTTGGACCCACGCGCAAAGGCGAGACGTGCGACGAGACTTTGACGCGAATTACCGAAAAATATTACACCGAATACGAAGAATCGAAGTCGATCGCCGAGAAAGAAGCGTTGCAATTCGCTAAGAAAGGCTTGCCGCTCGTGATCGTCAATCCGACTCGCGTTTACGGACCGGGACAGCTTTCCGAAGGCAACGCTACGTCGGCGCTCATTCGCGACTATCGGCGCGGACTCGGTTCCATTCTCCTGAATTACGGCGTCAACGTCGGAAATTACGGATACGTCGACGACGTCGCTCGCGGGCATTGTCTCGCTCTGGAAAACGGTCGACCGGGCGAGCGTTACATTCTTGGCGGAGAAAACGCTTCTTTGCTGGAGTTGTTTCGCTTGATCGACAAAGTCGACGGAAAAAAACATTGGAAATTGCCAACGTACAAATTTATTCCGTTGCTTGTCGCGCATGCGCTGAAATCGTGGGCGAATTTAACCGGCGTCTATCCTCGAATTACGCCCGGTTGGGTCGAAACGTTCCTCGTCGATTGGAAGTACTCTTGCGACAAAGCGAAGAAAGAACTAGGATACGACCCTATTCCATTAGAGGAAGGCTTGCGCCGCACATGCCTGTGGCTTGATCGTCTTGCGCGCGAGAAACGCGCAAAACGAGAGACTTGAGGCGAAAAGAGGGGGCGAAAAGAGGGATCGTGAAGAAAGTCGTCTACGGAACGGGAAGCGACTTTGAGGTTTTGAGGAACAATTCGATGAAACGAGAGACGCGCAACAAAAAACGAACCGATCAAAATCGCGTTGCGACGAGCGACTCCGCTCGCGTTTTGCGGCGTCGACCCTCGATTCGTCTTTTCCTCGTCGTAATCCTTGCAAGCGCGGTCGTCTTTCTTGTTCCTTCGGTCGGTTGCAACTCTTGGCGTTCGATCGGACGCGTCGATTCGTCTCGAGGCGAATTTCTTCTCAACGACAAAGATTCCTCCGATCTCTGGCGCGCTTCCGCGTCCGACGAGTCGTCAAACGATTTAAGTATTCGCGGACAAGAAGTCGGAACCTACGAAGTTGCGCCGTACGTCGACGACGGAGCAAAAAAGACGACGACGTTTGCCGATCGTTTCAAACATATGTTCCGCAAGCCTCAACGTTCCGCGTCAGTTACCGAGGGCTATTCTTCGCCTATTCCTAATAACTATTCCACGCCCGCTTCTGTTCGTCTGAGTTCTAGCGAACGATCGAACTTCGCAGATTCTTCGAGATACGTTAAAGGCGATGCGTCGCCTTCTGAAACTCGCGCGAGCCTTTCGGGTATGCCAAACTCTTTCGATGCGTCGAAGGAGAGTTTTTGGGCGAAGTTCTTTCGGCCGTCTCGAAACGATCGCGTCGAATCCGAGCCGGAACCGTCCGTCGAAAGACGCGCGGGCGGTTTGGCGCGCGAAGACGGATCGAACGACGAGCTTCGCAGATTGGATCGATCGTCTTACGGAGAGTTACAACCCTCTGGACAGATCTACGTCAGAAAGCGTTGGACGACAAGAGACGCGAACGACGCGACCGAGTCCGGCGCCGTCGCGAATCGTCAAAACGCCGTCGCGAATCGTCAAAACGACGCCGTAGACGCGCGCGTCGCGAATTCGCGAAACGAATTAGGCGCGTTGTTAATCCGTTGTTACGATATGCGGCGTTTTCTTCCTCCGTTCGACGTCGTAGAACAGTATTATTACCCTAGCGGAATCGTCGAAACGTTTTCCGAAGACGAGACGACGTCGGCTTTTCATAGCGTCGGACCGTATCGTTCGCGTTCCTATTCTCCAGTAGTCGACGCGACGACGGACGCTTCCATAGCGCAAACTTCCCCTTATTCTTCCCCGACGGCGCGATCCGTCTACGCGGCGCCGAACGTCGCCCGAATGCCTAAGACCGACGCGGACGAGTCTGAATCGCAAGTCTCCGATTCGTTGGAAAGACGCGGAGAATTTTCGTGGTTTGATTTTGCGCCGGGTTCGTTGACGCCTTCCGAACAGTCTCCAGACGCGAATTTGGCCGTCAATTTTGAAGAATCGAAAAGTTTGGCGCCGTCCGAAGCGCCGGAGCGTTACGAAGGAAAAACGAACGGCTATCGTTCCGCCGACGAAATTCTTGACGAATCCGCTCGCCGTCAAAAGAACGCGGGGGCTTTTAACGCGCCTAAGAGCGTTTCTTACGAAACGCCCGCGAACGAGAAGGATTCTTCGTTAAACGCGTCGTCGATCGGAAACGACGTCTTTGGAGAATCGAGCGCGCCTTCCGTTTTGGACGTTTCCGCGTTTTTAGGACGACAAGACGAAATTAACGGCGCCGTCGTCGCGCTCAATTCGGTCAACGAACGGAAATCGGAAAACGCGTCCGCGCCCTTGAAGCGCGAAGAAATCGAATGGATAAAGCGCGTCAAAGAAGCGATTCAGAGTCTGTTAAACGAACGCGCCGAACTCAAGAAACGAGGGGAAAACACGAGTCTATGCGACGCGCGTTTGCGTTTGTTGTACCTTGTCGTAGGCGAATACGACCGTCAAATTCAGACGATCGAAGACGCCGACGACCCGTTGAAAGTCTTTTGGCAAAAAGAATGCGACGGACTGGAAACGTTGTTGCACAATAAACTTGAGGAAATCGATCCCGTTTTTGTCGCCGAGACGCTCAGGTCGGGGCTCGACTCTTTCTTTGAGATCTGCGACGTTCAAATTCGCAAAGCGTTACTAGTCGACGCGCCCGCTTGTTTCGGACTTTACGAGGCGCGCGTTAAGACGTATCGACCGGGCGAAGTCGTTTACGCTTACGCCGAACTTGATTACGTCGTCGACAAAGAAACGCCGCGCGGACACGAGATCGCGGTCGAGTGCCGGTGGCGATTGCTCGATTCCAATGGAAACGCCTTGACCGAATTCCAAACGCAACGTTGCGAGAACGTCGCCGAAACGCGTCTGCGCGACGTCGTTTTGAACGTCTCCGTGCCCCTTTCGGACGCGATCGTCCCAAACGATTATCTTTTGGAACTTGAAATCGTCGATTTGAACGCGCGCGAATCCGCCGCCGCTACGAAGCGCCTTGTCGTGAAAGTCGCCGCCGATTCCGTGCCGAACGCGCGCGGTTAATCGTTTTCGTTAAATATTGTAGCGCCGTTACCCCCCAAACGAAGCAGGTTTTCTTTGTCGACTTTTCCAACTTCGCCCTTTTGCGGAACTATGGACGACGCGTTTCGTCCGTCCGATTCGTCCGACGCGCCGATGACCGTCGGCGAGCTTTCTTCTTTGCTCAAATCTGTCGTCGAAGAATCTTTTTCGCGCGTTCGAGTCGTCGGGGAAATTTCGAACTTAACCTTTCCTCGTTCCGGGCACGCCTATTTTACGCTGAAGGACGAAGCGGCGCAACTTGGCGCCGTAATTTGGAAGTCGACGCTCGCGCGTTTGCCCTTTCAACTCAAGCCGGGTTTAAAGGTCGTCTGCGCGGGTCGCGTCGAAGTCTATTCCCCTCACGGAAAATATCAGCTGATCGCTTCCGCCGTCGAGCCGCTGGGCGTCGGCGCCTTGGAACTGGCGTTCCAACAACTGCAAGAGAAGCTCAGACGCGAAGGACTTTTCGAACCGGCGAGAAAAAGGACGTTGCCCCGATTTTTACGCCGAGTCGGAGTCGTCACAAGCGCGACGGGCGCCGCGTTGCGCGATTTCTTGAACGTCTTGGGACGTCGCGCGAAACGAATCGACGTCGTGGTCGCGCCGACTCAAGTTCAAGGCGAAGGCGCGGCGCAGGACGTCGCGCGCGCGTTGCGTTTGCTCGACGAGCGACGCCAAGAGTTGCGACTAGACGCGATCGCGTTGATTCGAGGCGGAGGAAGCGTCGAGGATCTTTGGACGTTCAACGAAGAGTCGGTCGCGCGCGCCGTCGCGTCGACGCGGATTCCGATCGTCGCCGGAATAGGACACGAAATCGACGTCTCGCTGTGCGATTTGGTCGCCGACGTCCACGCGTTGACGCCAAGCGACGCCGCCGCAAGACTGACGCCCGAGGACGACGAAACGTTCTTAGTCGCGCTTGAGGATCGCAAGGCGCGAATGATTCGCGCGCTCGAACGGCGTCTGCAACTTGCGCAAGAGCGTCTAAACTTTATGGAACGACGGCGCGTTTTTCAAGCGCCGCGCGAAGCGTTGCTTGAAAAAAAAGAACGTCTTTTACTCGATATGCAAACGCGTATGACTCGCGCGATAGAAGACGTCCTCGCGCGCGCGGATCGCAAAACCGTTCAAGTCGCGGCGAAATTAGAAGCGATGAGTCCGCTTGCCGTCCTTGGACGCGGCTATTCGTTGACGAAACGCGCCGACGACGGAAAATTACTTCGCAACGCTTCCGACGTCGCGCTCGGGGAAACGATCGAAACGCGTCTTGCCGAAGGCGTCGTTCGTAGCGTCGTCGTCGGCTGACTTTCGTTTCTTGAGATTTTTAATCGTTGTTTTTGGAAAAAAAGGAACGATTGATTAAATTTATCAAGAATAGCTAAAATACGCCGTTTGTTTAAAAACGCGTCTCTTTTCATTACGTCGATTTTTGCTATAATCTGGACAGTCGGTTTTGCGACGACTTTTTTTGCGCGTTTTTGGCGGTGGACGTCGAAGCGCCGATTTCCGTTTATTCGAGGCGTTGCGGCGCCGTTGGTCGCGCGACGTAATTTAGGAGTTTTATCGAAATGAAATATTTGACCAGAACGACGAGCGCGTTGATTCTTGCCGGCGTCGTCGCGTTGCTTGGAGGTTGCGGAAAGAACGAAAACGGAGCGCGTTTAGTCTATCGCGCCGACTCTATTGATCCCGCCGCTTTGGACACGTCGAAGCAAACGATGGAACAGCCGCAAGTCGCGGTCGATTCGGACGTCAAGGCGCTTGCCGCTCAATACGACGCGGAACACGCCAAGAAAGCGGCGTCGGTCGCGACGTCGGTTCCCGCCGCCAAGCCCGCTCCGGCTTTGCCCGCGCCTCTTGCCGCGAAGGCCGATATTGACGCCGCGAAGAAGCGCGTCCAAGAATTGCGCGGTTCCGTCAAGACGGCGAAAAACGGCGCGATTATCGATCTGCGCGTCGAGTCCGCCGACACGACCGTCGACGATATGAAGCTCTTTGCGAAGTTGCTTGATCTCGAATCCGTCTTCTTCCTTGGCAATACGTTTGTCGACGATTATTTCACGGATTTTGGAGCGTTGAAAAATCTGAAATCGATCACGATCCAAAACGCTGATATTACGGTTAAGACGCTTGAAGTCTTCGCGACGCTTCCCGAACTGACGCAACTCGATATTCGACGCGACCTCAAACTTGAAAACGCCGATTTGGCGGTCGTCGCCGCGATGCCGAAATTGGAAGAGTTGCACGCCTATTACAACTCGTTCACCAACTCCGGCGCGAACAAAATCTCTAAGTCGACGACGTTGAAGATCGTCGACCTGCGCGGTTGCCAAGATATTTCCGACTCCGCCGCCAAGTATCTTGCGCGTATGGCGACGCTTGAAGAAGCGTATTTCCGATTTGGCATTTCGAACGACGGCGTCGAGAACTTGGCCGCCGCGCCCGCGTTGAAGTTCGTCGAATTGCAAGACTGTCTTATCGACGGAGCTTGCGCCGCCTCTTTGGCGAAGTTCCCCGCTTTGATCGGTTTGCGCGTTTTCCGTAGCAAAGGATTTGACGACGTCGGCGCCAAGGGAATCGCCGATCTGAAACTCGAACGCTTGGAACTGCGCGACTTGAACGTTACGAACGAAGGTTTGCTCGCGCTCAAAGGCATGACGACTCTGCGCGAAGTTGAAATTTCGGAACTTCCGATCGATTCCGCCGCCTTAAACGAAGTTTGCGCTTCGTGGAAAGACCTGACCAGTTTGAACTTCTTCTCCGTTCCCGTTTCCGACGAAGTCGTTGCGACGATCGCCGCGAATATGCCGAATTTGAAGACGTTGACCCTTCGCGCCGCCGTCGGTAAATTGACCGACTCCACGATCGACCAAGTTCTCAAGATGCAAAATCTTGAAACGCTCGACTTGCGCGACAACGCCGACTTCTCGATCGACAGTATGATGCGCCTTGCTCAACTCAAAAATTTGCGCAAAATTTACGTCAAGGGCACCGCGATGGGCGATTCCAGCGAAGCCGTTAAGGCGAAGTTGGCGGAATTCAAAAAAGCCGCTCCGAAATGCGCTATTTCGCTCTGAGCGATTAGCGGTTTGCTTGTAACTCTTCTTTGAATCGAAAGAACGCCGCCTTTTGACGGCGTTCTTTCTTTGTAAGCGTTCACGGAAAACGCGCGCGGTAAGCCGCCGCATTTAATGCGGCGGTTGAGTTTGAGCAATAAAACGCCGGAGCAAACGCGAGCGCGAAAGTTCTTTTCTGAATCTGATATCGGTCGTTTTTCGGGAAATCTACGTCAACGATCGCCGCATTAAACGCGGCGGCTTACCGTGAACGCTTACCTTTCTTTTTTACGCGGAAACGACTCTTTTTCGTAATCGTTCATAGAATATTTAGAACAGGGGGGGCGTTGGAATCGCGCCGAAGGCGCGCGCGATAAGTCGCCCGTCTTTAGACGGGCGGACGGGCGTAAGAAAACGCGTTGATCGCGTCGATGCGCGCTTGACGTTTTTTTCGTGAACGCTTACATTTTTTCCTCGCTAACGTCGACGCCGAGTTTCGTCCAAATCTTGGAGTCGAATCGTTCCCAACGCTCCTTTACGTCTTCCCAATGGGCGTCCCAAAATCTAA
>JAZRWW010000162.1:0-16205 GCA_045599865.1 Thermoguttaceae bacterium
AAACCCGTAAAGAAGGCGTGCAAACGCGCCTGTAAAAAAGCGGAAGCGACCGTCGCGGACCCCGTCGCGGAAGAAAAGCCCGTAAAGAAGGCGTGCAAACGCGCCTGTAAAAAAGCGGAAGCGACCGTCGCGGAAGAAAAGCCCGTAAAGAAGGCGTGTAAGCGCGCCTGTAAGAAAAGCGCCGCCAAGTAGTAGCGAACGACTATTTCACGCGGATCCATATTTTAGACGCTCGAACGTTTTGTCGTTCGAGCGTTTTTTGTCGAGTCTCTTCCATCGTCTGGAATATTAACAATCTTTTTAATCTTTTTAAATTTGTCTTCTTCCTTTATGCGGTTCTTTGTCGACAATAATTATCGGCACAACCCAAAAAATTGGCGGCGTCCCCAAAAAAGTTTTCAAAAAAAAGTTGCGAGCGCTTGAAATTTATCGCGACCCGGCGTACTATATTAGATTGCATACGCTTCGTTAGACGGCGTTTTGCGCTTACGCGCTCAGAAAAAAACCAGCGTCGCGCATCGCGCGCGCCGAGCCATCACCGCAGGAGTCGGAAAATGTTGAAAGTCAGTAGTCGTTGCGCGACGGTCGCCTTGGGGCTGGCGTCGGTTCTTGCGTTCGCGGCGTCAAGTTTCGCTCAAGGCGAGTCGAGTTTCGCTCAGACCGAGGCCGCGTCGGCGCCTCAAAAGAAAGTTTTGAAGGTCGAATCGATCCGTCCCTTTACGCGTTCCGAGACGCCCGCAAATCAAGCGCCGAATCTGTACGATCCAAAATCCGACGAATTTAACTATTTTCGCGAAGATTTAGGTCGCTCGGAGTTGTCGTCGAAAACGCGCGCAAGATTAGCCGAACAAGCCGCGCGAGTCGTTTACGTCGACCCAATGGACAAGCCGGCGGCGGACGGAACGCCGTTCGTCAATATTTACGATCCCGACGAAGTTTTTGTCGACGGCAAGCCGTTCGTCGGTCAGGACGATCCCGACGTCTTTTACAAGTCGCACGAAGACAACTTCTTGGCTAAATTCTCGCGTGGTTGTAAGGGCGTCGCGTCGCTCGTTTCGCTTCGTCTTGGCGGTTCCGCGTCTAACGCGCAAGGCGGCGCCGGAACTTACGGTTCGCAGTTCGGCGGTTCTTCGACGCCGTATAGTATGCCGACTCCTTCAATGGATCCTTCCGTAACGCCAGGCGGCATGCCCGGTTCGACGGGCGATCCTAAGGACGGAAAGTCCGCGCCGTCTCCCGCTGTCGAGCCTAGCGCCAACGACGATTCTAAGTTGCTCTTCCCCGGCGACGAGGTTAAGAATCCGTTCGAAGAACCCGTCGCTATTGGCGAAAGCGACTTTGATTTCTTTAAAGCGGATCGCGAGTTCGCGCCAAAGGCGCCCGCGCCTCAAACGAACGGCGGATATATGATGGGCGGTTATATGGGGAGCGGTCCTCACTGAAAAGGCGCGCCTCCTGAAAAGCGCGGCGTCCTAAAAATCCATAAAAATCAAGTCGTCTTGTCGTCGCCTCTCGCAAGGATTGACGACGTTCGATAAAACGGCGATCGACGTTTGAGCGATATGGAATCGAGAACGTATGAAGTTCTTGAGAATCGTTCGGACGTCGACGTTTCGTATAGGCGCGTCCTTTGTTCGACGATTTCTGGTCGACGAGCGTAGAACGCCTTGTTTATAGGTTCGGAACGAGAATCTCCCGTGGAAAAACGTTTTCATTTCAGCGCGCCTCTGATCGCCTGTTTTGTGCTTGTCGCGTTGTTCGTCTTACTCGCAGTATTGACTTACGGTAAAATTAAGATTTCCCAAACCGGCAAGACGCGCGCAAATTCGACGACGACTCAAGTCTTAGTCGGCGTTGATCCGATCGCTTATCTTGTTGAGAGAATCGGAGCCGATTACGTCTCCGTTTCCGTTCTAACGCCCCCCGGTAAAGACCCGGAGACGTTTGCGCCTTCGCCGAGTAGTCTCGCCTCCTTTGCCGAATCAAAATTGTTTTTTATCGTCGGGCTTCCGATCGAAGAACGTTTTGTGAAAAATCTTCAGACGATAGCGCCGAACGCGTCGACGATCGATTTGAGCGCCAATCTTGAATTACTGAGCGCGCCTCGATCCTCCCATGCCGAGACGCGCGAAGAAAGCGACGCCGACGCCAAAGAACTTGACCCGCATATTTGGACAAGTCCGGCAAACGCGCGCGTTATGGTCGAAACGATCGTCGAAAAATTGTCGAAACTCGATCCGAAACATACGGAAATCTTCAAAACAAACGCCCAAAAACTCGACGAAGAGTTGAGCGCGTTGCAAGAAGAGATCGACGCGCGTTTAGCCTCCGCCAAAGGACGTTCTTTCTACACGTTTCACCCCGCCTACGGATATTTCGCGCGAGAATTCGGACTGACTCAAGAAGCGATCGAGTCTGAAGGCAAAGCGCCGCGCGCGCGCGAACTCGGCGAACTTATCGAATCGGGCAAAGCGTCTTCAGCGCGGGTTCTTATCGTCCAGCCCGAATTCGACCGCGCTTCCGCGCAAGTCGTCGCCGACGCGATCGGCGCCTCGCTTGTCGTCCACTCGCCTTTGTTTAAAGATTATTTCGAGAATCTTCGCGCTTTGACCGACGCCGTAGCGCGTTCCTTCGAATAATCGCCGTTCCGACGACGCGTTCGAGGCGGTTTTGTTGAATTTAAGTTAATACGCCAAGTCCAAAATTTCCAATGTCCGACACAAGTTTAGCGCTACTTCCTTCGGCGACGCTTTTTTGCGGCGTTCTTTCCGCGCGCGCCGTCGAACTCTTTTCCGACGCGGAGCTTCCCAACGAATCTCGCGCGAATCTTGCGATTAAATCGCTTGAATTTTTACGTTTGGAACGAAAATTAATGACGGCTGGTTTGGACGGAGAACCAAATTCTCCCGATCCGGCGCGCGAGTCCGTCGTTCAACGTTTCGAACAAGCCTGCGATTACATAGACGCGACCGACGACGAAAAAGAACGGTTCTATTTGCGTCGCCTACTTGTCGAGGAAGGAGCGAAACTATCAAGTCTTCGCGGCGAATTCTATCTTGCATCGTCGCTCGACGCGACGCTAGACCAAATCGAAGACGGCGAAGAACGTCAAAAAGCGATTTACGCCTACGCGAGTTTTTACGCGCGACGTCTGGCGTTTCATATCGACGAAAACGAAATGGGACGAGTCAGACTCAACGGCTTAATCGACGAAATCGACGATTTAAACGATTACGAAAATTTAATCGCCGAAGCGACGGCGTCCGCGTTTTTTGGACTGGCGCCCGATTTTTCCGATCCCGTCTCCGTCTTCAAATCGATCGAAGGCGTGGAAACGTTGGGGCAAAAAGTCGAAAAATTCGAGACGTTCGAAGCGAGTTTTAAACTTGAAGACGAAATTCCTGCGCAAATTGTAGAAGAACTGAATTTTCCGCCCGCCGCCGATCTTTTGCGTAGACTGTCGTTTAAAGCGATCAAAACGCTCTACGAACTGAGCGGCTCGATCGAAAACGCTCGACCTCGCGGCGTAAAAGACGACTCCGAAGAGTACGAAAAGCTGGACGAAGACGACGTTCTGGAACTTAGAAACGTCGCGCGCAATCTTGTTCTTACTTCGCCTTTCGTCTTGGAACACGGCGACCGTCTGCGTCCTTTTTTTGTTCTCTACCGTTCGTTGAACGCGTTTGAGCCCGTCTTTCAACGTCTGCGCGAAGCCTTGGAAACGTTGGACGCCGATAAGAACGATCCGGACTATCAATTAAAAAGAGCGTACTATCAACACGATAAAGAATATTACCAAAAAGAGCTGGATAACTACCTTATGGCGCTGACTTTTCTCATTATCCAGAAGGCGCCCGACGATCTTTTCGAGAAAGTGCGTTGCGTTGCGTTGCTGGCGCGTTTAACCTTTGTTTACGGCGGCGAAAACGCCGACGCGGTAGGATTTGCGCAAGAAGCCGTTCTTGAATCGTTCCGTATTGTCCCCAAAATAGAAAACGCCTGCGATCGAGTCGCCTGTTGGCGTATGTTGACGGAAGCGCACTTTGACGGAACAAGGCGCAAGCCGTTGAAAAAACTGGCCTCCTTGATCGTGAAAGAAATCGATTCGATCGATTCGGAATTGACGCGCGACAACGAAAAAAGCAAGGCGTTTCCCGTCTTAGCGCGCATATATGACGCCGAAAAAATAACGGCGTTTGCGTCCTCCTTCGTATCGGAAAGCGCGCGCGTCGAACACGTCGCCAAAGCAAATATTTGTCAAGCGTTCCAAGAATTCGAAAAAGAGCAAGACTCCAATAAATTCAGTTTGGCGCTGGCAAGTTGCGCCTACGCTTTAGTGAAAGAGACGCAAGAGCTGGATCCGTTGATTGCGACGGAAATCTTTTTGCAAGTCGCCCGATTCCTCGACGATCGATTAGAATTTCAACTGAATCCTAATAAAATTCGTATTCCCAAGTATTTTTAATTCCGCCGTTCCATTATTTGAGGCGCAACAATGACCGACTCGACCAACGCGACTTCTTCTTGCGAATTTGCCGAGCTTGACGACGCGCTTATCGACCTCGAGCGCGAAAGTCGTTGCGGCTTTTCCGAAGTAATCTACGGCGAAAGTAAAACCGCCGACTCGATTCGACGCATCGCGCTGGCGCAACTAGAACGCGGGATCGACGTCTTCGCCACGCGCGTCGACGCGCAAAAAGCAAGCGAAATTTTGCCGTCCCTTCAAAAAATCGCGCCGAACGCCTACTACAATTCGACCGCGCGAACTCTGCGCGTTCCTCGTTCGAACGCGCTCGACGCGTCGTCCGAATATCGCGGTAAAATCGCGATCGTTACGGCGGGTACGAGCGACTTGTCCGTCGCGGAAGAAGCGCGCGAAACGGCGTTGTGGACGGGCGCCGACGTCGTTCTTGTTCAAGACGTCGGCGTCGCGGGACCCAAACGCTTAATCGCTAAATTGCCGTTAATTGTCGACGCGGACGCGATTATAGTCGTCGCGGGTATGGAAGGCGCTCTTCCCAGCGTCGTCGGCGGATACGTTTCCGCGCCGATAGTCGCCGTTCCGACAAGCGTCGGCTACGGCGCTTCTTTTGGCGGACTCGCCGCTATGCTCGGAATGATGAACAGTTGCGCGTCAAACGTTACGGTCGTCAATATCGACGCCGGTTTCAAAGCGGGTTACGTCGCGGGTCTAATCGCCAAACGCGTCGCCGACGCCGCGCGAGCCGCCGTCGAAAAATACGCAAAAGAATTTAAAAAAGACCGCTAATCCAATGACGACGCAAGACGCCCCCTATCCCGAGCAATTCCGACGTTCCGAACTAATGTTGGGACGCGACGGACTCGATCGTTTGCGTTCCTCTTGCGTCTTAATCGTCGGCTTAGGGGCCGTCGGCGGCTACGTCGTCGAAGCCTTGGCGCGCGCGGGCGTGGAACGGTTTCGACTCGTCGATTTCGACGTCGTTCAAGAAAGCAATCTCAATCGTCAACTCTTTGCGACTCGCGCGACCGTCGGACGACTCAAAATCGACGCCGCGCGAGAACGAATCGCGCTGATTAATCCGCGCGCCGACGTCGAAACGCGCGCGCTTCTCGTCAATTCTCAAACGCTCGATCGTATCTTTTCGGACGAATGGGGTTCTCAGCCCGACTACGTCGTCGACGCGATCGACTCGCTCGGTCCTAAAGTCGCGTTGATTTCCGAAGTCGTCAAGCGCGGCTTACCGCTTATGGCAAGCATGGGCGCCGCGCTTCGTTTCGACGCCTCGATCGTACAAGTCGGAACCCTCGACAAAGTTACGAATTGTCCGCTCGCCGCGCAGTTGCGCAAACGTTTGCGACGCGTCGGAACCGATCCCGCGCAAGTTCGTTGCGTTTTTTCGCCGGAAGCGGTTCGCAAGAACGGAGAGCAAGATTTTCTCGAAAGGACGCCCGAAAAAAAAGAGGAGCAAGCGACGCCGGACGTTCCGCCCGGTCGAGCGCGCAACACGCTGGGAAGTCTGCCGACGATCGTGGGAATTTTTGGTCTGCGAATTGCGCACGAAGTTATGCTCGACCTTAGCGGACGCCGTTAGCAACGTAATTTAACGTCGAGCGTTCTTTACTGAAAAAATAAGAACGGTGAAGTTCTTTTTGGGTCTAAAGACTTGAAAAGTAAAAGCGTCAAGTTTTTTTTATTATTTGTCAAAAAAAACAGAAAAACGCTTGACGCCCGCTCAAAACGTTATTCTAATAATGATTAACACAGTAGGATGATATTGACGCAGACTGCGGCGTTTTGCTCCGACGAGCAAAATCCGCCTTGGGCGCGTCGGTTTGGGGCTTGTTTATAAAAGCGGAATCGTTCGAGTTTGTTGAGAACGATTTCGAACCAATTTGACGTCGACAAAGTTTTTAACGTCGACGTCGCAGGGGAACGATATGAAAAAAAACATAGGGCGTTTATTTTCCTTAGTCGCGCTTTTCGCGCTTGTCGCCGTCGTAGGGTGTAGCGGACGCGCCCAAGTTACCGGCAAAGTCGCTTTTACCGACGGAACTCCGCTTAATTGCGGCGTCGTTAATTTTGCGAACGATTCTACAATTTGCAAGGGCGAGATCGATAAAAACGGCGAATTCAGGATGCGAACTTTCAAGCCCGGCGACGGCGTGCCTCCGGGAACGTACAAGGTTTACATCACGGAGACGTTGAAATTCGGCGAATCCAATCAATCAATGCAAACGGGCGACGTCACCGTCCAGTTGATGGGAACCACGACGAATATTCTCGATCCTAAATACTCGAATCCCGACGAGAGCGGCTTGACGATCACCGTTAAGGGCTCGATGAAGTACGATATTACGCTCGAAGGGCAAGCGCCGGAAAGCGACGAGAAAGCCGAGTAGTTGTCGCTTTTGTATTTTTTCTTATCGACGATTAACCGTCGTTAGTCGTTGATTTTATCGGATTGACTTATGAAACCGATTGGTCGCCTGTTTTTGCTTGTTGCGCTTGGCGCGTTTTTAACGGTCTGCGTCGGTTGCAACGGAAACGTTCGTATTTCAGGAAAAGTAACCTATCCCGACGGGACGCCCTTGTCGATCGGACAGATTATTTTCACCGACGATTTTTATATGGCGAAGAGCGATATTAATAAAAACGGCGAGTATTCCCTTCATTCCGTGCGTCGCAACGACGGGATTCGGCGCGGAACGTACAGGGTTTACATCACGGGCGCGATGCGATTTGAAAAATCGGACGACGACGCTCCAAGCGCAGGACTGGCGCCCGTTCGTATGGATCGAATTGTAAATTTAATCGACGATCAACATATGACCGCCGATACGAGCGGGTGGGAATACGAGCTTAAAAAGAGTCAAAAGATCGATTTTGTCGTTTATCCGCCGGGTGAAGTTCCCGAAGAAGCAAGAACGGAGGCGGCAAAATTGTTCTTTGACAAAGAGTATCGTAAAAAAGTCAAAAAAGAACAGGGAACGACGCTTGAATCGGAAAAAAAAACTAGGCGAGTCAATCCGAATTTATTATAATTTAAGGCACAAAAGGTTTGTAGGCGGCGCTTTCACGTTGGGCGAAGGTCTTTGTTTGCGTCAAACGATCGATTCTGTCGTTCGTTTTATAGGTTCCGCGTCGTAATTGCCGCGTGAAAAAGGGCGCTTGTTTTACGCGGTTTAACAGACTTTTTCTGGGATTGAGCGACGTTCTCATATAATAGCGTCTTTTCATATAAGCCTACGCGTTTTCGGACGCCGACGCGCGGATTGGCTTAGATCATGCTTGTTTTACTGGAGATTTAAATGAAAAAATATTCTAGTCGTAACGGGGGGGGGGGTAATAGCGGTTTTACTCTCGTCGAACTGTTGGTCGTTATCGCGATTATCGGCATTTTAATCGGTTTGCTTCTGCCCGCCGTTCAAGCCGCGCGCGAGGCGGCGCGTCGTATGCAATGTACGAACAACTTGAAACAAATGGGTCTTGCGATCCACGGTTTCCACGACGCGCGCAACGGTATTCCGCCGGCATGCCACTCTTGGCACCGTATGACGATGTGGGCTTACCTCTACCCGTTTGCGGAACAAACCGTGTTGTGGGATTTGCTTAATCGTACCGACCCCGTTACCTTGGGGCAATACTTCTGGAACACGAACGCGACTTGGAACGGCGTTACTCTGACTGCCGAACAAAAGAAAGGGTTCTCCTCCGTTCCCTATATGGTCTGTCCTTCGCGACGCGCCACGCCGGCTTCTATCGAGTACGTCGAGACGAGTCAGGGCGGGGTTAGCGCAGGTCCTTGCACCGACTACTGCATTGTTTCGTCTACGGAATCAAATAAAGCCTTTAACGGTCGCGCCACTACCGCCGACTATGACGCGCACTATCACGTTCGCGTATATCGAGTGTTTAACGAAGAAAGACAAACGTATCAAAAGGGCGTTTTCCGCGGCGCGCGTTTCTACGGAACGTCCGAGTCCACGACCAAAACGATGCCGCGCGACACGTTCTCGCGTATTACCGACGGTTTGAGCAATCAGATCGTCATCGGCGAAAAGCATATTCCGATCGACGGCTTGAACGTTTGCAATACGACGAATCCGAGTAACAATGGGTTTAGCGAATGCCACGATTGTTCGTATCTTTGCGGGCACGAAGCGTCTGAAAACGGATATGTTTTCCGTACCGTCGCGCAATTCTGGTCCGACGACCATAAGACGCCCTATTCAGTCGTCGCCAACGGTATCGACGGTCCTTACGACCACCAAGCCGTGAACGGACACGCCGCGATTAACTGCAGTTTAGGCAGTTGGCACGCCGGCGGGTGCAACCTTCTGATGGCGGACGGTTCCGTTCGCTTTATGGGAGCCACGACTCCGCAGACGGTTATCGGCAAGCTTGCGACCGTCGACGACGGAAACACCGTCGAGCAATGATTTGACGCTTAGAGTCGCGCGTTTAGCTTAATTTCGTTATATCTCAACGCCGTTCGAGTTCGAAAGAACTTGAGCGGCGTTTTTTTCGAGCGGAAAAACGAAGCGTCAAGAAAGACGCGCGCGTCGGATTCCCCGCGCGCAAGCGCGGGTTTTATCCGCAACGTTTATTGGTAAAATCCAGCGTTGCGTTTCGCGACGTTTTTCCGCTTATCGCGCCCGCCTTACGGCGGGGATTCGTGCGTTCAAACCATTCCCCTTCGCTTTCTCCAAATCCAATCGGCGGTCGCCAACGCGACAAAAGCCAAGAAAACCGCCCACGAATCATACAACGACCGCTTGACTTCCCGCTCGTCGACGATCGTTTCTCGGCGTTTTAAAAAATCGTCGATCAATTCTTTCAATTCGTTCGGCTTCACGACCTTTCCTTCGGTCGTCGCGGCAAGATTCTCAAGAGTATCCGGCGAGGCGATCGGACGTTCCAATTCAAGATTGCGCTCGCGAACCAAGAACCGCGCGCGCGCCGTCTGAATAGGCGCGCCTGAAGCGGCGTTCGCCGTCGCCTCGACGCTATAATCTCCGACGCCGCTCGTCTTATAGCCGACGCCGGACCAAACGCCCTTTTCTTCGGTCAACTCGACGCTCTCGCGGGTTCCGTCGGGCGCGACGATCGTCGCTTGCACGCGCATATTCTCGACGTTTTCTCCCTGTTTCGGTCGATACGCGATTCTAAAGGGAATCTTTTCTTCGGGTTCGAATCGCGTTTGATCCAATTCGACGGCAAGTTCCCCTTCAAGTAGTTCGTCAAATTTCGCAATCCAAAGGAAGAGCTGACGCCAAAATTTTTCGTGCGCTTCTTCGGCGCCGCGCATACGCCAACGCCACGTGGAATCGGTCGCCATAACGGCGACGCGTCCGGCGCCGTATTGTTGCGTAATCAACAAAGGCAGAGTCGTCTTCTTGTCCGTCGTAGATTCCGCCGACAAAACCGTCGTCGCGTTCGGCTTGACTTTCCCGACGCGATAGACTTCGGACAAAGGGGGCAAAGCGTTCCAAAGTTCGCGATTTTTCTTTCTATCTCCGCTCAATCTGACGATAAAATCGTCCCGTCCTTCGTTTTCGACGGGCGTCGCGCGAAATTCTCCGCGAAAACGCGCGCGTTGCGACTCGGAGGCGTTCGCGTCGAACGACGCCAAATCGGAATCGAGGGGCAAACGATCGCTTTGAAACGTCTGAACGGGAAACGCGTCGGCAAGGGGCGTCGCCGCGTATCCTCCGAAACTTAACGACCGCTCGCCCGCTAAAACGACTAGCCCGGCGCCTTGTTCGATCGATTCAGCAAGCGCCTTCAATTCGTTCGGCTGAAAAGCGGTCGAATCGACGTCGCCTAGGACGTACGCGGCGTATTTTCCCGGCGTAAAAAGGTCGACGAGCGATTTGCGCGATTTCGTCGACGCGGCGATCATTTCCGTTTCCGTCGCGCCGGACGATTTCGCGACAAGCGCGGCGGTCGAAGGACGCCAATAGTGAACGCGCACGTCGGACGAGGACTCGAGCGCCGCGCGTAGGAAATTCTGCTCGTATCGACGCGCGCCTTCAATATACAGAACGTCGAGTCCGCCGTCGACCGCCTCGACAAAGGCGCCAAGCTCGTTGTTTGTCGCGACAAGCTCTCCGTCTTGAATCGGAGACGAAACGCAAAGTTTCCACTCGCCCGCGCTTTGGGGCGCGCAAGTAAATTGATAAGAAAGCGTCGCGTCGTTCGATTTTGGCGTTAGGGTCGTTTGATCGACGACTTCCATTACGCCGGGCGACGTTTCAAGAGAAAGCGTAAGGGGAATTTGACGATCGGCGCAGCCAAGAAGTCGAACTTGACCGGCGACTTTAAGCTCGTTGCCAAGAAAAACGCGGTCGTTCGCGCGCAAGTCGGAAACGTCGACGTCAAGAATCGTCGCCGACGCGTCCTTTGAACCGAACGAAACGGCGAAAACGGGACGCTCGGCGTCGCGCAAACGCAAGGCGACGTCTTGCGGAGTCGCGACGTCGGGATCGCGCGCGCGTTGCGTTCCGTCCGACGCGACGACGACGCCCAAGAGACGCTTGCCCGCCGTCGAACGCAAGGAATCGTCCAACGCGTCGCCGACGCGAGTTTCGCGTGCGAGCGGCTTTTCGGGAAAACGCGGAACGCCGTCTTCGACTTCGATTTCCTCGTTTCCGTCTCCAAATCCGACGACGCGCGCGTCAAATTTCTCGCAAAGGACGCGCAACGAGTCTCGCGCCGACTCAAACGAAGCGCGCATCGCGTCGTAACGCGAGACGCCCCCCTCTTCGTCGCGAATCGACATACTTTCCGAGACGTCGCATAAGAAGAGGACGGAAGCGGGCAATTCCTCGCGCTCCGTTCGCACAAGAGATGGACGCGAAAACAAAATCGCAAATATCGCGACAAGAGCCAGTCGCAGTCCAAATTCCACGCGTCGAGTCGTCGGCGAAAGCCCCGACTCTTTCGGACTCAACATAAGCAGTCCGACGACAAGCGCGACAAGGAGAATAAAAACAAGCGCCCAACTGTCGCCGAGCGGTTGGAACAACAATCTTGGCATAACGACTTCGACGGAAAAACAAGGGAGGTTCGACGCGCCCCGCGCGACGCGATTTAACGTCCGTATTATAAGATATTTTCCCGCCTTTGCACAGGGATATTATTCGACGATCAAACGTCGACGAGAAAGCCAAAACGCCCCGCGTCTTTACGACGCGAGGCGCCTTGCGAATCGATTAGAAGCGACGATTAGAGGTTCTTTTGAATCCATTCGGCAATTTGAACGGCGTTCGTCGCGGCGCCCTTGCGCAAGTTGTCGCTAACGCACCAGAACGCCAAGGAATTCGACGCGGAAATATCTTCGCGAATACGCCCTACGTACACCTCGTCCGTGTCGTGGCAATGATAAGGGGTCGGATAAATTTTCTTCGACAGATCGTCCATCAAGACGACGCCCGGCATAGCGGCGAACAATTCTCGCGCCTTTTCGACGGTGATTTTGCGTTCCGTTTCGACGACGACGCTTTCCGAATGGCAATTCGCGACCGGGACGCGCGCGGCGGTTGGACAGACTTGAATCGACGAATCGCCCAGAATCTTGCGCGTTTCGTGCAGAAGCTTCAATTCTTCCGACGTGTAGCCGCGTTCTTTTTCGCTCCCGATTTGAGGCAGGCAGTTAAACCCGATCGGATAAGGGAAGGTTTCCGTCGCGCATTCGCAATAGCGGTTTCCATTGTTCAGCCACGCGTTGGAACTGTTGACTAAATCGCGATTACCCGCAAGACCCGCCCCGCTCGTCGCTTGGTACGTGCTGACGACGACCCGACGAACGCGCGCGTAATCGTGCAACGGTTTCAACGCCACGACCATTTGCGTCGTGGAACAGTTAGGGCTGGAAATCAAGCCCTTATGCTTGCGAATGTCTTCCGCGTTGACTTCCGGAACAACAAGCGGAACGTCGGGATACATACGCCAATAACCGCTTTCGTCGACGATAACCTTGACGCGTTTGCGCGCCTCGGGCACGAAATCGCGCGCGGTTTCGTCCGGCGTGCTGGCGATAACAAGGTCTACGTCGTCAAACGCTTCCGGCTTCAGCTCTTGAACGACGATTTTTCCCCCGTTGAAATCAAGTTCGCGTCCGGCGCTGCGCTTCGACGCCAAGAATTTCATTTTCTTATAGGGAAATTTGCGCTCTTGGAGCATTCGAATAATCAGCGTTCCGACGGCGCCAGTCGCGCCAACTACGGCTACGGAATCGTACACGGTTATTTTCTCCTTGATCGTCGCGTTTGGCGCCGACCGCTTATTGCGTTAAATATTGTTAGTTACAACTAACTATTTATTCGTTTTTAAAGTCTTTCTTCGAAGACTTTGGTAATTATGCTTCCTTTTGTTAAGAACACAAGGGGAAGCCAAGGCGTTTTTCTCGTTTTTTGGCGTTTTTTTACGCGATTTTATTAGACAAGACTAATTTTAAACAATTCATAATACCGCGCGGCGTCCGCTTCAAACCTTTTCCGCCGATATATAACCGGCGGCTGGCGCGGGAATTCCTTTCTTCGATTCGAAACGCCGTCTAATTCGATCGTTCGACTTCGACGAACGCGCCGGGCGCTTCCTGTAAACGTAAGAAAAATTTCCGCTTTTCCGTCGAATCCAACGCGTTCTTTTGAATCAAGGCGTCGATCCAATCGTCGAGAATTTTTGCGGCGATTTCTTCCGTCGAAGCGTTCGCGGCGTCAAGCCATATTACGCGATCGCGCGGCAAAACCCAACGCCGCGCATCGGCGGCGCTTTTAACGCGAATTTCCGTTTCGCCGTCCCGCTCGACGTATTCGACGTTCGGATCGCGTCGCGCCAATATCGCGCGGTGATTCAACGGGCGCAAGACTTCGAGCGCGCAAGACCGCGCGGCGATAAAGTCGACGACGCAACGAGTCGCGTCAAGCGCGCCTTCGACGGCGAAGGACGCGCGAAAATCGTGCCCGTGAAGGGGTTCGACTAACCAAGGCGCGTCGGCGTCTTGCGTCGGAAAAGAAAGAAAATGGGACGCGTTGAAAGTCAGGTCGGACGAGTCGAGCAACACTCGAAAGCGTCTCGTTTCGGAATCAAACATAGAAAAACCTTAAAAAAATCGCGACGCCTCAAGGAGTCGTCGCGATGCGAAAGCTAAACGAAATCGTCGCGCCAAAGGTCAGATAGCCTGTTGGAACTGAATCGCTTCGCAATAATCCTTCGTAATATTGAGGATTTCGTCAAGGTAATAATCGCGCTTAACGCCCGAATCGCCGTTGACGATCTCTTCCATTTTTTCCGTCTCTTCTTTGTTGGCGTTCAATTTGTCCAACTCGGCGAAATATTTCTCGCGGTTAAGAGGCGTTCTCTTGCGCAACGGACTGTTTTTATACAGTTCGATTTTTTCCATTTCTTCTTGGAATTCCTTCGAAGCCTCGACGCGCGCCTTCGATTTCTTCGCCACCGCCTCGACGACTTGCGGTTCGACCAGCTTAAAGACGGGATATTCCGCCGGGGCGACTTTCGCGAAACTCAACGGATAATCGAGATCCGACTCGGCGACGTCTTCCAAGGCGCTCGTAAATTGAGGCACTTGAACGTCGCTGGGCACGCCCTGAAGTTGCGGAGAAACGCCGCTGGGCAAATAGTACCCCTGAATCGTAACTTTCATCGCGCCAAGATTAGGAGCGTTCTTCAACAACGCGCCGAACAAAGCGTTCGAAATTTCGCTCATACTTTGAACGGAACCTTTTCCGTGCGTCGTCGCGTCGCCGACAAGCAAACCGCGCCGATAATCACGAATCGCGCCCGAGAAAATCTCGCTCGCGCTTGCGCTCAAACGACTCGTCAAGACGACGAGCGGCTTCGACCAGACAATGTCGGGATCGGGATCAAGCAAAGGTCGAGGTCGATCGACGCCAAGTTCCGACGGCTTCGTTTGAACGACGGCGCCTTTTTTAATGAATAAGCCAGTCAGGGAAACGGCCTCGGGCAAGGAGCCGCCGCCGTTGTAGCGCAAGTCGACGACGCACGCGTCGACTTTCTTCGCGTTGAAATCGCGCAAAATACGTTCGACGTCGTATGAACAACTTCGTCCGCCGGTCGCGCCGGTCGACTTCGCGTCCATATTGAAATAGAAACTCGGCAAATCGATCACGCCGATTTTCAACGTCGCGACGGATTCCGCGCTTGCTTTTTGATTTTCTTCGGAGTCGTCTTCGGCGCAAATTACGACGGAACCGTCTTTTTGTTGGTAAAGATTGAAGATCGCCGATTGAGCGGCGCTGTCTTCAAGGTCGATTTTCTCACGAACGATCGAGACTATCTTCTTTTTGCCGTCTTGTGAGACGATTTCCAGACGCACGATCGTGCCGCCCTTGCCGCGAATTTTATCCACGACGTCGGTCAATTTCATATCGACGACGTCCTCGATTTGCCCTTCGGCGCCCTGTCCGACTCCGACGATTTTGTCTTCGACCTTCAACTCGCCCGATTTTTCCGCAGGACTCCCCTTGACGATTCGTTTAATAATCGTGTAGCCGTCGTCCCATTGCAACGTTGCGCCGATGCCTTCAAGTTCGAGTCCGATTTGAATCTTGAAATTCTCGTAAGATTTCGGGGACATATAGGTCGTGTGCGGATCGTAAGCGTTGGCGACCGCCGTAAGATATATTTCGAGCAAGTCGTCGTTCGTCGTTTGCGCCATACGCTTCTGCAACGTCGAATAACGTCGCTTCAGTTTGGAAATAGGATCGTCGGCTCGACCGGGAACCGTTTGATTCGCGGCTTCCGCCGTCTTTTCCTCGCTCGTTCCTTCGTTTTCGGCGTTCTTTTGCTTGTCGCGGTCTTCCGCTTCAAGAGACAGAATTTCAAACTTAATGCGCTTGTTCATTCTGTCGCGGGCTTCCGCTTCGGTCTTCGGATACGACGTTTGTTCCTTGTCGCGAATGAATTCTTCGTCGACGGTAAAATCAAACTTGTTTTCTTCGAGCGCTTGGAGCGCGTAGGCGCATCGCTCGTTCATACGTTGCAGAAAACGATTATAAACGACAAAGGCGGGCTCGACGTTTCCTCGTTTCAATTCGGACGCCATCGTCTTCGAATAGGCGGCGGTGAATTCGTCGACGTCCGCTTGCGTAAAATAGATTTTCGTCGGATCGATCGCCTTCAAAAAGAGCCCGAAGCCGCGTTCGGAAACGCCTTGGTCGATCTTCTGTTTAGAAATGTGCCTCACTTCAAGGAGGCGCGAAAAGTAGTTGGCGATTTCCTTGTCGCGAGTCGTCGGCTTCAACGCGCCCGAAGAAACGGACGTCGCGGCGTTGCACGTCGCGCAACTCGCGCCAATAATTAAGAAAAAGGCTAAAAACAACGCGAGAAAACGTCGTTTTTGTCCGTCGTTAGTTCTAGTCATTCGCCGTCCTTTACGGTCAAAAAAAATTAACGCGCGACGTTTTCGGTTCCACAACGCCGCAAACGCGCGACAATAGCGCGGTAAGTATACTCCAAATAGCGGTCGCGACGCAAGGGGAAAACGCGCGCTTTCCTCAAAAATCATAAAAGATTAACGGCGCGTTGAAAAAACGCGCCGTCGACGAAAAAAAGTAAAACCAACGGAACCTTCAGTCGAACTTACGCGACGTTTTCAGTCGCTTCTTTCGGCGCGTCTTCAAAGGCTTTCGCAATGCGTTCGGGCTCTAACTTACGCGTCGCCAAGCTAACAAGAGGC
>JAZRWW010000163.1:0-5874 GCA_045599865.1 Thermoguttaceae bacterium
ATTCTTGATTTTAATCGAGTCGACAAGCGGCTCGTCGGCGTTGCGAAAGACGCCGTTGATCATTCCGCGCAAAAACGGAATCGACTCGACGCGCCCAAACGCTATGCGAAAAACCCAGTCTTGACGAAAATTGATTCCTAATTGAACAAGTTGGCTAAAATACTCGCGCAAAAGTTCCAATTCTTTTTCTTCGTCGACGCGTCCTGCGGAAAACTCGTCGTCTTTCTTCATAAAATCCCATTCCGTTTCTTATAATCGTCGCTCGGAAAAGTCGCCTAAGTCCGTCGGACGTTAAAACGACGGAAATGCGACGTTTTTTGTATGTGAAAAAATTTAATTTGTTTGTAGGACGACTTTTCACAACGATCGATCATTGATCGACTCTTTTCGGTAGTTTCCTTACCTGACGCGCCTACGCGCGGCGGTTTTTCGTGAACGCCTGCGATCGATTTTCTGTTGTTGCAAACGAACGCGCGCCGTCGCGACCTATTGGAAATATAAGCCTATTTCTCGTAAATTTCAAGCGGCGATCCAAAAAAAACGTCCCGTTTGTCAAAAAGACAAGCGGGACGCGACGTTTTCAGATAAACGATCGATTCGTCGGCAATTAGAAGAGCCAATCGTCTTCGCCGAAGCTTCTAAGAACTTCGTCGATCGTCGAGTCTGCGGAAACGAAGCCTGTCGTCGCCTCGACCAAACCGTCGTAAACGCCTAAGCCGGTCGCGACGACTTTCAGCATACAACCAAGATCGTCGAGCGTAGCCGTGTAATTAGCTTCGTTCGCCCCGTCGATCAAATTCCAAGTTTCGCCGTCTTCGCTACGATACCACTCGTAAACTGCGTCAATTTCGCCGAAACGGAACGCCGCGTTCGATGTAAGCGACGTTTCGACGATAGAACCGACTCCAAGCCTTCTCCCGTTGGTCGTAATCTCGGTAAGAGAAGCGGTCGGGGTAAAGGTCTCGCTATACGCCCAATCGGAATCGCCAATTTCACCCTTGGCGCAAACGCGGAAACGATATTGCAGTCCGACGCGAACGTTCGTCGCTAAACGAGAGGTCGTTCCAGCCGGCAATACTGCCGTCTCTTTTTCCGAAACGATCCACGTCTCCCCGCCGTCGATCGAATATTCGACTCCGACCGCAATTTCGTCTGTCGAATTGAGCGTCCAACTCATCGCCAATTCGCCGGTCTCGAGGTTGTAATCGCCAAGGATAACGTCGCTCGGAGCGGCGGGCACGCCGATAACGCGTTCCGTTTCCGCGCTAACGACGCCAGTAAAACCGGCTTCTTCAACGCCGGTTGCGACGACCTTCAAAAAGCAGTCGGAATCCGCTTTTTGAATCGTATAACTCGCTTCCGTCGCGCCGACCGCTTCCCAATTCTCTCCGTCCGCGCTACGCAGCCATTCGTAAGCGACAACAGCGTCCTCGGGCGCGACTTTCGCCGTCAACGTCGCGCCGTATTTGGCTTCCCCTTCGACGACGATTCCGTCTACGGACGCGAGGACTCTCTCGTCGGTTTCCACGTCCATCCAACCGTAGTAAGACTCGGGGCGCCCCGTCGCGACGACCTTCAAATAACAACCGAGGTCTGCGGCTTGAATCGTATAGGTCGAATCGGTCGAGCCGGTCGTCGTCCACGTTTCTCCGTCGACGCTTCGGAACCACTCGTAATCGACGCCTATTCTACCGGCGATAAACTGCGCGTCGGTCTCGGCGCCCGCCTTAATTTGCGCCCCGACGGTAAGCGTCGTCCATTCGATGGAGGCTTCGACGATTTCGCCTTTCGGCACGTAAGACTCGCTATAAGTCCAATCGGAAACGCCGTACTGATTACTCGCGCAAACGCGATATTGATAGACGTTGCCGACGCGAACCGACCAACCGACGCGAACGTCGTTTCCGGCGCCAAGTTCGGCGGCGACGCGCCAAGTCTCGCCGCCGTCGATCGAATACTGAACGGAAATTCTTTCTTCGTTGTCTGAATTCAACGTCCAGCCCATGCCCAATTCGCCGGTCTCGGCGTCGTAATAGCCAAAATAGAAATCGCTAGGCGCGGCGGGAGCGACTTTTTCGCGTTCGATCTTTTCGGTAATATATTCGGCGGAACCGTAATAATAAGGCGACTTGCCCGTCGCGACGACTTTGACGTAACAATTCGCGTCGGAATTCGTCAACGTGTAACTGGAACCCGTCCAGAGGACGTCGCTCCAATTCTCGCCGTCTATGCTACGATACCACGCGTAATCCGCTTTAACGGAACCGACGGAATAAGACGCGTTCGATTCGGGCTTGGCGACGAGTTTATCGCCGCTTGACAAATTGTCGAGGTTGACGTCGACGACGTCAACGCTGACGCCGACTACCTCCGCTTGCGGCGCGAACGATTCGCTATAGGCCCAGTCGGAAGCTCCAAAGGCGTTGCTCGCGTTGACGCGGAATTGGTACGTTTGACCGACGCGAACAACGCGCGCGTCGCGCGATTCGGTTCCAGCCTCCAAAACTGCGCCGTCGCGCCACGTCTGACCGCCGTCGATCGAATATTGAACATTAACTGCGGTTTCGTTGGTCGAATTCAACGTCCAGCTTGTCGCCAACTCGCCCGTCTCAAGATTATACGCCCCGATAACGAAGTCGCTAGGAGCGGCGGGCGCGGAGGGTTCTTCTGGGACAAGGTCGGTCACGAATTCGGCGGAACCGTAATAATAGGGCGATTTACCCGTCGCAGTTACTTTCAAATAACAACCTGCGTCGTCGGGCGAGATCGTGTAACTGGAACCGTTCCAAATCGACTCGCTCCAAGTTTCGCCGTCGACGCTACGACTCCAAGAATACGTCGCCTTGACGCTGCCGATGGAGAAAACTGCGTTTGAAGTCAAACTCGTCGTCAATTTCTCGCCGATCGCAAATTGCGAATAGTCGACGGAAATCGAACTGACTTCCGCTTGCGGCACGAACGATTCGCTATAAGCCCAAGTAGAAGCTCCGTTCTCGTTGACGGCGCGAACGCGGAACTGATACGTTTGACCGACGCGAACGACGCGCGCGTCGCGAGATTCGGTTCCAGAATTCAAAATCGCGCCGTTGCGCCAAGTTTGACCGCCGTCGATCGTATATTGAACGTCGATCCGTTCTTCGTTGTCGGAATTTAACGTCCAACTCATTGGGAGAAGACCCGTTTCAAGATCGTATTCTCCCAAAACGACGTCGCTAGGCGCGGCGGGTCCGTTGGAAAGAATCGGACCGACGACCGTCGAAACCTGACCGAAATTGTACTCGGTTCCAGTTGCGACGACCTTCAAAAAACAGTTGGAATCGTCTGGAACGGGCGTATAATCGCTCCCCGTCGCGATCGGATTATCCGACCAATCGATCCCGTCTTCGCTAACGAACCAGGCGTAATCGGCGGTCGCGCCTTCAGGGGCGACGCTTGCGGAAACTTGGGAACCGACGGCGACGACGGATTCGCCCGTCGAAACGCTTTCGAGAGGCGCGTAGGTCGCGTACGCGTATTCGGAAATTCCGCCCGCGTTATACGCGCAAATACGGAAATCATACGTATGATTCGTATAAACGCCGGTCGCGACGCGCTCGGTTACGTCCGCTCCAATAACGTCCTTTTGAGAGTCGTGCCAATTTTGTCCGCCGTCGGTTGAAAATTGGACGTAAAAACCGTCTTCATTGTCTGCATTGTCAACCCAATACATCGGAACCTTGTGCGTTTCAAGGTCGTAAGTTCCGAAAGAAATATCGCTAGGAGCCGCAGGAACGGCGACTTCAACAATTTCCTCGACGTTCTCGACTTCCTCGACGTTCTCGTCAAAATCGGTCGCCCAAACGGTCTCGTCGACGCCTTCGAACGCGCCGTTTTCGTCGCCCAATTTATATTCGGTAAAACCGTCGACGTCCTCGCCTCCAACGGTCGAAACGTCGATCGTCTCTTCCTCGATCGTCTCGACGGAATAGTAAGCGGAATCAGCAAAACCGTCGAAAGAAAGGGTCGTAGCGACTTCGCTCAAAATATCGGTCGCCGACAATAGCTCGCGATTTTCAAGAGTTTCAACACGAAGCGAACGGGCGCGCAAGTTCTTTCCCGATCGATTTGCGCAACGACGTCCCAACGCCGCAAGTAAACGATCCATCACGCTTTGTTTAGTAGTGTTCATAATAAGATCCTTCTCAATCCTAAAAAGACGCGAGCGTCGTAAATCCCTTTACGTCGTCGTCAAATATCGTCGCATACTCGACGAAACGTTTGGCTAACGTCCTGTCGCCAATAGTTCGTCGTTTTCATATGCTTTTGATCCAGCCTAAGCGCGCGGCAAAACAACGGCTCCGCCGTCGCGACGTATGGTAACAAAACACAAAAAAATCAACAATAAGAAATCCAAGAAAAAACAACTTTTTTTCGATAAAATCAAAAAAATCATTAAAGTTTTAAACTTAATTGCAACAAAACAAATATTTTGTCTATTTTCACATCGTCAAACGTCAAAATAAGCGCGCAATGAACAAAAATCAGTAAAAAACGTCGAATTGACTAACGATCTGTTGCTTTTCTATTCTCTTTGTTCTATAATCTCGTCTTAATGTTGGAAAAAGAACCAACGACCGTATGTTTTGAATAATTGACGACTGATCGTCGGCGCGTTTCGCGCTTGACGCGCAAAGGAGTATGTTATGAATCGAATTTCACGTCGATCTTTTATTAAGAACGTCGCCTCGTCGACGCTTGGACTTGGACTTGCGGCTTCTTATTTTCCCGTTCCGGGCTTCGCGCGCGAGTTGAACGTCAATTCTAAGCTGAATCTCGCGCACGTCGGTCTCGGCGGCATGCAGGGCGACTTCCATCGCAGTTCCTGCAAAGACGAAAACCGCGTTGCGATTTGCGACGTCGACTCGCTTAACTTGGAAAAATACGGCGCGGAAATGCCCGACGCCAAACGATACGTCGATTTCCGCGAAATGTACGCCGATATGGGCGATCAAATCGACGCGGTCGTGATCACGACGCCCGACCATACGCACGCGATCGCCGCGATCGAAGCGATGAAACGCGGAATCGCGCCTTACGTTGAAAAGCCGCTCGCGCACGACGTCTATCAAATTCGCTTGATGAAAAAAATGGCGAGCGAAAAGAAATTGGCGACGCAGATGGGCACGCAAATTCACGCGCTCGACAATTATCGTCGCGTCGTCGAGCTGGTTCGTTCGGGCGCGATCGGCGAAATCTCTCGCGTCGACGTCTGGAACGCGGTCGTCTGGGGCGGCTCGCCGCGAACAAACGAAGCGGTCGAAGCTCCCAAGACGTTAAACTGGGACTTGTGGCTCGGTCCCGCGCCGGTTCGTCCCTATCAACCCTGCTATTTCGGCGGCAACTGGCGTTCTTTCTGGGACTTCGGCAACGGCGGCATGGGCGACATGGGCTGCCACTATATGGACTTGGTCTTCTGGGCGCTCGATCTGCAATATCCGAAGACGATCGAAGCGAAAGCCCCGGTCGAAGCCGACGAAGACTTCGCCGCTAAGGATTTGCAAGTCAAATTCGCGTTCCCCGGCGTCAAGGGAACGACCGACGAATTAACCGTCACGTGGAGCGACGGTTCCGCGCGCGCCGAAACGCTGAAACAATACGGAATCGAACAAGGCGCGGGCGTTCTCTTCATCGGCGAGGAAGGCGCGATCTACGCCAATTATACCGAACACGCGCTTATTCCCCAAAACAAATTCGCCGAATTCAAACGTCCCGAACAAACGATCCCCGCCTCGATCGGACATCATAAAGAATGGTTGCAAGCGGTCAAGTCGGGCGGAACGACGACCTGTAATTTCGAATATTCCGGTCGCGTCGCCGAAACGATTTTGCTCGGAA
>JAZRWW010000164.1:0-5727 GCA_045599865.1 Thermoguttaceae bacterium
TCGACGGGCAAGGGTTTTTCCCGTTTCAACGCCTCTTCGCGCGCGACGGTTCCGTCGTTAAGGGGCGTTCCATTCGCCAACGCGGCGCGCCAAGCGTTTTGCGCGTCGCTTGCCAAAGGATTCTCGGGCAGGGCGGTATAAAACGTTTTAAAAGTCGCCGCCGCGCGTTCGGGATTCCAGTCGCCCGTCTTCTTTTCTTCCAAGTCAAGATCGCCGCTGTCGTAGAGCTTCATAATATCGACGCGCTTTTTATTCCACTTTGCGGCGTTGTTCGGATCGCCCTGCTCGTGCCAATATCCGTGATAAGGCGCGTTGAGGTCGATCCACGTGATAATGCGATCCCAAGACTCCGCGTCGAGTTTGACCCCGTAGTGCCCTTTGAGCAACATTTGATACAAATCGGTCGTATCCGCGCTAAATTCCATAGGCATAAGAAGATGATAATCGCTCTCAATGCCGGGACGACGCACGAATCGATGCAACATATTGTAACTTGTCGACCAGTTGCCGCTGTTGGTCGCCATATGGAAACAACTCGAATAACCTGAAATCTTGTCGAACCCGCGCAAATCGAAGGACGCGAGCGGCTTGTCGGAGCCGTCGTGGCACGAAACGCAATAGCGATCCAAGACGGGCTGGACTTCTTCCGTAAAGGAATAACCGCGCGTTGGACCGCGCCAATATTGAATCTCTTTCGGCTTGAGTCGTTGAACTTCGGTCGGATCGAGCGAGCTTGACGAGACGCTGTTCTGATCTTCGTGACAACCGATGCAAGAGAGCGTTTCGCCCGGCATCGCCGTGAACCAACTGCGCATTAGCTGAAGCGCCTTGCCGTTTTCGTCGAGCGGCTGAAGCGCGATCGGCATATTGGCGGGAACCTTAAAGGACGCCGACCCGTTCGGCTCGACGGGCACGATTCCCAGCGTGTTGCGAATGTCCCAAGGACCTTCGGCGCCGACGCAACCTTCCGGACCGCCCATATTCGGGAAAAGGAAGTTGTAAGTAAAGAGCCGCAAATTCTTGACGGTTCCGCGAGGCACGTTTTTCAAACCGTCCCCCTCGTAAATATCGGCGATGAAGACCGTCGCTTCTTCCTTGCTCGTATCGACGCGGTCGGCGATAAGAGGCGGACGTTCCGTTTCGCGCAACGGGACGGGCTCGAAACAACTAAATCCCTTTTCCTTGGCGAGCAGAAGCATATTGTCGTCGGAGTCGACCAAATAGACGCCCCAGTTATCGCCGGGCGCAAGACAAGCGGAGACTAGACAATAGTCGGCGCTTAGCGGATAAGGATGCAAGAAACGCGGGTAAGTTTCCGCCGCAAGACAGTCGACGATCAGCGAGTCGTAATATTTCGGATCGGTTTTCGACGCGACGATATGGTCTTTCGCGCAGAAGCGTTGCACGGCGCCCGACGCCTCTTTGCGTCCTTTGGAGACGTCGAATAAAACCAGCTCGCCTTGACGAGCGACGCCGTGGTGCCCCGTGACGATCGCGAAGAATTTCGAAGGCTCGCCAGGCACGGGACGCGCGTAAAACATCGAGTTAGGCCAATAGGAGTTCGTGCCGTAAAACGACTGTTGATTCGTTCCGTCGGGATTCATTAGGAACGTCAAACGCGCGTGCGCGTGGGGTACGTCGGCGTATTCCCAGCGCTGATACATTACGCGCCCGTCTTCCGTCATTACGGGACTCCAGTTATGTTCTTGGTCGAACGTAAGGCGTCGAATCGTCTTGGCTTCGTCGTTATACTGACGATACGTGTTAGTAACGCGCGTGGAGCCGTTGACGCAAGGCACGGCGACGAAACAGGCGCTCGACGTGTAAATAATCGAATCGTCGGGCGCGTAACAAGCGTCGTAGGCGTTGGCGTCGCTAATTCGAGGGAGCTTTTCTTGGGGCGACCCGACCGAAATAACGCCGGAGTCGTCGACGTCGAGCGTCGATTCAAAAACGTTCCATTGCCCCGTCTCGTTTGTCGAACTAAACAAGAAGCGATCCGCGTCGAAATGTAAATCGACGTCTCCAATAAACGCGGGTCTTTCCGGGCGGAAAATTTCTTTTTCTTCGAGCAAAGTCGAGTCGATTTCGGAACGAGTTTTCAACGCCCAAAGCGAATCGTCAAACGCCTTCGCGTTGAGCGAACTGTTGCTCGCCCAGTTGACGGGCAGACCGTTGTTTGAAGCGTTGCGCCTGACAAAGAGCAGATTGTCGAAATCGATCAGCGGATTCGAACGCATAAGGCGGGCGTAAAGGCGAATCGTATTGAAAAATTCCGACGCAAATTGCAACTTCGTTTCTTGAGCGTTTTCCGTCGTTTGGAGCTTGTCGTTCCAAGCGTCGAGCGCGTCGGCGCGTTCCGTCAACGTTTGCGCCAATTCGTTCAAGGGGGCGCCGTAAAGTTCTTCGACGTCTTCTTCGCCGAATTCTTCCGCGAGGCGCGCGTATAATTTTTGCGTCTTGTCGATCAACAAACGATAGCGTTCAAGACTCAACGTAAAATCGACCGGGGCGGCGAAGAATTGCGGATTCGCGGAATTTTCGTCGATTTTTCGCGTCGCGCGAACGACGAATTCAACGGGCTTTTCGACGGCTTCGTTCGCGTCTTTCGCAAGCATGCCGGGAAAATAGGTCGTTTCGTCGTTGATATTGAACGCGTTCGTCGTCTCTTTGGCGTCGGGAATCGTCAACTCGATTTCCGCTTCGGGCGCAAGCGCGACGATCGTTTCGCCGCCAAAATGTCCGAGAAACGTTTCGCCGCTTTCCTTGCGCTTCGAGCTGTATTCCGCGACTTCGTAATACCACCCGCCGACGTTGCTACGCACCCAAGGCGTCTGCTCCACGCGGTCGTTTATCCCGTCAAGCGCGATTTTGCGCGGCGTCCAATCGGCTTGCAAGTCGAAAAGCGGCTCCAATTTGAACGCGACGATATGCGGCGAGCATTCGGCGCGCTCAATATGAAGCGCGTGTTCGCCTTGCGTCGCGTCAATTTCGGCGACGCGTTCCCATTGGGCGGACGAAGTGTTCCAAGAGCCCGTCAACTGCGAGCCGAACGCGCCGATTTTCGCGCCGTCGAAGGACAATTCGACCGGACGCGCTTGCTGCGCCGCGTACAAAACCGAGACGGCGTAACGTCCAGACTCGGGAAAAACTATTTTAAACGTCGCTTGGTTCGGATAGACGTTGTTGTTGACGAGCGCCGGATTCGTTCCGTAGTTCGTCGTGGAGGTCATATTCCCTTCGTCAAACCAAATCGCGCGAAAAGCAAAGGATTTCGCGTTCGGCTCGTCGCCGTAAAGAACGCCGTAAAGAACGCCGCAAAACGCGACGAAAGAAAACGCTAAAATAAAGCGTCGCAACATAAGGAAATAGGTTCGTTTCATAAAGTCGCTCTGAATAATAAAACGTTGTGTTTTCGACGAATCCGCCAATTAGCGGATACGGCGTCGACTTCTGCGCACTCTCCTAGAATTGTACCTTTTTTTACGCCGTCTTCAATAGAAACGCGTTTTTTGTCCTTTTTTTTTTTACTATTTTTTTTGCAACTCCGCCGTTCGTGGAACGCGCCAAATTTTTGAAAACGATCGTCGCGCAAAAAGGGTAGAAACAATAGGTTTACAGTTTTTTTGAAGAAGGTATAATTCAAAGAGGGCGTTCGTCGCGCGGATTCCCTAGGGGCGCGTCGCTTTCCCGAAGTTCCTTCGATCTTCGCGGTTTGTTCAGTTTCGGGCTTCTTGACTTCGGTTGGAACAGACGGACGTTGAGCGCGCAAATTTAACGTAATTCAAAACGGCGGTCGAAGCGCGTCCGAGTTTGGTTAAACGTTCCCCCTCGACTATTAGGAGCGTCAGATGGAAATCGTTTTTACGTCTTCCGCTAACAAAAAGCTCTTCGATTCCGAAAAGAAACTTGAAAAAAATTCGGACGTAAAACCGCGCTTAAGATAATGAAAAAACTAACGGCGTTGGAAATGGTCGACAACCTTGAGGATTATAAACAAATCGATCGTCGTTGTTATGAACTATTGGGCAAATATAAGGGGAAAATTGCGATCGACCTTGCGCATCCGTATCGTTTGATCGTCGAACCAATCCCCCGAATCGTAAAATTAGACGGCGGATTGGATTGGGCAAAGACGACGAGCGTTTCGATCTTGGAAGTCGTCGATTATCACAAATAAGGAGAGTCGCGTTATGACCGCAGAAAAAGAAGTTTATCGGAGCGAGCCGGATTACGCCGTTTCTCCGGGCGCGTTGTTGGCGCGACGTCTCCGACAACGAAGACTTACGCGGTCTTGGCTTGCTAAAAAATTGGAAACTACCCCTCGAGCGTTGCGTTTGTTGCTTCGCGGCAAGTCGGCTATGACGGCGGAAACTGCGATCGGATTAGAGCGCGTTTTAGGCGTTCCGGCGTACTTTTGGCAAAAGGCGGAAAACACGTATCGCATTCGACTGCGTAAGCGCGAGGAACGGCTTGGAAATTACGCGAAGATTCTCAAACAAAAGCCTGTTCGAGAACTTGTTGAAAGAAAGTTGATTTCGTTCGGCGATTCGCCGGAAACCGGCGTTGAAAACGTCCTAAAATTCTTTCGGCAGTCTTCCGTCGAAAAACTCTTCGAACTTTGGAAAAATCCGATTTGTTCTCTTCGGCGTTCCTCGTCGGTTAAGGTCGACGGAGCCGCGCGTTGGATTTCGCCTGAAAAAGCGACGATTCTCGTCAACCTTCGCGGCAAAAAACTCGACGCTTTCTGGTTTAGTTTCTTTCACGAAGCGGCGCGCGTCCTATATGGAAAGAAACGCGAAAATTACGTCGATTTTCACACGACCGAACCCGACGATCCGAAGGAACTTGACGCCGATCGATTCGCGCGGCAATTCCTTATACCCGCCCGTTACGACGCCGTGACGCCGTCGTTAAAAAGCAAGACGGCGATCAACGAATTCGCGCGAAAAATAGGCGTTCACCCCGGCGTCGTCGTCGGAAGGTTGCAATGCGACGGCGCGATTCCGTTGGATCGTATGAACGAACTAAAAGCGGACGCGGACTGGCGCGATTTTGAACGCGCCGTTTGAACTCGTGGGAAACGTTGAATAAAACAACCGTTCGCGAAAAAACGTATAGAATTTCCACGCTGAATTATACGAACGATTGCGGCAAATAAGACGCGCGGCGCGAGTCGGCGCGTTTTGTCGCTTTTTCAGGTATGAGGAGTTCGTGAAAAAACGAACGTCACGCCGCGCGGATCAATTCGGAATCAAGAAATTTGATTTCAACAAAACGACGCGCGAAAACCGCCCTTTAAAGCCGGATGTATTGAGTTAAAGGGCGCTTTCCTTATTTCAAAAAGGAGAAATAGAAGTTCGTGCCTTGTTTCATTAAGGAAGCCGACTTTTGCGCGTTTTCTGCCTCCGTGAAAAACGAATCCCCTTGCATCGTTTTCCGCGAACGCCCACTTTTCAACAACGTCTTTTTTTGAAGAAACGAGAACGCAAGGATAATCGTCAACACTAGTTGGACTTGACTGGAATTAAGACGCAACGAAAACCGTGACAACGAACGTCGCTTTCATCTTCGGACCTCTGCTCTTCAATGAGGCTTATCGCCGCCGGACGACAACCAACCGCTCCGCTACGCCAGTTTCCGCCTCGACATACGATGTAACTGCGACCGTAGTAAATAACCTTGGAATCGGTCAATTCGTCGACGTTTCCCAACATATCGTATATT
>JAZRWW010000165.1:0-105491 GCA_045599865.1 Thermoguttaceae bacterium
AAAAAAGTTCGGTCGTATGAACGATTCTTCGCGAAAACGCGTCGTCTCGACGTTCGCAAAAAATCCACGCGTCTTATTTTAACGAAATTTTTTCCTTTAGCAAGCGACGCGCGAAATTCAAATTGCGCGCCTCGAACGTCGTTAAGTTCACGCGCTCTTTAACGCGCGCTCTTCTCGCGGCTCGGGTAGAATCGGCGCCCTTCCCTCTACCGTTTCTTTTGTGACGCGGTATCTTTCGCCCGGTTCGCGATCCGGCAAGGAAAACATCGGCTCCAACATCAACGCTTCCATTACGGACCGCAACCCTCGCGCGCCCGTCTTGCGCTCTTGGGAAATCTTGGCGATAGCGCGCAAGGCGTCGTCGTCAAATTCCAGTTCGGCGCCCTCCATTCTGAAGAGCTTTTGATACTGTTTGACCAGCGAATTTTTCGGTTCGCGCAAGACGCGGCAGAGCGCGTCTTCGGTCAACTCGTCAAGCGAGGCGACGACGGGCAAACGCCCTACTAATTCGGGTATAAGTCCGAACGAACACAAATCTTCAGCCAATACGCGCTTCAAAGGCGACTCTTCCGTTTGAACGTCGTCGGAGCCGTAGAACGAACTCGAGTTCGCGTCGCGTTGAGACGCTTGAGAAGAATTAAAACCGATCGAACGCTTGCCCAAACGTTCTTCGACGATTTTTTCAAGTCCGACGAAAGCTCCTCCGCAGATGAACAGTATGTTCGAAGTGTCGACCTGAATATATTTTTGCTCAGGGTGCTTTCTTCCTCCTTGCGGAGGCACGTTCGCGACGGTTCCTTCAAGCATTTTTAACAAGGCTTGTTGCACGCCTTCGCCGGAGACGTCGCGCGTAATCGAAACGTTCTGACTTGTTTTTCCTATTTTATCAATTTCGTCAATATAGATAATTCCGCGTTGCGCCAATTCGACGTCAAAATCGGCGGCGCGCAATAATTTGAGTATGAGATTCTCAACGTCTTCGCCGACGTATCCGGCCTCCGTCAAGGTCGTCGCGTCTCCGATCGCAAATGGAACGTCTAGCGTTTTTGCGAGCGTTTGCGCGAGTAGCGTCTTGCCCGACCCGGTCGGTCCTAAAAGCAAGACGTTCGATTTGCCCAGTTCGACGTCGTCGTCCAGCCCGTTGGAGTCGATTCGCTTGTAATGATTGTATACGGCGACGGCGAGCGTTTTTTTCGCGTAATCTTGTCCGACGACGTATTCGTCCATTTTGGCAAGCAACTCGCGGGGAGAAAGAGCTTTTCTATATCCTCCCCCGTCGTTTCTTCGTCTCTTTTGTTCTTGCGCTAGAATCGTGTTGCATAGATCGACGCAATCCCCGCAGATATAGACTCCTCCGGGACCTTCGACAAGGGGGCCGACGTCGCGATAATGCTTTCGACAGAACGAGCAATACGCGCCCGACTTTTTATCGCGCTTCTCCTCGCCGAAATAATCGGAGTTAAATTTATCGTCGTGTTCGTCGCTCATAACGCAACCCTTCCGTAACGCGCGCCCTTCAGGCGGTCGACCAAAGTCAAATAATCCGATCCGTCGTTTCCGGCTGACGTCTATTCCGACGCGTCGCCGACTATTTGACCTTACGTTTCCAACGAATCAAACGTTCGTTATTTTTCCAAAAAAATCCCGACTTTTTCGTTCGAATCGACGTAAAAAAAATCGTCTTGGTAGAAATCGGAATATTCGCGCGATCCGCTTTGAGATTTTTTGTCGCGCGCGTCCTTTTGCTTTTTTAAGAAGAACGCTCAAAAGCAACGAGACCGTCAAGAGAAACAAAAAAGAACTAATCGGCGTATTTTAACAAAAAAAACGGTCGACGCCTTTGTTTCGTCGACCGCTTCTTTTCGTTGAAAACGAACTATTTTATTTCTAGTCGCCTTCCTTCGTTCGGAATACTTTCACAGGTCCGATTAGTCCGCTCGGCTCCAGCGGGTCGGTCGAAAGGTATCCGCGATAGGGCGGAAACTTTTCCGCCGTTTTTTCCAAGACGACGTTTGTTTTCGTAAAACGTTCGGCGGGTTCCAAACCGGCGTCGCCGATTAGACGGTTTTGCCAGCAGTTCGTAACGTCGATTTCAAGCCGATTCTCGCCGACGACGGGCGCGTCGCCAAGCGCGATTTCCCAAGGATCGGTCCAGACGATTCCCAAATCTCGCCCGTTTAGTTTGACGGAGGCAATATCGCGAACTTCGCCAAGACTCAAGCTAAGTTTTTGCGCGGCTTGCTCTTGCGTCAAATTAAAGGTCGTCTCGTAACGCGCCGTCCCGGAATAATACTTGATTCCCGGCTCGTCGTTTTCGTTCCAGTAGGACAATTTTTCAAAGAGGACGCTTTCGGGACCTCCGACTTTCGGATCGAACTTCACGTTCCACGCGCCGTCTAGCGTCGCGACGTCTTGGCGTTTCAAGCCTCGCGCGTATTGCGCGGACGCCTCGTAAGGAAGCGCGCCCGGCGTTCCATTGTCGGAGAAGACGACGAAAACCGACCCGTTTTTAGGCAAGTCGAGCGTAATTTTCGTTCGTCCGTCTTCGGTCTTCGTCGCTGGCGCTTCCGCGATCGTTCCCGTCGTCGCGTCCCATAATTCGGCTTTTTTGCCCTCGACGCGGAACACGCAGTCGTCTTTGCCCGAGCCGCTTACGAAATAGACGATTTTGTCGTCGGCGTCGCGTCGCAAGAACTCAAATTTTCCTTCGAAACAGGGGGCGATTTTCAGTTCTTTTAGGACGTCTTCAAGCGCGACGTTTTTAAAGAGTTTGTCGTCGTTCCAGAGCGCGTCGGCGATCGCGGCGACTTCGGCGTCCGCTTTCTCGCGTTCGAACAAACCGACGCTCGCGCTCGGCTTCGTCGCGCCTAAAAGGATCGGCGCGCCCGCGTTCGCCAAGTCGCGCAACTTGCGCATCGCTTCGACGGGCAGGCTTTTTTCGATCGGATCGAAGACGAGCAGACGATAACTCGTCCCGTCCGGGAGTAGAAATCGTCCGTTTTCATATTTGAGCCGTTCGACTAAAACTTTCGTGTCGAGTAAATCGTATCGACAGCCTTTCGGCATTTTTAGAGACGTCTTCGGCGCCCACGTATCGCCGACGCCCCACGCTTGGTAGTTTTTATCGCTCGCGTAAACGCAAACGTCCGCGTTAAACAACCCTTGTTTCAACAAAAGTTGACAACGCGCCATATACTTGACGAACGGGCCGACGTATTTCTGCCACGTAACCTTAGAATTGACGTGGGTTCCGGCGAAATATTCGAAGCCGGGCGCGCCAAGTTCGTCGGGCGAGGCGGTGTACGTATGCCACAAGAAATGATTGCCGCCAAATATGAAATTTTTGTCGGCGTAAGGCTTGAGCGCGGCGGGATAGACCGACCAATGCTTTCTCATATGCGTGAAGGCTTCGAGCGCGACGTCGCGTCGTCCGTAAATATGCGCGGCGCTTGCAGCAAACGCCGTGTTCGTCTGCTTGTTGGGATCGCCGATCCAAAATTCTCCTTGCGGAAAATCGTTTTGTCCCCAAAAAGTCAGCATATCGGCTTCTTTAAAGAGCGGCGATTCGCGGTTCCACGGTCCGCCGTCTTCCGAATGCCAACGAACGCCGCGCGCGTGGCACAGCCGCCCGATAGTCTCGTAACAATTCGCGCAAAAAGCGTTCGAAATCGTCTTCAAATAATCGGCGACAAAACGATTCGCGAGGTCGATTCCGCCTTGTTCTTCGACGGGCGCAAGTCCTCTAAGAATCGGCAAATAATCGCGCAAGTCGTACTTTCGACGCTCTTTAAAGAATCGATCGAATCCGTCCGTCCAATTCGGATGAACGCCTTCCCACGAGACGTTGTAAAAATGCGTCAAGGTTTTTCCGGCAAGTTCGCCGACAGAATCCAAGATTTTGCCCGGCGTCTTGTAATAGTACGCTTCGACAGATTTCGGATTGAGAATATCGACGCAACCGGGCTCGCCAATGCGAACGCTTCCGAAACGAATAATTTTCCAAGCGCCTTCGGGCGCGCTCCATTCCAATTTTTCGTCGCGGATTTTGTCGGTCAGGTCGACGACTCGATCATATCGCGGGGAATCGGAAGTCGGAAAAGCGACTTGTCCCCAAGTCTCGTTTAACTTGACGGCTTCGCGTCCTTCCGCAACGGGCGTCGCAATTCGAAGCGCGTAGACGGCAAAATCGCGATAATACGGCTTGTCTTCGGGCGCGGAGAAATCCAACGCGAGGTCTTTCGGACCGTTAATATTTCCTTCAGTCCAAATTAACTCGTAAGGACCGAGTTCTTTCATATCCCAAGGACCGCGCAACTGTCCGCCGCTGTCGGAAATATTAAAACTGATTTGCAGTCCGCGTCTTGCGGCTTCTTCGACTAAAAAAGTCATAACGTCGAGCCAGTCGTCGGACATAAACTCGTATTTGATTTCGAGCGGGACGGGCACGTGCGTGGTCGAGGCGTAATCGTCCCAATAACGCCGCGAATCGAAGACGAGCAATCCGCCGAATCCTCGTTCCGCGATATTTTCGAGATCGCGCGCGACTTGTTCTTTAGAGATATTGCCCTTCAAGCACCAGTAATAAACCCAAGGCTTAACCGAATTAGGCGGATTCGCGAAAGTTTCCGCGTTCGCGACGCCCGGCGCGTTAGGGTCGAACGCAAGCTCGGCGTCCGTCGCTTGAGCCATTCCCAACGTCGCCGCGAACAACGTCGCCGACGTCAGGACGAAAAGGATCGATTTTTTATATGCGTTCAACGTCGTTCTCCTTTGTTCCGAAGGCTTCGTCTTCTTCGTCGTCCAGCGCGAGAAAATCGGTCGTGCCGACGCAGCCGCGTTCAAGATAAGTGGAAAGAATAATTTGCGCGGCGACTTTGTCGAGACGTTCTTTACGCTGTTTCGCGTTTAATTTCGCCTCGCGTAGATAATGTTCCGCTTCGACGCTCGAAAAACGTTCGTCGAGATAATCGATCGAAACGCCGGTCGCTTCGGCAAGTTTATTGCCAAACTCCATCGCTTGGCGCGCCTTGTCGCTCAAATCGCCGTTGCAATGAAGGGGCAGACCAAGCACGAAATGCACGATTCGTTCGTTTTTGACAAACTCTTGAAAATATTGCAAATCGAGTTTCTCGTTCCGTCGACGGTAAATCTCGTAAGGAAAAGCGACGAGTCGTTCGGGGTCGCACATCGCGACTCCGATTCTTACCGTTCCGAAATCGATACCGGCAATTTTTCCTTTCTCGGGCGGTCTTGTCGGGGTCGCCATCTTTTGCTCCTTCGTCGTAATAAAAAACGGGACGCCGCGTTTTTGCGACGCCCGAGCGCTTTCGTTAGTTCGCTTCAATTTCAAATGACGCGGCGGTCGGACCGACGACATATAGAACGTCTTCCGTCAACGTTCGCGTCGCCTTGACGTCGATGGGCGCGCCTACGAAATCAAAGGCGGCGTCGATTTCGCCTTCGAAAACAAACTTGCCTTCGACGGAACCGTCCGGGCTCGAGATCGCCCAGCCCGTCTTACCGTCGGGTCGTTTCCACGACCAGTAGAGTATTCCGTCTTTTTCCGTTTGCGCAATTTTCGCGGCGCCTCGCGGTCGCGCTTTCGCAAGCGCGAAGACGGCTTCGCGCGTCAATTTCGGGGTCAAATCCGCGTGATATAGCCCGAAATGGTCTTCGCGGTCGTAATCGGTCGTTTCGCGCGCTTGGAATTGATACATAAAGAACCGATCGACGCGCGACGCAAGGGCGGTCAAATACGCGCGGGACAAATTTGCCGCCGATTCATACGCCGTCGCGACGCCAAAATCAAGATCGTAAAGCGTGTAAACGGCGATATTTCCCTTCCAATCTCCGTTGAAACGCCACATTCCCGCGACGGGCTCCGAAAAAGAGCCGTCTTCAGAAGAGCCCATAAGAATCGGAATGAGTTCGTCGCCTTCTTTTAAGAATCGCGTTCCTAAGAAACGATCCGCTTTCAATTCTTTGTCGACCTTCGAAAAGCAGTTCGCGAATTCTTCGGAGGGCTCCGTTTTTGCGGCTTCCTTGGGAACCTCCTCGTCAAACCACCACGCGCGAATATCGACGCGCAACTTTTCGCGTACGTCTTGCGCGGCGTTTTCTCCGACGGCAAGCGCCAAATATCCGTTTTCGTCCTCTTCCATTTTGTAATAACAAGGGAATCCGTACAGGAAGACGAGGGTTCCTCCCTCTTCAACGTATTTGTAAAACGCGTCGGCGTAAGGAGTTGGAAACACTTCTCGCGGGGGCGCGACAAGTACGGGCGTCGTTTTGGGATTTAACGTCTTCAAATCGTCAAGCAAGAGATAATTTGCGTCGACGCCCTCGGGCAAGCAGAATTTAAGTTGCGCTTCAGCGACGCCCGCCAAGACGTCCATTCGCTTGACGTCGCGAAGGAAGGCGACTTTTTTCGGCGGCTCTTCGCCGTTTTTTTCACCGATTTTGTTCAACACGACGGCAAGAAATTCGCGTCCCCATGAAGTTCTTGCGGCAACGTCCGCCCAGCCCATTTCGGTAATCCACAGCGGCTTACGCTCGCCGTATTTCGCGGTCAAATCGGAGGTTTTTTGCAAGTCGAATTGGAAGCGTTTAATCTGCGCGCCGCCCGTCACCGACGGTCGATAGGGGTGAATATTCATTACGTCGAAATATTTCGAGGCGCCTAATTTGAGACATTCTTCGATAAAATCAAAGGGAACGCCCGCCGTGCCGCCGAAAAGAATTTTGACGTCTGGATTGACTTTTCTCGCGGTTTCCGCCGTGATTTTCAGAAAATCGACGTAATTTTTCGGATCGGGATTTTCCCAGAACGACCCGATGTTTTCTTCGTTCCAAACTTCCCAATAGTCGACTTTGCCGCGATAACGTCCGACCGTCTGCGCGACGTATTCCGCCCAGCGTTCAGGAATCTTCCAAGCGCGCTCGCCGCTCGTCGGCGAATATCCGAGAATGCCCAGAATATTGACGCCGCGTTTGCACGCTTCTTCGACGATTTCGTCGTACTGCGCAAAATCCCACGTTCCTTGTTCCGGCTCGACTAAATCCCACAAGAAATCGGTTCGCATCCAATCGAGCCCCGTCTCGCGCATCGCGTCGAGGTTTCGCGGAAAATTAACGACTTCGTTAGGTCGGTATATATGCGAATGAGAACCGTATTGCGATTCCGAAGTCGGAACGGAAGAAGCAAGATTCGGGTTTGATTCCGAACTTTCTTGCGCGTAACTCGAAGTCAACGCCGAGACGCATAAGAGAATAATCGTAAGCGCCGACGCGTTAAAGAACTTTTGCATCGAACGTCTCCTTTAAAGGTTGGATAGAGTCGCCGTCGAAATCAACGTAAGACGCGCGGTTCGTCAAGTCGACGTCCCGCGCGTTTAATACTCGTTGCAACGCGCGTTGAATCAAGCGCGCTCGTCGTTTGAGTTTTCGTCGGGATCGACGGAATCTTCGTCGTCCCAGTCGCTCCAAACTTCCCCGTCTTCGTCGCTTGATTCGTTTTTATCAAGATGGATCGATTCGGATTGTTCGGACGCTTCCTTGTCGTCTTTATCTTTTGGCGAGGGACCGAGAATTTCGGCGATTCGCGCGGAGTCGAGTTCTTCTTCGGCGACGAGCGCTTCGGTTAGGCGTTCGAACAAATCGCGTTTTTCGATCAGCAAATTACGCGCGGCTTCGTCCGCTTCGTCGATAATGCGCTTCGTTTCTTCGTCGATCGTTTTGGCGGTTTCTTCGCTGTAGGCTCGCGAATCCGAAGTCATCTCTTTTCCGAGGAACGGATGCGTTTCCGAATCGTGGAACGCGACGGGACCAATCTTCTCGCTCATACCCCATCGAGCCGCCATACTTCGCGCAAGCTCCGTCGCGCGCTGGAGGTCGTTTTCGACGCCCGACGACGTTTCCGAATAGATCAACTTTTCCGCCGCTCGTCCGGCTAGGAAATGCGCCAGAGTAGCGCGCGCTTCCGTTTCGCTATAACTGACTCTATCGTCGTCGGGCAAGCTCCACGTCACGCCCAAGGCTCTTCCGCGCGGAATGATCGTAATTTTATGGACTTTGGAACCGTCGGGCATAAACCACCCCACCAGCGCGTGTCCCGCTTCGTGATAAGCGGTCTTGCGTTTGACTTCCGGCGTAATGATCTCGTCGCGTTTGAGTCCGAGCGCTATCTTTTCGAAGGCGAAATCGAAGTCGGATTGTTCGACGACGTCCTTGTTGTTGCGCGTCGCCCATAGCGTCGCTTCGTTCACAAAATTACGAATATCCGCGCCCGTAAAACCGGAGGTTTGCTTGGCGAGCTTGTCGACGTCGACGCTGGAGGAATAAGGAATTTTTTTCAAATAGACTTTGAAAATGTCGACTCGTCCTTTCATAGAGGGACGCCCGACGGTAATATGGCGGTCGAACCGACCCGGTCTCATCAAAGCGGGGTCTAGCACGTCGGGACGGTTGGTCGACGCCATAACCATCACGGAATCGTTTGGCGTAAATCCGTCCATTTCGCTCAAAATTTGGTTTAGCGTTTGTTCGCGTTCGTCTTGACCTCCGCCCACGCCCGCGCCTCGTTGGCGTCCTACGGCGTCGATTTCGTCGATAAACAGGATCGAAGGCGCGTTTTCCTTTGCCGTCGCGAAAATTTCGCGCACGCGACTTGCGCCGACCCCGACGAACATCTGAATAAATTCGGAACCGTTGATCGAGAAGAACGGCACGCCCGCCTCTCCTGCGACGGCTCGCGCCAAGAGCGTTTTGCCCGTTCCCGGAGGTCCGAAAAGCAAGGTGCCCTTAGGCACGCGCGCGCCCATGCGTTCGTACTTCGCAGGATTCTTGAGGTAGTCGACGATTTCGACCAGTTCCGCTTTCACGACGTCCATACCCGCGACGTCGGCAAAGGTGACTCGCGCGTTTTGCGTCGGCTCGTATCGTTTCGCCAAACTGCGCATCATTCCGCCGAACCCGAACCCTCCGCTCATAAACTGTTCGTTCGCGTTGCGCATCATACGGAACAAAAAGACTAGGAACAACACGGAAACTGCGACTGAAAGCAACATCACCCACGAGGAGCCGTCCGAGGGCGTCTCGGAAGAATAAGAATCCAGACGAGCGCGCAAACGCGCGTCAAGCGTCTGATCGGCGTAAGCGAACGAAGGCGCTTCGCAGGAGTATTTCTTAAAGAAGAATCTTCCCGTCTGCTTGCCCGACTCGATTTCCGTCATCTGCAAGGCGGGATTCTTGACGCCGTACTTGCCCGTCGGCATTACGGAAAGTCGCCAACGCTGGAGAATTTGACGACTCAATTTGTAACTTTCGACCAAGGAAAGACGCGCGTCGTCGCATTGTTTTTCCGTCGGATTCGGCGGCGTCTCTATCGTTTTAAAGACGGAGCCGTCCTTTAATTTTAGAACGAAACTCGACCCGCTTTGAACGACGGTTATGTCGTCGGAATTGAGTTGCGCTTCCAGCTCTTTCGCCAATTCTTCGGCGCGTTGAGGGCGCGCCCTATCAAACTGCGCGATCGCCGCCGTAAACCATTCTTTGCCGTCCGGGAGAATTTCGGGCCAATATTCCAACTTCGGGATTCCGCGCAACTCGCCGACAATACGGTCGCCTTTGAGACGCCCCGATTCTATCTGATTGCCGTCGAGCAACTTGTTAAAAGCGGTCCATGTGATTTCAGTCGACTTAGGCGCAAAAAACGCTTGATAGCCGAACATCGCGGCGGCGACGACGGCAAACGCAAAGATCAAACTCGAAGTCGTGGATTTTGGCGTTTTGTCGTTATTATTATTATTGTTGTTATTGTTGTTGTTGCCGGGTCGACGACGCCCCAAACGTTCTCGCAACGGGTCGCGCTCGTTCCGTTCCGTTTTGAACTGGTCGGGTATGCGATCAAACGTCTCTTTGCTAATAGGCGATCGATTCTTGGAATCTCCTCGACGCTCCGCTAACAGCGCAGTCGGACGAATATCGCCAAAAAAACGATCCAAACGGAAACGATTATTCATTAGAACAAGCCTCGAGGAGTTGTTTCTATTTTTGTACGGTCGAACGTCTCTATTAATTAAGACGCGGATAGGACGCGCTTCGCGCAAGTCCTCGCGAGGAATCGTATCGCCAAACGCGCGTCTCGCCGACTGGCGCGACGCCTTCGAAAAAGGACGAACCCCCGTTCCGTTAAGTATATCGTTTTTATTGTTTTTAACAAGAGACGCCGTAAAATGACAAAAAAGGGCAAGAGAGGGTAAAATCAGGAACGTTTGAATATTTTTACAAGACAAAGATTCAAAAAAAAACGGCGCAATTCTTCATATTTTTCCACGCGTTCTTCACGCAGAATTTCAACGAGCGAAACGACCGACGAACGCAACTCGTCGGGCGCGTCCGACGAACGATTGAAAATATTGACTCCGACGCCAATTACGACGTCGCGCGGATTGGGCGATTCGATCAGTACGCCCGACATTTTTCGTCCGTCGCAATAGACGTCGTTCGGCGCCTTTATGGCGACTCTCGCCCCGACGTCGACGTTCGCGCGTCTCATAATCTCGCGCGTAGTCTCCGCGACGGCGTCGGCGACTCGAATCGACAAAACCGCGCATTCGCGACGCGTCAAGTTAAAATCGCCCCAGCGCGCGGCGATCGAAAAAGTGAGCGCTCCTCGCCACGAAGCCCAGACTCGCCCGTTCGTTCCGCGTCCCGCTACTTGACGTTCCGCGAGAAAAACGCAGGGAAAGGACGTCGCGCAACTCTGGAAACCTTCGCCTTTCAAGGCGGATTTCGCCGCTTCGTTCGTCGACGTCAACTCGTCGAAACGCCAAATTTTCAACGAGTTTACGTATCGTTCGGTTTTATCGTCGTCCATTTGAATCGCTCCGTATCGCTCTTGACGCGCAAAAGCGGTTTTGTTATACCTAGCCAAGCGCGCAAGCGTCGCCTAGACGCCGCGCGACGTCATTAATGATACAAGGGAACGCGCGGGCGTCAACGACGACGCGACGCCCTCCTAAATTAACTTTTAACGCGAAGGATTCCGCGCTACGGCAACGACTATGCAAGGCGTCTCAACTCTATTCCGTTTTACTTGCGCGACGCTCGTACTATGCGTTTGGTCGTTCGGAACAGTCTTTGGACGCGACGTCGAGTCCCTCGCGTATCCTCGTTCCGGCGCTTTGGGAATATGGTCGGAAGTCTCGGCGCTTGGCTCGCGTTCCTTTGAAATCGACGAGCAAGGCGAGATCGTCGAATACAAGGAAAGCGCGGAGCCGACGTCCGAACGCGATTTTGGCGTTTTTCGTTCTCTGCGCGCTTTCGGCGAAGTACGCGAGGAAATTTCGTCGCAAGCGTTGTTTCGAGGGCAAGTCGCCCCCCCGACGGAGTCTCCTACGTCGTCGACGACGATTTCGTCGTCCGGCTCGTCGCTGGCGTCGTCCTCCGCGACCGTTCCGCCCGCGTCGCTCGACGATCGTCCGTTTACGCCGCAGACGTCAAATTCAACGAACGAAGAGACGACTTTTCAACGCGTTTTCAAAAATAGTCAAGACTTCTCGGCGTCCGTTTTGTATATGACGGCGTCCAAAGCGCCTGACGTCAACGGCAAACCGACGATGCGCAATATGGAAATCGACGCGAGAATCTTGTTTGCGTGTCCGTGCGCCAACTCCTCGATTAACAACGGTTATTTTTTGGTTACGCCAAGTTTCAAATATACGCGTATGCAAACGTACAAGTCCGCCTCGGGCTCCTTAAGCGAATTCTACTCGTATTTGTTTAATTATGATCTTACGGACGAAGAGTCCCGTCGCGTTTACGAAGCCTCCTGTTCGTTGTACGATTTTGGTTTGACGGGAACCTTGGAAACGACGTTGCGCGATCTTGAAGTTCACGGCGATCTTACGCTTGGCATGGCTTCTAGCTTTAAAGACAAACTGACTTGCGATTCGTTTTATATTCGCGGACGCTTAGTCGGCGAATTGCCGGTAGATTCCACTAAAGAGGTGAAAATCGTCGGCGGCGCGACTTATTACGGTCGCGTTCGTTATAAGGTGTTGCCGGTCTTGGGATTTGTTTGGAAGCCGAATTTGCAAAACGAACTTCGCGTCGTCTATCCTAACCCGCGTTGGTCGCATTTTTTAACCAAAGTCAACGGGACCGATTGGTGGTTTTACGTTCACGGCGAACTTGGCGGGGGAAATTGGACCTATAAGACCGACAAATTTGGCAAAGTTAGTTTTGACAATAACGATTATCGCGTCGGCTTAGGCGTCTCCTTCGACTGCAGTAGCAATCTTATGGGGTCGGCGGAAATTGGCGGAGCGTTTGACCGCGAACTGCGCGCTAAAGTCAACGGACGCAAGGAAGCGCTTCCTTTAAAGGACGCGTTCTATTTCAAATTCGGGGTTCTTTTCTAAATTCGCGCGTCGCGTTTAACGCGCGGCGTTTAACTTGTCGCCCTGTTATTTTTAGGACTTTCCATAATGAGCGATCTCTATTACGTCGCGCCGGAAGAACGCGCGTCTTTACGCGAAGGCGTCGCGATCCTTACCGACGCGGAGGCGCGTCATCTTGCGCGCGTTATGCGCAAAAAAATCGGAGACGAAGTATCGTTGTTTGACGGCGTAGGTCGAGAATACCTTGGTCGAATCGAAACGATTTCGCGCGACAGGGTCGAATTACGCGTCTTGGAGACTAGAGAAGACGATCGCGAGCCGGAACTTGCGTTAACGGCGATTATGGCGTTGCCCAAGGGCGATCGTCAGAAGTGGGCGATCGAAAAACTGACGGAATTAGGCGTTCGTCGATTTATTCCCCTTGACGCCGAGCGAGCCGACGTAAAATTTGACGAGGGCGTGCGCGAAAGACTAGAACGGCAGACGTTGGAGGCGTCGAAACAATCCGGGCGGTTGCGTTTGATGCAAATTTTGCCCGCGATCGCCCCAAGCGAGTTGCCCGAGTTTGTCGAATTACTGGAAGTGAAACGCGCGGGCAAGTCTTACGACGCGACGTCGGAAAAGGCGAAAACGTTGGCGTCTCGTTACGAAAAATACGAGTTATTTGACGAAATTACGCCTCAAACGGACGTCTTGCGCGTCGTCGCGCATCCTATTTCCGACGGCTTTTTCGGTCAGCAAAGTTTTGCGGAATTAACGCGCTCTTTGGAACGCGTCCCGAAAAGCGTCTACGTATTGATCGGTCCGGTCGGCGGTTTTGCCGACGCGGAAGTTCAAAACGCGGTCGCGCAAGGCTGGCGTCCGCTTGATTTGGGCAAGCAGGTATATCGCGTCGAAACTGCGGCGATCGTCGTAGCCGCGTTGTTTTTGCATTTAGAATAATTTCAGCCGCTCGACGAAAGAAATAGCGTCCCCCGCCAAAGAGCGACTTTTTAAGGCGTTTTATGACGAAACAAGGAACGAACTCGCCTCGGTTGAATTGGTCTCAACGTTTGCTTATTCTTTTTACGTCGGCTTTTTGGCGCGATTGGTATTCGCGTCCTTGCGGAGCGTCCGAAGTCTTGCGCCTAGCGACGCCCGTAATTATTTCGTCCGGTTCGATCGCGCTGATGAATTTTGCGGATCGAATTTTTCTTGCTTGGTTTGATCCGCGCAGTATGAACGCCGCGTTCCAAGCGGGCAGTTTGTTCTGGGCGTTTATTACGTTTCCAGCCGCGATCGCCGCCTTTGTAACGACTTTTGTGTCGCAATATTACGGCGCGCGTCAATACCGACGCATCGGTTCCGTCGTATGGCAGGGAACGTTTTTTGGCGTTTTGTTCGGCTTTTTTTTCACTGCGGCGACGCCTTTTGTCGAATCCTTTTTCTCTTGTCTTGGCGCTTCCCCGAAATTAGCCGCGCTCGAGAAGAACTACTGGTTTTTTTTCTCGCTAGGAGCCGGGGCGGCGATCGGACACGAAGCGTTTGTCGGCTTCTTCTGCGGACGACGGAAAATGAAAACGGTGATGACGGTCGGATTAGTCGCCGTCGCTTTAAACGTCGTTCTTGATCCGATTATGATTTTCGGCTTGTTCGGTTGTCCGCAAACGGGCGTTTCCGGCGCCGCGCTCGCTTCCGCAATTTCGATTTGGGTCAAATTTCTGATTTATCTTGTTTTAACGATTCGCGACGTCGACGCGCGCGAATGCGGCGTTTTCGAAGGCTTCAAGCTAAGCCTTCCCGAAGCGGGGCGCCTCTTGAAATTTGGGTCGATGAGCGCGATTCAAGTTACGATTGAAAATTCGCTTTTTACCGTTTTTATTCTGCTGATGGGTTGGTACGGCGAAGAGGCAAGTTCCGCCTCGGCGATCGCGTTCAATATGAACATATTAGTTTTTATGCCGATGTTCGGACTTGGGCTTGCAACGCAAACGCTTGTCGGGAATATGGTTGGCGAACGTCGTTTCGACTTGGCGTCTCGAGCGGTGCGGACGGTCGTCGTTATGTCTCTCGCTTTCTCGGGCTTTTTTGCATTGACGTTTATGCTTTTTCCGAATTTCTTTCTGAATTTCTACTCGATGAAAAACCCGGAGGCGTTCGAACCGATACGAGAATTAAGCGTCAACCTATTGCGAATCGTCGCTCTTTATCTTTTTGCCGACACAATGAACGTCGTCTTTTCGGCGTCGTTACGCGGCGCGGGCGACGCGCAATTTATTATGTTTGGGACGATTTGCGCCGTCGTTCCTTGCTTAACGCTCGTTTTTGTCGGCGCGCTTGTTTGGAACCGAAGCGTCTATTGGTGCTGGACTTGGATTACCGCCTATTTGTTTGTCAACGCGATCGTATTCGGCGTTCGTTTTAAACGCGGACGTTGGCAAACCAAAGGATTCGTCGACGATTCGCCCAAAATGTCGGGGGAATTAAAGAACGCGTAAAAAGGAGTATAATGACAAGCGAATTGGCGTCGGAAAAACGATCCTCGCTTCAAAGGATCGTTCCGCCGTCCTCCCTTTAACGAACAGGGTTTTTATGCGATCGTCGACTTATTCGCCGTCGGATTCGTCCGCGACAAAGCGCGCGTTTTTTGCGTTCCTAACCTTCGCTTTCTGGAAAAACTGGTTTTTCCGACCTTGCGGAGGTTACGACGTCCTCAAGTTGGCTCTTCCGATAGTCGTCTCTTCCGGCTCGGTCGCCGCAATGGAACTTATCGACAATATGTTCTTGGCGTGGCTTGATCCTCAACAGATGAGCGGGGCGTTTCAGTCGGGCAATCTTCTTTGGGCGTTGATTACTTTTCCCACCTGCGTCGCGGCTTTTTCCAATACGTTCGTTTCTCAATACGAAGGTTCTAAAAGTTTTAGTCATATAGGTCGTCTTGTCTGGCAAGGCGTTTTTTTTGGGCTGTTTTGCGGCGTTCTCTTCGTCGCGGCGACGCCGTTGATCGGACGACTTTTCCATACGCTTACGCAATCGTCTGAAATCGCAAACTACTCGAAAACGTACTGGTTTTACTTCTCGTTAGGCGCGTGCGCGACCGTTGGAGTCGAACCGTTGGGCGCCTATTTCTACGGAATGGGCAAATCCAGAACCGTAATGTACGTCGGTCTTGCCGCCGTTTTGCTAAATTTATGTTTAGACCCTATTTTAATTTTCGGAATCAACGGAAAATTTCGTCTCGGCGTCGCCGGCGCCGCGATCGCCTCGGCGGTCGCTATGCAGTTCAAATTTATCCTCTTGCTTGTCCTTGTGTTGCATCACGACAGGTCTGGTAAGCGAGGCGTCTTGCGAGGATTCCGTTTCAATCTTTCCGAAATGAAAAAACTACTCGTATTAGGTTCGGAAAGCGCCGTTCAAGAGACGATGGAAAATATTTTCTTCGCCGTCTTCGTCCTGTTGATGGGTTGGTTGGGCGACAATGCGAGCGAAGCGACCTCTATCGCGTTCTGCATCGATTATCTTGTGCTAATGACTCGCGCCGGTTTAGGAATCGCAACGCAGACGTTGACGGGCAATCAAATTGGAGCCCAAAGATTCGATTTAGTCAAGCGTTCCGTTTACACGTCCTTAGCGATAGGTCTTGTGATTTCGTGTATATTTTCCGCCCTGTTTCTGTGCGTTCCCGAACGTCTCCTCGATCTATACGACGCCAAAGCTACGGCGGAATTCGCGCCTATTCGCGAGTTGACCGTTCATATATTGCGTTTTGTTGCAACATATCTCTTTGCCGATACGATAATCGTCGTTTTTTTGGGCGCGTTGCGCGGAGCGGGAGACGCTAAAATTATCGCATATCTCTCCCCCGTTCTTGCGTTAATAACGTTCGCCGTTATGTTCGTCGGAGTCGGACGGCTGAACAAAGGGGTCTATTGGTGCTGGGGGTGCCTTGCTTGTTACCTTTATTCAAACGCAATAATATTGTTCGCGCGTTTCCTATATGGGAAATGGCGATCGATCGATTTAACAAGCGAATAAACTAGACGTTCAAAATGAAACAACGGAGAAAATAAAAATGAAAGCGCCGGCAAATTCACGAAAAGACGCTTCGCTCGAGTTGAATTTGACGTCGATGATCGACGTTATTTTCCTCTTGCTCGTTTTCTTTGTTTTTACGGTCGACTTCAAGGAGCCGGAAAAGCTCTTGCCGACGAATTTATCGACTTCGGGCGCGATAACTAGCGAAACCAAGCCGACGCAAGAAGAACGCGACCTAGGAAAAATTATCGCGTCCTTACGCGTCGACAAAGTCGGACGCGTCGTCTATGCGGTCGACGGCAACCCCCTTGATTCTTTGAACGAACTAGAAGCGACGTTGACGGCGTTGCAAGAAATTGAACCGAACGCGCCGGTCGTGGTCGATCCTGAAAGAAACGTCCCTATCGAAAGCGTGTTGGACGTTTACGACGCCGCAAGACGCGTCGGCTTGACAAAGATTAAATTTACCGCTTCTCCCGAGGCGTTGGCGTCTCGACGTTAGAATTCCGTAATCGTTCGCGGAAAGCCGCGTTTCGTCGATACGCGGCTTTCTGCGGACGCATGCCTTTTATTGATAAAAAAAACGCGCTCTCCTTTTCGGAAAGCGCGTTTGATTACGCGTCTGCCGAGCCGTCGACTACGTTAGACTTGCCTCGGCTTTTTTCAATTCTTCGTCCGTCGCTTTAATCGAACGGCGACGATTTAAGAAAAATCGTCCAAAAGGCTTGCAAGTCAACAGCGCCGGTAAGAAAACCAAGTCGCCAAATTCGGCGGCAAACAAAATGGCAAGCATCAGCGTGCCAAAACGTTGCGTCGGAACGAACGTACTGAAGGAGAAGGAAAAGAGTCCAAATCCGGCAATTAACGTCGATTGGGTCATCGCCGTCGCGCAACGTCGATAGGCGTTGAGCGCGGCGACTTTAGGTTCTTGTCCTTTCGCGACGCCGTCGTTAAACCACGTCAAATAGTGCATCGTGTCGTCGACCGCCACGCCTAACGCCACCGAAGCGGTCATCATCGTTCCAACGTCGACCAGAACGCCCGACCAAGACATAAAACCAAAGACGACGATTACTGGAAAAATATTTGGAATCATCGCGATAAAACCCGCCGGAATACTGCGCAATAGGAAGACAAACACGAACATAATCAGCACGAACGCCATAACCAAGCTAGACGTAAGACCTTTAATTAATTCGTGTTGCGTCTTATAGACCAGCGGAACCATACCCGTGTATTTCGCGGCTAATCCGACGGGATAAATCCAGTCGTCCGCATGCGCCTCGCCCATCGAATTCAAAAGTTCTTGGCGTTCCTGTTCCGAAAGGTCTTTGAGCGCGTATTCATACGACAACGCCTTAACGTCTTTTACGTTCTTCTTCGATTTGAAGAACGACTTGGATTCTTCGTGCAAATTTTGTTCGACGTAAGCGCGCGCCGATTCAAACGTCTTTTCCGTCGCGTCGGCGTCCAGTCCTTGTCGTCGCGCCTCAAGTTCCAACGATTTCTCCGCAAGAATCGGTTCCACGACGTTTTTAACGTTTTCGATAAACGCGGAATAGTCAATGTCCTTCTTCAACGACCATACGCGAATGCTGACGCGCCAAAGTTCGATTCCTCTTTCGTTTTGCCAGCGACGAGCGCCTTTTTTAAGCGCGTCGACCTCTTCGAGCGAAAGCTTGCGGAAAGGGCGCCCTTTGTCGGTCGTTTCCAACAGCGTAAGAAGATCGTCGACCTTTTGTTCGGCAAGATAGTCTTTATTTAAGGAGAAGACGGACGCCTCGAATTCTAGTCGTTCAACTTCGTCAAAATCGGATTTAATCGACGTAAAATCCGCGTAATGAGGCGCAAGCGACTCGTCAAGTTCGTCCTGTTTCGCCGCAATAAAGTCGTCGTAAGTTTGCGGCGCGTCTTCTTGAGCGTTTTCCGCCGCCAAACGTTCGTCAAACTCGCGACGACGCTTCTCCGCCGCCTCGCGTTTTTTCGCGGCGTTCTCCGTTAAGAAAACCGCCAGTTCGTCGATCGTCGGGTTTCCTTCGATCGTAAGATAATCGCGCAACGCGGCTCGATTGTCTTCGATCGTTTTGCCGACGACGGTCGAAAGCGTCCGATGAAGCGTTCCTCCGGGCGTCGCCGTCTCGCTTGCGTCCGGGGCAAACAATCCCACGGAAAGCGTTCCGCCTACGTCTTCGGATAATTCCGCTTTCAGTTGGTCGCTAATCTGATTAATCAGTTCCAAACGTTCCGGCGTCTGAAAAGAATACCCGTTGAGTTTCTGATTGTCGAAACAAACGACTAATTCCATTGGCACGAGAGGTCCAAGTTTCTCTTCCAACCACTCGTAATTCTTGATAATTTCCGCTTCCGGCGCGAAAAAGCTCATCATCTTGACGGACGTTTTAATTTGCGGCAAATAGTACCCGAAAAATCCCATCAAAGCAAAACATAGAACCACGACGACGTTATGCCGCTTGATAATAAGCCCGCCGAAAAAATTCCAGAAGGAATACAATTTGCCCTTGTTTGTCGCCTCGCCTTTGCCGCCGTATTTCGCCGCGAATTTTTTCGACGGGTAAAAATATAACAACGCCGGAAGATACAGGAAAAGCAACAGCAACGTCGCCAAAACGCCGATCGCCGAATAAAAACCGAACTTCGTGATCGGAACCAGACGCCCCGCAAAGAGAGAACCAAGTCCTAGCGCGGTCGTCAACTGCGCGAAGAAGCAGGGCGTAAAACCGTGTCGAACCGCGCGTTCAGTCGCGCCGTCAAGCCCGCCTTCGCGAATTGCGTCGTGGTAATAATTGATTAAATGCACCGCGCCGGACATACCGAGAACGTAAACAAGCGCGGGCATGCTTAACAGAATCGTGTCGCAAGTTCCGCCCGTCAACGATACGAACGCTAAAGCGACGCCCGCCGAAAGAGCCGCGATCCAAAAAACGAACATAGTCAAACGAACGCTATGCAGGCAAATAAAGGCGATCGTCACGCCGACGATCGCGCATATGCCCGCCAAACGATAGAGCGTTCGTTCGCCCTCTTTCGTCAGCGCCACGTTGTCGACGGGCGGACCGCCGAGAATAGCGCCGTCCATACGAATTTTGCGCCCATTCGCGATTTCGTCGACCAAGTCGCCGAAACTTTTCACCATCTGCGCGGCAAACGAGCCCGTGCGAATCTCCAGCGTGTTAGGCAGACCCGATTCTGCGGCAAGTTCGCGAATCTTGTTTAAAACCGCCTGTAAACTCTTGCCGTCGCGCTTCCCCTGATTCAGCGTGACAATCATCGCCGTGCTTTTTCCGTCGGGTCCGATCAACGTGCCCTTGAGACGCTCGCGAATAGAACGTTCAAGAGTCGTGACGCCCTCCTCGTCGACTTCGTAAAGTTCGTCGGAACGTCGGCGTTGCATACGCTCGTAAGTTTGGGTAAGCAAACGCGCAAGACGCGGACCGGTCATCACCGACTTAAAAAACGAAGGCTCCTCTTTGACTTCGGGCGTCTCTTCTTTACGGTTCTCCGCCGCGCCCGCTTCAACAAGCGCTTGAGTCGAAAGATTCGCGTCTCCTACGAACGAGTCGGGAAGGTCGCGGACTCCTTCCGGCGCGCGGTCAAGTTGCAAATCCGCTTTGAAAGTTTCGTCGACGCCCGACAAAGAAAAATTGTCGATCGTTTGTTCGGGCACAAGTTTTTGCGCGAACAATTCAATACGGTCGTCGCCCATCTCGCAACCTTCCCAACTGACGACGACGTAACTTTCAAAGGGGAAGTTTTCCAGATACCATCGATAATCGCGCGTTTGCTGGAATTGGGCGGGCAACCAGTCTTCGACCGAATTGGAATTGCTTAGAATCGTCTGCTTCGTTCCCATCCACACGAAGGCGAGAAGGAAGAATACGACAAAAACAATGCGAAAACCGTATTCCTTAAAGAAATCTTTTTTCATGCAACATAATCCCTAACGACAAACGCGCGCAAGACGCGAATCTCGAAAAGCAAGCAATAAAGTTAAACGACAAGTCGTCGCGACCGTCGTCAAAGGGTTTGTTTAATCGACGTCGCGTTCGTCAATAAGGAGCGAGCGGCGACCAAGGTTCAATCTCCGATTCGTTTTGAACTTTACCTTGATACGACGTTTGACCTATCTTGTCGGAATCCGACGAAGCGCCAAGATAGGAAGACGAAACGACGCGCGAAGAATAATTCGAACGCTCCGCGTCGTTTTGTCCAAACGTATAAGGATTCGCTTCAGAATCGAAAGCACGCGATTTCGCTTTCGTACCCGACGAACGTTGATTCGAACTACCGTCCGAAGTAGGCGTGGTCAAGGGACGCGCCGCCGGACCGGGAGTCGAAATCGCGGACGAGCCGTTCCGCTTCGAACGCGAAACCGGCACGGGCACAAAATCGGGCAAACGTTCGACTTCCTCGCCTCCAGTAGAGCCGTAGGAACCAAGCGCGTTCGAAGAAGACGTTGGAGCGACTTGCAAAGTCGCGCCGCCGGGATATTGCGCCGCCGAAGAATTGTTTTTATCGTTTTGCTTCGACTTGGCGCCCTTGCTCGAGCCCTCGAGTTCCGCGCGCAGTTTCTCGTTTTCGACAAGCGCGTCCCGCAATTCGAATTGAGTTCGGTAGATTTCGTCTTCAAGTTGACGACGCTCCCCGATTAATATCGCCTCGTTGATCGCGTACTGTTTACGCGTCGTGCAACCCGGCGTTAAAGCCGCCAGACCGACGCACGCGCAAATCAGAATCGACAAACGTGAAAAACGAACTGAATCGCAATTCGACAACGTCATTTGAACGTCCTTGTTTTTCTATTTTTACTTGACGCCGCTCCTTGCCGCGTCTAGCTCGCTTATTTAATTTAACGAAACGTAAGTCCTTACGATTACGTCGATAAACAAAGTCGAGACAGTCTAACAAAAAATAAAAATACTTTCAACGACAGTTTTTTCTTTAAACGCGCGACTTTTCGGTTTTCTCGCTATAAAATTTGTCAATTCGTCGAAAGCGTTAATAAAAAATCCATTTTATTCCGAAAGATTCATTTTTATGATGACTTTTTGCGAAGTTTACGTTATAATGAAGGTAAGCGCGTTTTTTTTAGAAGAGCGGTTAAACTAGAAAAAAAGCGCAAATTGCGAGTTTACTATGCAATTCAAGCGTTAATCGCGGCTTTGTTCCGTTTGGCGTTTTGTTTTCCAGTTTGTTTATAGGGACGTTCGCTATGCCTTCGCTTTCCATCGACGATTTAACCCAGCGTCTTCTTTCGCTCGATCTTCTGAGTCTGGATCAGATACGAGACGTCGAACGTTCGTTTGGTTCTCAGCTTTTCACCAGCGAGCAGTTCCTTCAAGCGCTTCAGCGTTACGGTTACTTGACCAAGTATCAGGTCGAACGCCTAGCGGCAGGCGAAACGACGGGCTTTTATTACGGCGACTATCGAATTCAATATCTCGTCGGCGCCGGTTCCTTCGCGCGCGTCTTTCGTTGCGTCCATAAAGACACGGGCAAGGTCGTCGCGGTCAAGGTTCTCCGCGCGCGTTTTCGGGACGATCAGACGGCGATCAACGAATTTGAACGCGAAGGCGAAATGGGAATGGAATTGCGACATCCCAATATTGCCGCCGTCTATGAAGCCAAAAAAACAAAATACGATCACTATATGGTGATGGAATTCGTCGAAGGACGAACTTTGCGCGAAGATCTCGGCGTTCAAAAAAACGGTCGTATTGAACCGAAACGCGCGACTCGTATCGTCTACGACGTCGCAAGCGCGCTCGATTACGCGTTGAAACGCGGATATCAACATCGCGATATGAAGCTGACGAACATTATGCTCGCAAGTTCCGGCAAGGCGGTTCTTTTAGATTTCGGGCTTCTTACCGACGAGGCGTCCGGCTTCAAAACGCAACGCGCGATCGAATACGCGGCGCTCGAACGTTCGACGCACGTTCGACGCGACGACAAACGTAGCGACGTTTATTTTCTCGCTTCCGTCTATTATCAAATCCTGACGGGAATCGCGCCCCTTGGCGAAATCAAAGAACGCGCCAAGCGTCTTGACGCTTCGCGATTCAAGAACGTCAAACGAATTCGCGAAGTCGCGCCTTACGTGCCTCGTTGCGTCGCGACCGTCGTCGACAAAGCGTTAAATTTCAGGCCGGAAGAGCGTTATCAATCGCCCGAGGATTTTTTACGCGATTTGGATCGCGTGATCAAGACGCTCGAAAAGGGCGAAGAAGAGGAAGAAACGCAAGTCGCGGTCAAACCCGCCGCAGGTTCGAACGCGTCGGCGCCTAAGGCGACGAAGACGATTATGATCGTCGAAGCGAACGGCGACCTTCAAGACGCGTTCCGTCAATCCTTTAAAAACGCGGGCTTCCGCGCGCTTGTCGTTTCCAACGCGAAGTTGGCGCTGACCCGTCTGGAAGATTTCGCGGTCGACCTAGTTCTCTTTAACGCGCAGTCCCTTGGCAAAGAAGCGGTCGAAGCGTTCAACGCGTTGCTTGACGCCGCCGTCACGCGCGATTTGCCCGCCGTTTTGCTTTTAGACGAAAATCAAGTCAAGTGGGGCGCTAGCGCTAAAAGGAGTAAACGACGCGTCGCCGTCGGCATGCCGATCACGATGAAGCGTCTTCTGATGGTCGTCGACAAATTGACGACGCCGGAGCCGGAAAAGAAAGAAAAAACGACTCCGACGGAAGAAGCGGTCGTCGAGGCGCCTTCGACTAGCTCGAAGCCTACGGAAGTTGAAGCGCCAAAACGACAAGACGCGTCCAAAGTCGACCCAAAACAGGTCGACAAAACACAGAACGAAGAAGAACAAGACGACGTGCCCCTCGACGCGTTCGACGCGGCGCTTGACGATGCTTTTGAACGTTTCGTCGCCAATAAAGCGACGGCGACGCCCGGCGCGGCGGCGCGCGAAGAACGCGAAGCGAAAACGGAGTCGGAACTCGAAAACGAAGACGACTCGTATTATCTCGACGAAGACGAAGACTAAAACTAAAAACTAGGCGAGCAAAATAATTTGACGAACAATTTCGTCGTTTCATTACGGAGCGGATTCGTCGTATTTCGCGAATCGCGCTCGTTAAATCATACCTTTTTATAACGTTCGGTGTTATTTTGAGAACAATTTGGGAGAATCTTATGGATCGTCGCTCTTTCCTGAAATCCGGACTTGGCGCCGCCGCGTTTGGCGCGTTTGGCGCGTTTTCTTCGTCTAGCGCCGACGCGCTCTTCGCCGCCGACGCGAAGAAAGTTCCGTTTGCGTTGCAAGTCTATTCCGTTCGCGAATTTGCGCAAAAAGACTTGCGCGGAACGTTGAAACGTATCGCGGAAATCGGATACAAGGGCGTCGAATTCGCAGGTTACTACGGTTGCGAAGCTAAAGACGTACGCAAATGGCTCGACGAAGCCGGTCTGCAAGCGGTCAGCACGCACCTTGGCGTGCCCGCGTTGCTCGAAGGCGCTTTCGAAAAGACGGTCGAATTTGAAAAGACGCTCGGCAACTCGCGTCTTATCGTCGCGAGCGGTCTTTCCGCTTCCTGCAAGACGGACGCCGGCAATCAAATGACCGCTTATCTTTTCAACGAAATCGCGGCGAAAGCGGCTAAAGTCGGTATGCAAATCGGTTTCCACGCGCACTTTAACGACTTCTCCGACGTCAACGGCAAAACCGCTTGGGAACTTTTCTTCAGCCGTACGCGCGAAGATATTATCGCGCAAATGGACGTCGGGAACTGTATGCACGGCGGCGCCGATCCTTACGCGGAAGTCGAAAAATTCCCCGGTCGCGGCAAGTTGATGCACGTCAAAGCGGAAAACGAGCCGGGTAAAGGCGGAGCGACCGTCGCTTCGGAAGGAGATATCGTCGACTGGAAGCGTATGTTCGACCTTGCGGAAAACGTCGGCGGCGTCGAATGGTATATCGTCGAACAAGAAGACTGCAAGCCGGGTATGGATCTCTTCGAAGCCTGCGCCGAATGCTTCGAGAATTTGAAGAAAATGGGCAAAGTCTGATTTGGCTCGAACTGTTCGTTAAGCTAGGCAAGGCGCGTCGAAGGGGTTCTTTCGACGCGTCTTTTCGTAGACGAGAGTTTAAAAGAGCCGTTGACGCGTCTAAGAAAAAACGCTAGACTCCGCGAGGACGCCTTCAGGACGACCGCTTTTTTCGCGCGACGTGGGAAGCGCGACGCTGTATATGGCGCGTAACGGACGAAAGACGATTAGCGATGAGCATTATACGAAAGATCGGCGCGACGACGCTCGGAGTCGCGCTCTTAATTTGCGCGGGTTGCAATCCTTCCAAGGTCGACGAAGGAACCGACGGTTCTCAAACGACGAAAAGTTCGATCGAATTGGGCGAAGCCGCGTTAGAGAACAAAGAATGGACTCGCGCGGACGATGCGTTTTCCGACGCGATCAAGCAAAACGCTTCCGACGTCGACGCGTATTACGGACGCGCGACGGCAAATATGGCGATCGCGCAGGAACATTATCGACTAGCGCAAGCGGCGGCGACGAATCAAGACGTCAAGACGGGCGAAGAGGAAGCGAAAAAAGCGGACGAATATTTTCAACGAACGCTTGACGACTGTTCTAAAATACTCGAATTGAATCCCAAAGACGCAGACGCGTACTTTTTGCGCGGCGTCGTCGCTCAATTCCAAGGAAATTGGGAAACGGGTATCGAAGCCTTTACCGAGTGCGTCAAACTGGAGCCCGAACGCGCGCTTGCGTATCATCGTAGAGGCGAAATTTACGATCATATCGGCGATTATATGAACGCGGCGGTCGACTTTAAGAAAGCCGGCGAATTAGGATACGTCGCGCCAAAAGAAGAAACGACGACCGACGTCGACGCCGGAGATTTTAGCGATTTGGAATATAATCCCGACGAGACGACTAATCCCGCCGAAACGACCCGCGATCAAAATTCGGAAGAACCCGTCAAAGAGTAGAGCTACTGTCAAGAAGGAGACGAAATAATGCGCGACCGATTTGAGGAACCGTTTGAATTCCGCGTTCGTACTAAGGGCGTTTCGAAGCCTTCGCGACGTCCCAAGGATTCGTTGCGAGTCGGCGCGTTTGTCCTCGCGCTTGGCGTTTCGACCCTTTGCGCCGTCTTTTGGCCTTCGACTTCGAAAAAAGCGCGAAACGACGCGAACGTGCAAGAACTTGCTTCTACAAGCCGATCCTTGGAAGGAAAAAACGCGTCCGTAACGAACGTCGCGCCGCGCGGCAGTTTTGAAGATATGATTCTCAATGATCGACGCGCGGAATTTGACGAAATTTCGGCGTTGGAACTCGCCGACGCCTCCTTGGTCGAAGAAGAAGGAATCGAATTGACCGAAGCCGACGTTCGCGCCGATTCAAAAAATCCCGCCGATTCAAAAAACCCCGTCGCGTCGACGGCATACGAGGCGCGTCCGAGTGAAAATCAAATCGCTTCAAGTTCGTTCGAAACTCAAGTCAAATCGACGGCGGACGACTCGACGCTGGACGACGAATTTGAAGAAGAATTTAAAAAAGACGAATCCGAATCGATCCGATCGGCGCCCGAGGCTTCCGACGTGAAAAACGCTACGGACAAAAGCGCGAAATCGGACGAAAGCATAAAATCGTCGAACGCCGCCAGCGTTCCCGGTTATTTCGCGCGCGCCGTTAATTTGCCCGGTCGACGCAATTCCGTTTCGTTGCGTAATTTTGCGCGCGCCGCCAACCTAATCGATCCGAACGACGCTTATTCTCCTCGTTCCCTAACGCGCGCGGCGCAAGTCGACGCCTTAAACGCCGAATCGCGCTAGGCGCCGCGTTCAACGTCAAACGCGGAGTCGCAGATGAATTCTAGCGAACAAAACGAGCTTTCTCGAGTCGAAGCGGTTCTATTCTTGTCGAGAGAGCCGCTCGCAAGTCGTAAAATCGCGCAACTTGCCGACGTCGCGGACGGCGCGCGCGTTCGCGCGTTGATACGTCGTTTGAACGAACGTTACCGTAAAAACAAAAGCGCGTTCTACGCCTATGAAATAGCCGGCGGGTTCCAACTTCGCACCGCGCCCGAATTTGCGCCGTGGCTATTGCGTCTGCAAGAAGCGCCGGTCGAACCGCGTCTAACCAATTCCGCGTTGGAAACTCTGTCGATCGTCGCCTACGAACAGCCCGTCTTACGCGCCAATATCGAAAAAATTCGAGGCGTGCATTGCGGCGACGTCTTGCGCCAGCTCTTGGAGCAAAATCTTGTCAAAATAGTCGGACGATCCGAAGAACTTGGACGACCGTTTCTCTACGGCACGACGAAAAAATTTCTCCAAACGTTCGGACTAATGCGAATTGAAGACTTGCCCCGTCGCAAATCCGCGTGGGTTTCGCAAGAGGACGCGCAAAAGGAAGCCAAGCAAAAGGTCGACGCCGATAAGAACGAAAAAGCGTAAAGAACGCGCCGCGTTTCCCACAAACGCCTACGCGCGACGAGTTGATCTTGACGCCGATTAAAGTTTGCTTATACTAACTTTGTCGCGTTTTGAAAGAGCGCGGTTCCTTGTCGACAAAATAAAAATGTTGCGAGAAGAAAAGACGACGTGAAACGGAGGCATTCTTGAGAATTCTGAAATACTTTACCCCGTTTCAGTGGGCGAAAATTCTGGTCGTAACGTTTTTTACCATTTGTTTTGCCACTGTTGAACAGGATAGATCACAAGCGTACGTCATCGCAAGTTCGTTGGCCTCGATCTGCGGAATAGTGAGCGTCGTACTTGGTTCGATCGGAAGAACGGCTCAGTTTTACTGGGGGTTCGTCAGCGTCGTCGCATATATCTTTATTTCTTGGTCGAGTCGATTATTCGGCGAGGTTATGCTCAGCGCGTTATATTATCTGCCTATGCAGTTTTTGGGATTATACCTTTGGAAACGCAACGTGAACCACGTCGGCAGAAAACATATAACGCCAAGAAAATTACCCTCCTCGACGACGACCGTTCTTTGGGGGTCGACCGTCGTTTCGATTATTATTTATCGCGATATGCTAGCTATGTTGGGCGGCGCCGCCGTTTGGCTGGATTCTACGACCACCGTTTGTTCCATCGTTGGCAACGCGCTAATGGTTTTACGATACCGCGAACAATGGGCGATTTGGATCGTCGTCGACGCGTTGACGCTTATAATGTGGGCGAGGGTAGGCAATCCTATTATGACGACGACTTGGACGGTTTATTTAATAAACGCGATTTACGGGCACGTTTTGTGGAAGCGATATCTTAATGACCAAACGTCGCAAACCGATCTAAATTGAACGCGGAAGACCGTGCGTCGACGATGCACGAGTTTGGCAAACTACGGAAAATAGTAAGCGATCGCGAAATATTTTGACTAGGGTTTGCGTTGGAATCGCGCCGTAAGGCGCGCGCGATAAGCCGATTGTCTTTAGACAAGCGGATGGCGCCGCCGAAAACGCGTCGTAGTAAAAAAGTGAAATTATCCGACGCCCCCAATATCCCGTTTGCGGAGAACCGTGTATGTCGAAAGAATTAGAGTCTGTAAAGGGCTTGAAAAATATGCGAATTTTCAGACGACGCGTCGACTGTAAAAGTCCGTAAAAAATTCGTTCGACGTAACGTCAAGCGCAACGTCGATCCGCTCGTCTAAAGACGAGCGGCTTGTCGCGGCGATTCCTACGCGACGTTTATCCTGAACGCAACGCGCGAAATTTGTACGACTTTCCGTGAACGCTTACGTTTTTCTCTTGTTTTGACGTCGCGCATCGTGAAAAACGCGTCAAAGCTCCATTGGGCGAATCATCGATTCGACGAAAGCGATTTCGTCGTCCGTTAAACCGTATTTTGCATAAAGCTCCGCGTCGCTCCAAGGGCGTGTGAAGTCTTGCATTGGGACGAATGTAAAGACTAACTTCGAAACGTTAATTGACGACATCGACAAATGAATTAATAATCTAACGAACTTTGTTTTTAGATATGAAAGGACATTTTCTGCGATTTCTAATTTGTCATAATTGCCAATGATAAAATATGAGTGCGTACATATTTCACCTGGCTTTATCACTTTCATTGATGAAGTTAAAACTCTGAAAGTTCCGTCTTTAGCAGCCTCGCCGGCATGTTCTGCGCCGGTTTTACTGACAAGCACGCGGAAACTATTTATTGTGTCTTTCCCCTTGGAAACCCCTTTGAGTGGAAAATAGGATATACCTTCACTGGAGTATAAAGTTAAATCATCGTCGTTTTGTTTTTCAGAAGTTCCTCGAACATTGGTAGATAGACCGTAAGGCATTAATGGACTTACTATTTTTTCAAATTTTTCCTCACTATACTGTTGTATCTTTTTAATTATAGAAACAGCATTATTGTATCGAACTAAGACAGGAAATTCATTAAGATAACGGAATGTTGAATTTCTGTTACCATTATGAACGTTCACAAATTCACAAGGTTTTGACACGTCTCTTTCACGTAGGAAATAACAAACTCCTCCTCCTATACTATTTTGAGGAAAACAGTCTTTTGCATTTGTAAAGTCAACTAATTTCGTGATATGGGAATCGTGCATCATTTCATTACGGAAATTATCAAGACCCATTCCACCCGAAAACCAGCCAGACTTAATAATCATTACAAGATATTTCGGGTCAAGTTTTTTAGCCTGGTTGACAAAAAGGTTGTAAAGAGGCTTAGCTTGTTTTCCAGCTCCGCCAGTTTCTATTTGATAGGGCGGATTTCCAATAATAACGTCAAATTTCATCCTGAAAATATCCTCTACATTTTCGCGGTGAATCCATTCGTAAGCGTGATTTTCCTTTGGTTTTTCGGCGGCGGTTCCGAAGGCGTTTTGGGAGGCTCCGCAGAATTTGCATTTCCCCCTTTCCCATTGATGCTCAATTCTTTTGAATCGAATATTTCCGTCGACGTTTGGGAACTTGACGATGGAATAGGGGGAATTCGCGTATTTTGAACAGTATAGCGTTCTTCTTGCGATCAGGCTGGTCAGTTCGGTAATAGCAATTCCGTAAAGCTGATTTTTTAGAATATGTTCGAGTCTTTCGTGTTGGTCGGGTATTAGGTCTTTTAGCCCGACGAGCAACCTTTTTGCGATTTGGCGCAGAAAGACGCCCGACTTACATACGGGATCAAGGAAGGTCGCGTTCGGGTCGGCGAAGATTTCTTGGGGCAATAGATCCAACATTTTATCGACGACGTTCGGCGGCGTGAAGACTTCGTCGTTCGATAGATTCGCCAAGCAGTTCAAGACGTCCGGGTTGAAATTACGAAATTTCGTCGACGACGTTTTACGCGTTTTTTTGTTCGGGTCGTTTTCTTGTCGCATTGTCGGAACGTCTTTCTTTTTGGCGTTTTTACGAGCATCGACGATCTATTCGACCGACGACCGACGTTTTTCTTGAATTTCGTCTTTGTATTGGTTTACGATTTTCGCGCCCTTACGTTTGAAGGCGTCAATAGAGGGCGTCGTCAAAATCGCCAACTGAATCTCTTCAAGCGCGGGATAATAGTTAATTGCATCGAGTTTTGCCTTCATTCTTTCCGAAACTGAATCTTTGCCTTATTTCACGCGCAGATTACTGTAAATCGTATGGAGAATACACTCCTCGCCTTTGAATTTTTCCCAATCACGTCGTCAGCGAGCTGATTTGAAAATTTGTAAGCGCTTACGGAAGAATAGAATCTGAATGTTCTGCAAAAAACATATGGACTTTTGAACGACGCGTCGACTGAAAAAACAAAAATTCGATTCAGCAACGTCAAGCGAAACGCCAATCCGCCCGTCTAAAGACGGACGGCTTGTCGCGCGCCGCTTACGGGTCGTTTTTTCGTAAACGCTTACGAAAACATAACGTCTGTAAAAGACTATCTGTCTTTCGTCGGACATTTTTGGCGGGGAGCGTCGTAATCGCGCGATTACGTCGTTTTCCCAAACGCCAAACGTCGTCAAGTTCTTTATCGACGACGTTTGCAAGCAGATTGAAACGTTTCCGACGCCGTTATTCTTCGTCTTGCGGAATTAACGCTTTGACGTCGATTTTCTCGAGTTTTGCATTGGGCTCTTGGTTCGCTTCTTTTTGGAAAGACTCAAATTCTTCGCCCGAAAATCGTTTGCCTTTCCATTGGACGAAAGGAATCGTCTCGTCTTCTTGCGAGTAGACGTTCGCGTCGAGTTTCGGCGGCTCCGGCGTCCAATCGATATCGGATCGTACAAGGCTCTCCGTCGCGTTGGCGAAGATATTGTCGCGGACGACAAAATTGGTCGTTTGCGCCGAATTGCTGTAAAACATCAAGCAACGTCCGTTTTTATCCGGGCGTTGAACGTGTCCCCACCCGTATCCGGCGTCGAGGCATACGTTCTTTTCAAAGAGAATCGAATCGGTGATCGACTCTGGACCGCGATTCCAGTATTCAAAGGAATATTCGCAGTTCCAAATCAGATTGTCGCGATAGGTTATGTTTCGTTCCTGATTCACGCCCGCGCCTTGATTCGTGATCGCGGCGTCGTAAACTTCCCACAGTCGGCAATTTTCGACAAGACAATCGCTCGCGGTCGCCCAGAATTCGATTCCGTTTCCATATCGCGTGCGTCGCCCGGCGCCCCCTTCCAAATATTGATCGCCGCCTCCGATCCACGAAATATCGCAGTTTCTAATCACGAGGCGCGACGCGTTCGAACCTCCGAATCCGTGCGCGGAACCGTAACGAACGTCTAGTCCGTCAAAGACGGCGTCGCGAACGCCCGAATGATCGATTACGTGTTTCATTAGGGCGGCTTCAATTAACGAATAACGTTTGGCGGGGTTCTCTTTCGAGTAAAACCAGACGCGTCCTTCCGAACGTTCGTAACAGAAATCGTCTTGTTCCTTCAAATCTTGAAGCGTCCACCGTTTGAACGCGGCTTTGCGCCCTGAGCCGTCGTTAAGAATAATATTGCCGACGTCCGGCGCAAGTTCCAAGGCGTCGATTTCAACTTCCTTGGTTTCAAAATTGGAAAATTCCAATTTAACGCCCTTCGGCAACCCGCCTAAATAAAACGTGATTCGGGCGTCGTCGGCGGTTTCCGTCGTCTGGAAAACGACCGATATTCTCGCCGTTTCTTCGGAAACCTTAGGATTTCCGGCGACGACGTATCCGTATCCTGTCCAAGGGGCGCCGTTTTTCATCAAGGCGACGCGAAATTCGACGGGTTCGGACGCGCGGGCGTCGAAAGAAAGTCGATAAGAACGTCCTTTCTCAACGGAAAAAGAACCGTTGCACCATTGAATATGATTACTCGCGGAGCCGGTCTCTTGGCAGTCGAACGCGTAAACAAGTCCGCCGTTTTCCGTTTTCTTGGTCGTTTGCGCGACCTTGGCGCCCGACTCCTGATGCAGTCCCCAAGCTCCGCCAAGGAAATTAGGGGCTTCCCCAACGTCGCGAATCGTCGTAGGACGCGTCGCCCACAGATTCTCGCCGGATTTCAGCCAGAACGATTCGTTAGCCAACGAAGTCGATCTCCAAATACTAGGTTTTTTACCCTCGCCGTAACTTGTATAAACGATCGGCTTGTCCTTTTCGCCCGAGACGGGTTTCAGCGTTCCGCGCCAAACTTGTCCCGCTCGAAAGCGGACGACGTCGCCCGGCGCTAATTCTTTAGCGTTCGAAACGCGCTCAAGCGTTTTCCATGGAGTCGCGGCGGAAAGCCCGGAAAAAGAGTCGTCCCCGTTTTGCGAATCGACGAAATAGTCCGTTGCAAAATCGACGCGAACAAGTAAAAGAAACAGAAGGCAAAACAACGGCGCGAGTCGGCGCGTTCGTAGGAAATTATTTTTCATCGGCGCGTGTCCATTTTGATTAGTAGGAGTCCGTTCGTCTCACGACAAACCAAACTCGACAAATTTTTCGAACTCCGTAAGTATAACCTAAGAAATTGAAAAAATCAAACGAATTGAAAAAAAAACGCCGACCCCCTAAGGAATCGGCGCGCGTCGCTTAATTTGAATCGTTCGGATTCACGACGTTCCTCAATCGTTCGATCGGCTTGACTTTTAGCTTTTCGCCGTCGTCTTCCTCGCCTTTCACAATGGAACGAAAAGAGGGAATCGGCTTGTTGCCGTCGGAATTTGCGCGCGGCGAAAATCGACGCGTTACGAATCGTTTGACCGGTCCTTGCTCTTCCTGCGATTCGCTCGTCGAATTACGACGCGCTCCGTCGGGTCGCGCAAAGACGGGCGAAGTTTGCTCGTCGCTCTTTCGCGTCGTCGACTTAGAATCCTCGACCGCTGCCGCTTGGAATCCGTCGTTTCTTTGGGTAGTCTCGACGTCTTCCCCCGCGTCGCTGAAAGTTGGACGATTCGTCGCGTCGACGTTTCGGACGGGCGTCCAATTCGCTTCGATTTCTTGCGCGACGACTTCAAATTCCGCGTCTTCGTTTAGCGAGCCGACGACGAATTCCTCTGTCGAATCGACTTCAACCTTCGTCTTGTCAGAATCCGTCTTCGTTGAGTCTTCGACGGTCGTTTCAGGCAAAGCGACGGCTTTTTCTTCGTTTTTGACTTCTTTCGATTCAACTTCCGTCAACGCCTTCGCAACGGTCGGTTCGGTTTCTTTCTCTTTCTTTTGCTTCGGAGCGCGTTTCATCGCGTTCAGTCCTTTAGCGCGCGCGCTTGAAGGATTTTTCATCGTCGCCGCAAGAGGCACGACGGGCGCGTCTTCCGACTCCGCTAAGTTTTCTTCCAACTCCTCGGGCAAATCCAGAGTCTCCAAGAGGTCGCCGTCGTCGGATAAATCGTCGTCTTCGCCGGGCGCGTCTAAGGTCGGCGTCGCGATCAGATCGCTTTCCGCCCCGTCCTCTTCCGACTCGTCTTCAAGCGTCGTCTGCGCGGCGTAAGGAATCGCGACGAGCGAATCCTTCAATTCGGATTCGGATTCGTCTAAAACCAGCGTCATCGTCAATTCTTCCGAATCCTGCGTCTCGTCCGTCGTCAAGGAATCGGAAACGGAGGCGTCGGAATCGTCAAGTAGAAGCGCGTCGTCGGTAAGAAGCGCGTCGTCGCTCGATTTGTCGGATTTGGTCGACGTCAACGAATCGTATTCGTAGTTCGGCTCGTCGCTTTCTTCTTGTTCTTCCAACAAATCGATCACGGAAGAATTTTTCGTCGTTTTCACTCCGGCTTTCGCGGCGGAAGTCGACGGACTGGAAAGTCTCGACGCGAGAACCTCTTCGCCGGTCGCCGTTCGTTCGTCGTCGTCCCAATCGAGCGATCCTTCGAAATCGCCGTCAGGCGCCAGAGCAAATTCGTTCAAGCTAACGCTCGGCGATTTGTTCATACTTAACTCGATAGTCTTTCCGTAAGAGGACGACGACTTAGCGACGCCGGGCGCGGACGCCAAAGCGCTTTGTCCGTTCGGAAGCGGTCGTTCCGACCCGCCGCGCGCTAATATTCGCGCGTATCCCGGCTGCGGCGCGTTCGCCTTCGCAAGCAAACGATATTCGACGGTCTGCCCGGAACGTCTAGCTTGCGCCTGATTCGCGATTTCTTGCGTCTTCGCGACGAGAACGTTCTTTGCGTTCGCGTCAATATTAAGACTCGCGGCGACTCGTTGGAATTCGTGCGGAGCCTCTTCGATCGAACGCGAAACTCCGCAAATGAAGCTCAACGTGCTTTCAAAATTGGCGTCGGCGACTTTGCCCACGAAAGAATTAAACGTTCGCGCGAGCAACTCCGCGCCCATATTCTTAATTCCAATGAACGCGTCTAAACGACAAACCACCAACGGCGTTTTCGAGCCGTCTTCGGTATAACGCGTTTGAAGAATCAAAAACGCTTCCCCTTCCAAGGGTCGCGGAAAGACGGGACTGAGGTAAGAACCGTAACAGTGAACCAGCGTCAATTCCGAATCTTGGTATATGATTTGAATTCGTCCCGACGAACCGCCCTTTTCGGAAATTGAATAGGCGCCGTTCCCTTCCGAGGTCATCGTCAGCCCGTCGTAACCGCTCGCGCGCCACAATTCGACGACCGCGTTCGGATAACTAAGGAAGTAATCAAAAAGCTCTGGATTGCAACTCCCGCCCGACATAGGCAAACGACGGTATAAAGTCGGCGACGAGGCAAGTTGAGAAAGACGTTCGCGCGTTTGTTGGGGCATTAAGTCCCAAGGAACTTTCGCTAACGCGTCGCGCGAATCGAGCGGACTCGTCGAAGCTTGCGCGAGAACGGCGGAACTTGGCGTCGCGCCCCTTGCGTTAATCGGACGTTCGGAAATCGCGCTCGCTCGACCGTAAGGAACGGCGTTTTGAGTTTGATTTAGCGGATATTCTTGACGATTCGCTTGATCGGACGCGTCCTTCTTTTTGAAGAGTCCCAATCCAAACCCCGTTCTCTCCGACGTTCCGTCGTTTGGAACATAGGCGTTTCTCGAAGCAAATTGAGCGCGTTCGTAATTATTGAAGGAGTCGACTCCGTCGTAAGGTTTGGAATTGGGAACGACCGGCTCGCGCCTAAATAAGTCGGACAAAAAGGATTTTTTCGAACTCTCCGCTTGAGCTTGGGCCTGAGCTTGGGCTTGGGCTTGAGCCTGAGCCGCCGCTTGAGCCGCTTGCGCTTGACGTTGCGCGCGCGCTTGGTTTTCCGCTTGAACGCGCGCTTGAGCTTGAAGTTGCGCCTGACGTTGCGCTTCAAGACGCGCTTGTTGCTGTTGGCGCGAATAAAGCGATTTCGATGCGGCAGACTGCGCGGCTTGCAACGAAGAAGACGTTACGGTCGAGACGGCAAACGCGCGTTCGTTTCCTAATTCGCACGGAAGGAACGGCAAAGACGCGAGACCTAGCGCGACGCTCAACACGGTCAAACGCGCGCGTCGCGTCCAGATTGTTCGACGTAACGAACCGCGCGTTTCGCGCATCCCAACGCTCTTGCGTAAATCGTCGTTGCGGGTCATATTCAATCCTTCGAAAAATTGACGTTTATTCTCACGCGTTCAGAAGACTGGTTCTCGCCTAAAAACGCGACGGAACGTTTGACTCAAGGTCGGAGTCCGTACTCTTCTTATCGGACTCGCAGGTTTAATCATAAGTTAAATATTCCGTTTTTTTTGATTTTATTGATTACACAACATATACAAAGATAAAGCAGATAAAACGGGCAATTTAAAAACTCATACGACGAACAAAAAAAAGAGGCGCGGTTGTTTTTTTACGCCGACGGGCTAGAATTTCTTTTACGCGTTTTGTTTTGAACGTCCTTGACGCGACGAGGAAAGGACGACTTTTAATAGCGTTCCTTGGCAAATTGAATCGATCGATGAAAGAAGCGACTTTCTTTCTTAAAAAAATACGCGCGGCGGCTCGGAGGCGTCTTCTTTGGGAAGGAGCGCGACGTTGGACTGTCGTCGCTTGTATAGCGGCGTTTCTTGCGCGCGTCGACCTCGCGTTTTGGAACGGATCGCCTCGCGTCGTCTGGAACGTTTACGCGATCGTTCTTTTTCTGCACGCGTTTCTTCTCGCGGCGTTTTTACGACGTCGCGTTCCGACGCTTTATCAAACGGCTCGCCGTTTAGAATCGAACGACGCGGAATTACAAGGCGTTCTTTCCGCCTCCTTGGAATTTGAGTCGACGCGTTCAAACGTCGCGTCGGACTCGCCGTCTTTACGAAACGAAACGACGAAACGCGCGCGAATTCGACTTGAAAACGCCTTTGCCGAAGGACGCGCGCGCGAATTAATAAATTGCGCGTTGCAACGCTCCCAAGGCGCGCGACAAAATCGAAGCGCGTTTTTAGAACGCGCGGCGACTTTATGCGCCGCCGCTATTCTACTTGCCGCAAGTTTTATACGATTTGCCCACAACGAACAGGCGCGGGAAACGACGACTAGTCAAGAAGCGACGACTAGCGAGTTAAAAACGTTCAAGGATTATGCGACAAACGAAAGCGTTGAAAAGAATCCGCAGTCGTCTTCTCTTGACGACGAACTCGCGTTTCTACGCGCGTCGCTCGCGCGAAGCGTTTCGCTGGCGGACTCGTTGACGCGTGAACTTAACGAAACTTCCTTTGATTCGTTCGATTCGACGCTCGTCTTCCAACTCTCTCGGGAATTCGACTCGTCCTTTACGTCTTCGTCGGGGCTGGAGGCTTCGCTTCAAGTCGTTCGCGCTTCTCTTGATCGATCGTCGGAACGCGACGTCGACGCTCTTCTTTTGGATCGTCGCCTATATGAATTTAACGATTATTTAAACGAAAATCACGCCGTCGGCGCGGAACTTGCGCGATCGTTTGCGACCTCGATCAGAAGTTTTTCACGCGACGTTCAAAAGGAAGCGTTTGAAAACGCCTTAGAAACGCTTAGGCGAACGCGCAAACGTTTGCAAGCCGAAGAACGCGCGTTGGATTTTCTTTCGTTCGGTCGGGAATTTTCCCAAAAAATCGCCGAACTAGAAGAAGAGCGAGAAGCGCTTTTACAAGGCGCCGTCGAGCGATTGAAAGCTCGACCGGGCGTTCAAACGGACGTCGACGCGTCCAATTTGCCAACCGACGATTTTTTAATTCGTCTCGACGCGTTCGAACGTCTATGGAACGAGCGTCGAGACGAACTTGCGGAGACGGCGCGACGTTTGCGCGAGCCTGACGCCAAAGAATTTGTCGATTTTGTCGCGCGATTTGCCAAAAAGACCGATTCTTATTCGTTCTATTTTGGCGTCGACGGGCGCCAAGTCGATTTGACGCGACGTTTTGAACGTCTTTTGCTTTCAACGCGTCAAATAGCGCGAGACGCGCGCGCGGAAAGATGGGGCAAGGCGGCGACGACGTTAAGCGAAGCGCCCGGCGCGCGCGATATGTTGGGCGCCGATATGCGCGAGGAAGAGGATTGTTCGTCGACTCTCGCTTGGCGCTTGGCGTTTGGAACGTTCGACGGAGGAGGCGGCGATTTGCAAGACGGCTCTTTGATCTCAAAAGAACAGAAAGAACAAGCGTTCCAAACGACGAGCGAATTTGACGTCGCGAAGTCGCTTGAAGGAATTCGGAAGACGTTGGAAAAAACGGCGAACGAAGAGAAATCGGCGTCGGTATTGACGCCGTTTCCAGACGAAACGCAAACGGAAGAAAAAACGCGCGCTTCGCTTGACGTCCCGTCGTCGTCGAACCAAACGTCGGAAGAAAGCGCCTCGCCCGACGAAAACTACGCAGGGGGCGCGAATTCGCGCGAATTAAGCGCGTCGGTAAAAAACGCGTCGGACGCTTTTCAAGGAGAATTGCCGCTCGTCGTTCAAAAACGACTCGAAGCGAGCAAACGTTGGAATCCGCCGCAGGAATATCGAGAGAAAGAACGCGCGTTTCAAGCCAGACTGAAAGAAGAAACGCGCAAAAAACAACCTATGCTCGAGTAAAATCAACGCGTTTCGGAAGCCGCGCCAAAACAACCTTTGGAAACGCCCTCTTCTTCGAACCGCTTTCGTTCTTCCGTATCCAAGAATCCCGTCAGTCGCTTATAACGAGCGGGCGTCTGCAATTTTTTTAGCGCTTTCGCCTCGATTTGTCTGACGCGTTCGCGAGTAACGTCAAAATATTTTCCCACTTCTTCGAGCGTGTAGGCGTACCCGTTGTCGAGCCCGTAACGCATGCGCATAATGTCGCGTTCGCGCGGCGTCAACGTCTTGAGCGCTTTTTCAAGTTCGACGCGCAACATCTGAATCGACGCGGATTTGTCGGGACGTTCGAAAGAGCCGTCCTGTAAGAAATCGCCGAAACACGCGTCGTCGTAGTCGCCGATCGGACGTTCAAGACTGATCGGCGAAGAGCCGGTTTGAAAGACGCGTTCAACGTCTTCCGCGCGCATATCGGCGCGATAGGCAAGTTCGTTGATAGAAAGTTGACGTCCGTAACGTTGGAATTCGTCCTTCTGAATCGCGCGCAATTTGCTCAACGCCTCGATCATATGCGCCGGAATGCGTATCGTGCGCGCTTGTTCCGAAATGGCGCGCGTTATCGCCTGACGAATCCACCAAGTCGCGTAGGTGGAAAATTTAAACCCGCGTCGACGTTCAAATTTGTCGACCGCGCGCATCAGACCCGTGTTTCCCTCTTGAATAAGATCGAGAAAACTCATGCCGCGATTACGATATTTTTTGGCGATCGAGACGACAAGTCGGAGATTACCGCCCGAAAGAACGCCCTTGGCTTCCTCGTAGGCGCGTTGAAATTTTTCTATTTTAGCAAGTCGACGCTTCAACGCTTTTGGAGATTCGCACGCTTTAATTCGCAACTCGCGCAATTCTTCCGCGACGGCGCGTCGACGTTCTTCGCTACAACGCGCAAAACGGGGCGTCGCCTTGTCCGCGCTTAATTTTTCAATGCGCGAACTAATCGATTTCATCAATTTAACGACCGCGTGCGCGCGCCTTGTACGGAAATTCATTTCTTCGACTAAGAGCGAACAACGACGGCGACGTTTGATCGCCTCGCGATTTAAGTATTGCCGCTCGGCGCGTTTTTCTTCGGCTCGTTCAAGGGGCGTCAAAAGATCGGCGGCGCCGACGCGTTTCTTGCCCGAACGAAAAGCGCGCTCTTCCGATTTAAGCAAACGTTGACGACGGTAGTTTTCGTCCAAAAGTTCGCTCGCTTTTTGGAGCGTATGGAGACAAGACGGAATGCGCAGTTTAATGGTTTCCTTAGAATTTTGTTCTTCCAGCGACGAATTAAAAGTTCGGTCGAAAGCGGCAAAACCGACGCAAACGTCGTCCAGCGTCTTTGCCGACTCGCTCACCGCCAAAGGAGAGGCGAAAACGTATCGACGAAATCGGCGCCTCGCGCGTTCGATCTCGCGCGCGGCCGCCACTTCTTCTTCGCGCGTCAGAAGAGGAATGCGCGCGAGTTGGTTCATATAGAGTCGAACAGGATCGGCGGACCAACGTTCGGCGTCGGACAAATCGAGCGAATCGAGCGTCGCTTCGAGTCTTTCGACGGGCGCGTCCGCTTCGGCGCCGAATTCTTCAAAACCGGCGCGGTATTGTTCGCCGGGCTCGTCGTCGCTTGAATCGACGTAAAAATCGTAATAGCCCTCGCGATCGTCTTCTTGGATTTCGACGTCTTCTTCTTCCAATCTTGCGCGCCATTCCCCGACGCAATTCGCATCGATCGACTCGGCGCTCAAGATAAGTTGCGTGAATTCTTTTGTAGTGACGTACCCGCGCGACTTGCCTAAATTCAAAAGGTCTTGAAATTCGGCGACGTTCCAATCTGATTTTGTCACAAAAAAACTCCTTTGACGCCGCGCGACGTCGCGCGGCAAAAGCACGGCGAAAAACAAGGACAAGGACGCGCTTTCAACGGCGCTCGACTCTCGCTTTACGCGACGTTACGCGTCCGTTCCGTATACGCGCGCGACAAGCGAAATCGTTGTAAAAAATCTCTAAAAAACGAAAAAAAAGGTTATCGCGTTCAGGTCAAACCTTGCCGTCCCTATAAACGGCTCCTTCGACGCGGTTCTGTTTTCTCTCTTGAAGCAAGCGTTGAAATTCCAACAGCGCCTTCAATTTGTCTTCGGGCGCGCGGTCGCTTTCTCGCAACAGGCTCATTTTTTTCGGCTCTTCCCTTGCGACGCGCGCGCGTTCGAATCCGGCGAAAAGATCGCGAAATATCGTCTCGCGCGTCGATTCATCCGCCAAAAGCTCCGACGTGCGTTTTTCGCGCGCGTCGGCGTCGAGTTCGATTAAAAACGACTTCATCGAATCGTCTTCGTAACGCAACATCAAGCGTTCAAAAGTCGGCTCGACGTCGCGTTCCAAATAATCGCGCGCGACTAAATCGAGCTGACGCGCGATCGGCGAGCGCAAAGCCTCGATCGGAGCCCTCGCGACGAGCCTAGGATAATATTGGGGCGCGGTCAGCCACGTTTCCAAATATTCGCGCTCCAGCGCGTTCGGAGTCAGTCTAGGATCGTTCCAAACGCTCTTTTCAAAGGGCGGAAAGGCAAATCGCAACGCTTCGTCCGACTCCCCTTCTTCGCTCGCGACGGGATAGACCCATCGCGCGCGGTATTCCGCTATTCGCGCTTCTTCCGCGTCTAACGTCGGCGCGTCGACGTTTTGTTCGGGGCGTTCGTATTCGGAACGGCGCCGTTCGTAGCGTTCTTCGCGTTCCTCGGCGCGTTCCGCGTATACGCGACCTCGCACGCGTTTTTCCGCCAATCGCGCGCGTATCTCGTTCTCGTCGACTCGAAATCGAGCCGCAAGACGTTGAATCGTCTTGATCATACGCAATTTTGCGGGGTCGTTCGCCGTTCGCGTCTCTTCGGGAAAAAGCGCGACGACGTCAAGCAACGAATCGAGCGCTTTTGCGGAGCCGACAAGGTCGTCGTCAAGGTCGACGCCCGCCGTCGTCGTTCGAAACGCGTGTTCCATTGCGTCGACCGTTCCCGACTCGAGCAGTTTGGCGAACGCGTCCGCGCCCTTTTCAAGCAAAAACTCGCACGGATCGTCGTCGTCCGGCAAAGTCAGCACGCTCATATCGACGCCCTGTTCGACGAAAAAACGCAAAACTTCTTTCGCGCGCTTCTGACCCGCTTCGTCGCCGTCTAGGAGCAAAATCATCTTGTCGGCGAATCGCTTGAGAACCCGCACGTGTTCCGCGCCAAGCGCGGTGCCCAAGACGGCGACGACGTTTTCGAAGCCAAATTGCGACGCGACGATGCAGTCGGTGTATCCTTCCGTAATTAAAACGTTGCGCGTCTTGCGAATGGCGTTGCGCGCGCAATCGAGCCCGAAGACCGTTTTCGATTTGACGAAAATAGGCGTTTCGGGCGAATTAACGTATTTCGCAGGGCTTTTAAGCGTCGTATTGGGAAGCAAACGACCGCCGAAAGCGACGACCCGGTCTTGAACGTCGCGAATCGGAAAGATTAGCCTTCCGCGAAAACGATCGTAATAACGGCGCCGTTCCTCGTCGCCAAGTTTTGGCGTCGGCGCGAACGACGGGCGCGGTTTAATTCGTCCTCGATCGTCGTATTCCTCGCGATAAGCCAACACGCCCGCCGCTTCGAGAACGCGAACGCGATTGCGATCAAATCCGATCCAACGAAGCGTCGCGTCAAACTCGAGGGAGGAATAACCGATTTGGAATTTCTCGCTTGACTCCTCGCTAATCCCTCGTTCGCGAACGTAAACGCGCGCTTCTTCCGCCTCGGGCGCGTTCAAAAACGTCTCGCGATATTTCTTCGCAAGCCAATCCATCGCGCGATAAAGTTGCGGCTTCGCGATTTCGACGGGCGCGAATACTTCCTTCTCGCCCGATTCGTAAGGCGGAGAGTCCGTCGGCGCGTCGAGATTCTCGCCCGACTCGATTCGCGGCGCCGGTCGCCCGGAAACGTACGGACGCGCCTTTTTTTTACGGACGATCAACTCGATGCCCGCCATATCGGCAAGGATTTGCATCGACTCTTTAAAGTCGACGTTTTCCATCTTCATTACGAAGGAAAAGACGTCCCCGCCGATATTGCAAACCCAGCACTTAAAAGTCTGGCGTTGCGCGTTGACTTGCAAACTTGGGCGCGAGTCGTCGTGCCAAGGACAACGCCCCGCGAAATTGGCGCCTTGCCGATGAAGCGGCACGTATCGCTCGACCAAATCGACAATATCGATCGCGTCGCGAATCTGCTCTCGTTGATCAAAGGAACCGTCGAACGTCTGCGCCAAAACCGCACTCCCGATTCTGTCGGCGCCGAACCGACGATAAATTTTCCCTTTTTATCCAAACGACTCTTGACGTCGCTAAAAATAATCGTTATTCTTTCGCCAACTTAACGATTTTAAAATTCTCGTCGGCGATTTTCACAGAAAAGAGAGCAAGAAGGCGCAAACGCCGATCCTGCTCGGTTCTGTGGAATAAAACGATTTTACGCGTTGTTTTCCCCGTTCGAAGGATTATAAATTCTTTCTTTTTTTTAGTCAATACGGAAAATTTTCTAAAGTTTTCGTTTAACTTTGCCGAAATGCGCTTTTCCACAAAAAGAGCGTCTTCCTAAGAGATTCTCAAATTTGCTTTTTCAACAAACGTCGGCTCTTTCTTATTTCAGACAAGCGTTCGAACCAAAAAGCCAATTTTCTATGAACGATCATAATTTTTCTTAGCGAAAAAGATTTGGCGCTTTCCTTGCATACTAATAAAGCGAATCGTATCGAGGCGGGCGACGCCCCAAATTGGCGCGACGCTTTTACTTCTAATACGTTGCAACGGCGTTGTTTATCGACGTCGACGAAAGGAAAGACTCTATGAACTTTTCACCAGATAAACTAACGGTTAAATCTCAAGAAGCGTTAGCCGGCGCGCAACGCCTTGCCGTCGACCGTTCCAATCCGGAAGTCGGTTCGATTCATTTGCTCGCCGCTCTACTTGACGAAAAAGACGGAAACGTCCTGCCGATTATGCAGGCGGTCGGAAGCGACGTTCGCCGACTAAAAACGGCGGTCGATTCCGAGGTCGGTCGTTTGCCGAAAGTTAGCGGCGCCTCGCCTTCGATCGGCGCGGACTTGCAGAAAGTCCTGACGAAAGCGGCGGAAGAAGCGACGACTTTAACCGACGAATATATTTCAACGGAACATTTTTTACTAGCGCTTGTCGACGTCGATTGCAAAGCGCGAAATTTGCTCGATTTATTCGCGATCGATCGCGCGAGATTACTCGAGGGAACGAGTAAAATTCGAGGGAACAATCGCGTCGTCGACCAAGAGCCCGAAGGCAAATTGCAAGCGCTCGCAAAATACGGGATCGATTTGGTCGACCGCGCGCGCAAAGGCAAGCTCGACCCCGTGATCGGTCGAGACTCCGAAATTAGACGCGTGATACAAGCGTTGTCCCGTCGATCAAAAAACAATCCGGTCTTGATCGGCGAGCCGGGCGTCGGAAAGACGGCGATCGCCGAAGGACTCGCGTTGCGCATCGTCGAGGGAGACGTGCCCGAAAGTTTGAAGAACAAAGAGGTCGTCGCGCTCGATATGGGTGCGTTAATCGCGGGCGCGAAATTTCGCGGCGAGTTCGAAGAGCGACTCAAGGCGGTTTTGAAGGAGGTCGAAGACTCCAACGGACGCGTGATTCTGTTCATCGACGAACTTCACACGGTAGTCGGCGCGGGCGATCGTCAAGGGGGCGCGGACGCGGCGAACCTTCTCAAGCCGGCGTTGGCGCGCGGGGACGTCAAATGCGTCGGCGCCACGACGCTTGACGAATACCGCAAGTACGTCGAGAAAGACGCCGCGCTTGAACGACGTTTTCAGCCGATAATGGTCGCGGAGCCAAACGTCGAAGACTCGCTTGCGATTTTGCGCGGACTCAAAAGCCGTTACGAAACGCACCACAAAGGCGTCAAAATCACGGATTCCGCGTTGGTCGCAGCCGTCGAATTGTCGAGTCGTTACATTGCCGATCGATTCTTGCCCGACAAGGCGATCGATTTGGTCGACGAAGCGATGAGTCGACTCGCAATGGAACTTCAAAGCGTTCCGACGGAAATAGACGACGTTCAACGACGAATCGTTCAGCTTAAGATCGCCGAAAGCCAATTAGTCGACGAAACGGAGCCGAGCGCGGTCGCGCGACTTGCCGAAATTCGTAAGGAACTTGCCGCGAAAAACGAAGAACTTGCCGAACTCAATTTGCGTTGGGAAAAAGAAAAAAGCGGGGTCGGCGACGTTCACCAACTGCGTGAAAAAGTCGCCGAAAAGGAACGCGCGTACAAGAACCTTGACGCGAGCATCAAACGATCGTTCCAACAAGGACGCCCCGTCGACAATTCGCAGTTCCAACAATTGGCCGATTTACACAACGAAATTCAAGCGTTGCAAAGACGTCTTGGCGACTTGGAACAACGTGAAGAAAAAAGCGACGGAACGGTTTCAAACGCCGACGGACTCAAGAAGACGCCGACGAAACGACTCTTGCGTCAAGTCGTCGGTCCCGACGAAATCGCCGAGGTCGTCTCGCTTTGGACCGGCGTGCCCGTCGCGCGTATGTTAGAAACGGAACGAAACAAACTGCTAGCGCTGGAAGACCGGCTTCACGCGCGCGTCGTCGGACAAGACGAAGCCGTCGACGCCGTTTCGAACGCCGTGCGACGCAGTAGAAGCGGCTTGCAAGACCCGAACAGACCGATCGGCTCGTTCCTGTTCCTCGGTCCCACCGGAGTCGGCAAGACCGAACTGTGCAAGGCGTTGGCGCAAGCGCTGTTCGACGACGAAAACGCGATCGTGCGAATCGATATGAGCGAATTTATGGAAAAGCATACCGTAGCGCGTCTAATCGGCGCCCCTCCGGGATACGTCGGTTACGAAGAAGGCGGCGTCTTGACGGAAGCGATCCGTCGACGTCCTTACGCGGTCGTCTTGTTCGACGAAATCGAAAAAGCGCATCGCGACGTCTTCAACATTTTGCTCCAAGTCCTAGACGACGGGCGGCTTTCCGACAACCAAGGGCATACGGTCGACTTTTCCAATACGATTATCGTAATGACGTCGAATCTTGGCAGTCAGGCGATTCGCGAAATCACGTCGCGAAGGGGAACGAAAAACGAAGTCCAAGAGGCGGTCGACGAGATTTTGCGCGGACAATTCTTGCCCGAATTCGTCAATCGAATCGACGAAACGATCGTCTTCCAGCCCCTTGATCCCAAGCAAATTCGTAAGATCGTCGATATTCAAGTCGAGAAATTGCGCAAATTGCTGGACAAGCAGGACGTCGAATTGACGTTGACGGAAGAAGCGCTCGACGGAATCGCCGACTTAGGCTACGAGCCCGAATTCGGCGCAAGACCACTCAAACGCGTTTTACAACGACGATTAATGAATCCGCTCGCGCTCGAATTGCTCAAGCGTCCCGCAAAAGTCGACGAATTCGCGCAAGAGAAAAAACGAAAGATTAACGTCGGGTACGACGGAGAAGATTTCTTGTTCGATTTCGATTGACGCGTAAAAGAAAACGCCCGGTCGTTCCAAACGGTCGGGCGTTTGAGGATTCAAAAAACTTTTAACGCAAGAATCAAACGTTTGAATCAACTTGTCTTTGAATCAGCACGCCAATCGCTCTGAAGCCACTGACGTTGAGTCAACCACATATTTGCCGCTTCGACGGCGTGTTCTTTAAAATTGGCAAAATTCAAGTCAGTCGGATAAATACGATCATCCGCTTGCTTCAAAGAAAAAACGTACATTCCGTGCCAACCGTTTCGAGTAAATTCGTTTGTTCCTCCGTTTGCCATAGCGACAAACTTATGATTCTTGAGAAAGTCGCCGTCAAGTACGACGGAAACGCTCTAAAAATATGAATCCATCGCTTTAAGCGAAGGTTCACGATCACGGGTTACCCGATCTCGTATGCTTGTTTTACTCTGGATACAACCAAAACAATATTTTTTTCCACGACTGCGAACAACTGCATACAAATCGAAAATACTGCCTTTGATTTGTTCCTTCAACCAACTTATGTCGCGCGGTTCGTTGGAAAGTTCTTCTAATATAACAAGAGCGCTTAATTCCTTTTGAAGAATTATCTCGATATTATTGTCGTACAACGCCTTGGAACCGAGTGTTTTAATAATAGATTCAAAGGCGTGTCCGCTTGATTTCCTCCAACTTTGATCGGCGCTAATTACGTTATGTATCGTCGTAAAATCGTCGATCCCGCTTTTATGGTTGACGTGAGTTTCGTAAATAACGCGCCACAAAGCCGAAACGTCGACGTTGGGGATTGTCGTTAATCCTTTAATGGCAGTCTCTTTAATCGCCTCTTTTTGAGCTTCTCTTTCTATTTCGTCAATATTGACGCGTTTTGATTTCTTATTGGCGCCAAATTCGACAAAAAATTTCTGGTACGTTTCAGTGTAAACCGATACGCAGAAAGCGTGAATTTCTTCAGAAGTCATATCGTTACCCCTCCCGAGTTCTGAAGTAAAAAATCTCTACCGCAAGCGTATGCTAGAAGAGGACGTTCAACTTCATTAATCGGAATTTGTCTTGCCAAAATTTTTTTGATTTGTTCCCCCCACGCGTAAGCCAAAAGCGGCGGCACGGCGTCTCCAATTTGTTCGTATTTGTCCTGCACGGTTCTATCAATGTGCGGCACGATAAAGGGACCTCCTGCAAAATCGTAAAAATCAGGAAAAGACTGCAGTCGCGCGCATTCTCGAACCGTCAAAGCCCTGTCGTAAATAGGATGAACAAATTCGTCCAGACAGTGACTCGTCACCGTCGGAGCCGGTTCGTCAAGGCGAAGCCGATAATTCCGCTTGATAAACATTTTTTTTGGCAGAACGCGACGACTTTGCAATTCCTCCCGCTCCTTGCCTTGATAGCGATCAAATAAATTTTTCAGACCTTCGCCAGGTCGCAACAAAGAAAAACGCTCCAGCGTGCAAGGACGATGCTTCATCGGCGTTTGATAAGTTATTTTTTTGTCAATACGATTTTCGGGTTTCCAAAATTTCTTGTCGCGCATCAGACGCGCGTAAGCGGAAGAATACGAAAGATATTTCGTTCCGATTTCGTCGGTGTTGGGAACGACGTTAGGCAGGTCGGAAAGAGCTTCCTCAACCGTGATTTCATAACGAGAAGTAGGAGCAGGAACAGACAGCGGCAAATCTTCGAACCTACTTGCCAAAATGAAAAAACGGTTTCGACGTTGCGGGGTTCCAAATTGACTCGCGTTTAAAACGACTTCGACGTAATTTCGATAGCCCGCCTCCTTTAATTCTTTTTTCAGCACGTCGACAATGCGAACGGAAGAATTTTTCGCAACTGTTTTTGTCGTAATGGCGGGCACGTTCTCAAACAAAATTAACTTTGCGTTTGCAATTTGAGCGATGCGAATTCCTTCGCGAAAGAGAAACTGCCGATCGTCGTAAAAAGATCGGGAAGTGTTGCCGGCCGTTGAAAAAGTCTCGCAAGGCATCCCGGAAGTAACGACGTCGACTCCTTCGTTTGGGATATAAGGCGTTATTTGTTTCGACGTCGCGTCTCGAATATCCGAATGAACGATTTTTACGTTCGGGTGGTTTGCCGCGTATGTTTCGACGCAACTTTTAACGTGTTCTATCGCCAACAGCGTTCTAAATCCGGCGGCGTGAAACCCCGTGCAAATTCCTCCGGGACCAGAAAAGCAATCGATATGAGTTAAAGTCGTCGTTTTTGTCAATTTCAGCGCCTCTTTGACGGATCGGCGTTTGAGAAAATTACTCAAAAAGCCGAAATCTTAATTATTTTCCTTCCGTAGATTGAGGAAAGGTCGTCAACAAGCGTCTTCTTCCCCTTGCGCGTCGTTTTTTTCGGCTTCTTGGAGAATCTTTTCCGGGGACGCGGCGGGCGCAAAGAACGCGTAAACGCCAATAAGAATAGCGCCGCAGACCAAGCACGAGTCGGCAATATTGAAATTCGGCCAAGGATAAGTTCCCAACATTACTAGAATCCAATCGCGGACGGCGTAGACGGGCTTTCCCACGAATTCCGGCGGACAACTCCAGACGTCGACGTCAAATTGCGTCCATTTCATACCGTGCAAACCGACGCGATCCCATAAATTCCCCAAGATTCCGGCGGCTATTAGTCCCAGCGTCGTCGCCAAATAAACGCTTTTCGTCAGATCGTGCCAAACCCAAAGAACCACGCCGACAAGCGCGATAAACGAGAACGTTACGAAAAGAGGAATTTGCCCTTGTCCTATTCCGAAAAGCGCGCCTTGATTGAGGGAAGTTTGAAATCCGAAGACGTCGGGTAATATCCACCATACGCCCTGAGCGCCCGGCGCGCCCAATTTGGCAAAAATCCAATGTTTAGTCGCCAAATCCAACGCGAACCCGACGGCGGCGACGATTAAAAACAAGGAGAAACGGAAGGCGCGCGACTTTGAATTTTTCATTGCATTGCGTATTTTCTAACGAGTCGGAATCTAAAAGCGTCGAGCGCGTCGACAAACAAACGCAAGACGACGGATTTGTATATTTTACCGAAAAGAGTTCAAGACGTCAAAGGCTCTTTACTGGTCTTTTATGCGGTAAAATCCCTATAAAGAGGTTTGGGGGCTTTTAAAAAAGGACTCGCGCGTTAAAATTATCGGGTCTTGATAGACTTGTTTTTCGCTTTTGGCGAAGTCGTCGCGATATAAAGCGAAAAATATTCGACGAATAATAGTTGCGAAGGAGAACGAACGGAATGAACGCGTTTCAACGCTGTATTAATCCCCAATGTCAAGCGACGTTCGACGTCGGCGAAGTGTTGCATCGTTGCCCTAAATGCGGCGCGTTGCTCGACGTCGAGTACGATTGGGACAAACTGCCGGTTCCGAAATCGTTGAAAGAATTCGAAAAATATTGGGGCGATCGTTCCAATCCTTACCGATTTAGCGGCGTGTGGCGTTTCCACGATCTTCTTCCTTTCGCGCCCCTTGAAAAATGCTCGACGGTCGGCGAAGGTCAGACGATTCTTCAACGCGCCGACGGCGTCGCGCAATACGTCGGCAAAGACGACGGTTCGTTGTTTTTGCAATACGAAGGCTTGAATCCGTCCGGCTCGTTCAAAGACAACGGCATGGCGGCGGGCACGACTCACGGGCGTTTGGTCGGCGCTACGAAAGCGGCTTGCGCGTCGACGGGCAACACGAGCGCGTCCCTTGCGCTTTACTGTTCGGCGCTAAAATTTATGAAGTGCGTCGTTTTCGTCGGATCGGGTAAAATCGCTTACGGGAAGTTGTCTCAAGCGCTCGACTACGGCGCGCGCACCGTTCAAATTCGCGGCGACTTCGACGACGCAATGGCGCGCGTTCAGGAAGTCTCCAAGAAGACGGGAATCTATCTTCTCAACAGTCTCAATCCGTTCCGACTCGAAGGACAAAAGACGATTATGTTCCGCGTTCTCGAGGCGTTGCGTTGGGAAGTTCCCGATTGGATCGTCGTTCCAGGCGGCAATCTTGGCAATTCAAGTTCGTTTGGCAAGGCGTTTATCGAGTTGCATAAGCTCGGTTTAATCGATCGCGTTCCGCGTCTTGCGGTCATAAACGCGTCGGGCGCGGACTCGCTTTATCGCCTTTACAACGACGAAGGCTTGCGTTGGAACGACGGCAATATCGATCGAGCGAAAATCGACGCGTTCTACGCGCAAATGGACAAAGAAAACCGTCGCGCGTCGACCATCGCCAGCGCCATCGAAATCAATCGTCCCGTCAATTTGACGAAGTGTTTGCGCGCGCTCGACTTCTGCAACGGCGTCGTTCGCAAAGTTTCCGAACAGGAGATTTTAGACGCCAAAGCGCAAATCGGCGCCAACGGATTCGGTTGCGAACCCGCCTCCGCCGCAAGCGTAGCCGGCTTGAAACGACTCGTTAAAGAAGGCGCGATCGGCAAAGACGAGCGCGTCGTCTGCATTCTTACGGGTCATCAGCTCAAAGACCCGAACGCGACCGTCGCTTATCACGGAAACGACCGCGAATTTTACGAGAAAGTCCTTGGTAGTCGCGGCGTCGCGACGACGGAATTCGCCAATCGCCCCGTCGTCGTCGACAACGACGTCGACAGAATTCTTGATCTATTGAAATGAGACGAACTTACGACGCGACGACAAACGACAAAAAGACGAACGCCGTCGTTCGAGGCGGCGTTTGGTCGCTTGTCGTCGCGTTTGTCGCGACTCTAGTCGCGGCGTTTGGAGTCTGTTCGACGATTTTTTTGTGGCGCCATCCCGAAATATGGAACGACGCCGAAAACGAACCGACGACGTTTCGCGTGCGTAGTCGTTCTATGGAGCCGACCTTTCGCGGTCCTCGCCAACGTTGGCTATGTCCAAATTGCGACGCTTTTTTCGACGTTTCGATCGACGACGAAGAAGAAGAAGAAAAATCGGCGCGTTCGGAATTCGATTCGACGCGCGCGCTCTTTGAATCTCCTTCGGCGCGTCGCACGCTCGATTCCGCGCGTTTTTTCGCTTGTCCTCGTTGCGGTTTTAACCAAGCGTCGCCCGTTGTCGGAAAAGAAGGTTTGGTCGACGGCGACCTTGCGCGCGCGGCGGTCGATTCGCAAGACGCGTCGACGAAAGAAAACGTTTTTGACAAAATCAAACGAGCGATACGCGAGGAATTGCGCCGAACGCGTCGACGCGAGCTCGAACGCGTTCCGTACAAGCCGCGACGTTGGGACGTCGTCGTCTTTCGCGACAAGCTCGGACGGCCGATTTTAAAACGCGTCGTCGGCTTGGAAGGCGAACGCGTCGGAATCGTCAACGGCGACGTCTTCGTCGACGGAAAAATTGCGCATCGTTCGTTGAAACAGATTCTAGCGACGCGCGTTCCGCTCGATTCCGTCGAATTTCGTTCGGAATCGCGCGCGGGCGCAGCGCGTCAAGTCGCGCTTTTTGAAAACGGTCAAACGATTCGTAAGTCGGTTCCTATTTCGAACGAATCGCCCATTCCTAATCGCGGAGGTCGGAACGTCGCGCCCGTCGAATTAGCGCGCGACTTTCTTTTGTCCTTTTCGTGGTTTGTCGGAGACGGCTTGCCGTTGCGCTTCGGCGCTTTAGCGCGTCGACCGACGCAAGCGTTTCTTTTGGAATACGACGGAGGCGCCCAAAGAGTCGCGTTGCGCTCGCTTCCTTTGATTCAAGGGAAAACCGACACCGGACGCGCCTTTGAGGAACTCGACCGCGCCGACTTTGTCAACTCGCCCGCGTCGTTCGTTTCGCTCGACGCCTCTGAATCGTCCAGTCCTTCGTCCGGGCGCGCCTTCGTCCTTCTTGCGCTTGTCGACGGGGAACTGATCGTAACGATCGACGGTCGAGAACGCGCGCGTTTTGCGACAAACGACGTCAATTCTACGTTGCAAGTCGGCGTTTCCGCGCCGTTCGTCGTTCTTGGCGACGTCGAACGATTAAGCGATCTTCGTTTGTATCGCGATCTTCATTATTCGAACGTCGACGAACTACGGACGATCAAGGACGTCGCGCAAGACGAACGCGTCGCGACGCTCGTCGGCGAAGAAACCTTGGTTCCGCAAGGTCGTTTGTTTTTGCTCGGCGACAATTCTCCGGCGTCGCTCGACAGTCGTTTCCAAAGTTTTGGAACGGTCGACGTCGGCGCCGTTCTTTATCAAATCGTCCCTCAAATTCGAAGCGTGGAAGCGCTGGACGACATAAAAATAGAAGCGGACAAAAAAAGACCGTCAACCCCTTAAAACAACGACGTTCAAACCAATTTCGTTTGAACAAACAATCATATAAAAGAGGATCACGGGAAATGGGAACGCGAGTGCCTTTGAATCCGGCGGAAGTCAGACGACGACAATTAAACGAAAAATTGGAAACGAGCATAGCGGAAATCGGTCTTTCGGTTCGAACGACCAACTGCCTCGACGAACAAGGAATCGCCACCGTCGGCGACTTATTGAAATGCAAACGTTCCGATCTGCTTAATATTCCGAACTTTGGCGAAAAAACGTTGGAAGAAGTTTTTAACGCGCTGGAAAAACTTGGCTTTTTGCGCGTTGAACGTCGCGGCTCCGGCGACGGATACGATCCAGAAAAAGCGGAAGCGCTCGCGCGCAAGTAGGCGCTCTTGTATCGACGAAAGAATATTGCAAGGCGATTGAAACGCGACGCACGATAGAACGAACAAACTAGTCGTAAGAAGGGACGGTAGAATGGATAAAACGGCACGGAATCAAGCGGCGTTTGTCCCGCGTCGACTCGCTTTCTTGAGCGACTGGCGTTTTTCCGAATATCTCCTTTTGGGAGGAATTTTTTCGTTAGGACTAATCATTTTAGCGGTTCATTTGGCTACTTGGGGCGTGGAAATTCGACGCGACGCTAAGGACTGGAAATCGACCGAATGCGTCGTTTTGGATCGAGAATTACGTTCCTACCATACGCCCGAAGGCGAAATTTATTACTTGCCCGAGATAAAGTTTCAATATGAAGTCGACGGAAAAACCTATAAAAATTTCTCCTTCGGACGATTCGACTTCGATTTTTCTAATTTAATTTACGACCGCGACGAGGCGGCGAAGATATTGGAGTCTTATTCCGTCGGTTCCAAGACTCGCTGTTGGGTTCTCGTCGACGATCCCTCGCGCGCGTCGTTGGTTAAAAAATCGACGATTTGGGGCTGGGTGTTCCTCATAATTCCGACGTCGCTCATTCTTTTCGGGGGCATATGGCTGGCGGCGCGTCTACGAAACGACGCGTATTCCAAGGAAGCGCTTGCAAACGCGCGTAGTCAGAAGACGCAATACCCTACGATTCCCAGCGTTCCGCCGTTGGAAGATTCGCGCGGCGTCGTTTATGCGCGTCGACTAACGTCCGACGTCAAATCGACTTTTGCATTTGGCGCTTCTATCCTTGGAACTTGCGTTTGGAACCTTGTCTCTTGGTTTGGCGTTTGCGTCGTTTTGGCGACGGCTAAAACGAGCGCCGACTACTGGCTTGGCGCCGGATTCTCGGCGATCTTTTGCGGAATAGGAGCGCTTTTCGCCTGTCGTCTTTGGGGGCAATATCGAGTCGAGCGAGTCGTCGGTTCCGCCTCGCTTGAAATATCGCAACTTCCTATATTGCCCGGTCGAACCGTCAAAGTATGTCTATTTCTTAAAGGGCGCGTCGTAGCGAAACGTCTCGACGTTTTTATTCAGTGCGAGGAAATAGCGCGTTATATTCAAGGCACCAATTCAATTTGTCATCGTCGCGTCGTTTTTTCACGCTCGATTTTCACTAAGTACGACGTAAACGTTCCAAACGGAATCGAACAACGAGAAAAGTTTACGACCTCGTTGCCTTTCGGAGTCGCGCCGTCTTTCGTCGCCGAACATAATGAAATCGTTTGGAAGTTGGTCGTCAAAACGGAATTTGCCGACGGAGGAACTTTTACGCGCGATTTCGACGTCGTAGTATATCCTCACGTCGACTTGGAACATTAACGGGGCGCGTTCCTATTTCATTCTATTTTTTTAGGCGTCGACGCCGCTATTAGAAAAAACGACGCGGCGGCGTCTCACAATGCGAAAGGACTAATCTAATGCCAAACAAAGAGAAAAAAACAGTTTTTGCCGTCGCTTGCCACCCGGACGACATTGAATTTACGATGGCGGGCACCTTGCTCCTGCTCAAGGACAGAGGTTGCGACGTTCACTATATGACCGTCGCCAACGGCGCTTGGGGCACGGCGACGATGAGACGCGAAACGATTATTCGAACGCGACGCGACGAATCGGTTCGCGCGGCGGAATCGATCGGCGCGACGTATCACGAGGCGCTGGTCGACGACTTGGACGTCTTCTATTCGCGTCCGACGCTTTTGCAACTTACCGCCGTTATGAGAGAAGTCGATCCTGATATTTTACTCGTTCAGTCGCCTTCAGACTATATGGAAGACCATCAAAACGCCGTTCGATTAGCCGTTACGGCCGCTTTTTGTCGCGGCATGGTCAACGCGCCGGTCGAACCGCCGACGGCGCCGACGTTCAAAGACGTCGTCGTCTATCACGCCGCGCCGCACGGCAATCGAGACGCAATGCGACGTCTTGTTCGTTCGGAACGCTACGTCGACGTTTCTTCCGTCCTCCAACGCAAACGCGAAGCGCTCGCTTGTCACAAGAGTCAGAAGGAATGGCTCGACGTTTCGCAAGGCTACGACTCTTATCTTGATTCGATGCAAGAGGCTGCGGCGCTGGTCGGCAAGCTGTCGGGCAAATACGAATACGCGGAAGGTTGGCGGCGCCACAACAGTCTTGGATTCTCCGCGACGGATATCGATCCGTTGGGCGAACTACTCGCCGACGTTTCTTGGGTCGACCCGAAATATGAAGAATGGTTGAATTCGTAAGCGTCGTAAGACGAAAAGAAAACAAAAAGCGTCTCCTCCAGCGGAAGAGACGCTTTTTTCCTGATCGGCTCAAACGATTTGAACGGGTCAACGATTCGGGAAATCCGAATCCTCCGCGTATTGATCGTGCGGATCGTGAGGACAGAACAACGTTCCAATTCTTTTCGCCAATTTTACGGTGAACGTCTTTTGGAACTCGATTTCCTCATAGTCGGAAATCGGAATCGGGGTCGGCGGGTAAGCATACGTCGGCATCGATTCTCTTACGAGTATCTCGCCCTCTTTGACGTCGACTAAACGCACCAAAACCTTTGAATTTCCTTGATAGAATTGCGTCGAATGATGCACGTCAAAGGTTTCGATATCGATTCCAATAACGTAATCCGCCTTTAATTTTGCGCCCAACTTCTCGAAGCTACTGGCGTTCAACTCTTCTTCGTCGAATTTGTCTTCGACTTCCGAGTACGGTATCCATTCAAGTTTCTTCTTTTTTTTGTCTTTCATTTCCGTCGAGACGACGTAAGTCACGCTTTGCGCCAAGTCGGCGTTCGGATTCGACGAACCGAAAAGATTCAAATTCGAACGACAAATAACGACCATCTTCGATTCTTTGGGAATCTGCTTCATTTCGTCCGCATACTTCGCGGGCGCGTCCGTGCCGTAGATTAAATAGTAGGGCATCAGAAACGCTCCGGCGCAACCGGAAGTCGCGACTAACGTCAACGACGAAAGCGCCGCGAATGCAAGGATAAGAAAAACGCGACGTCGATTAGGCATAACTATCGATCCTTTGCCTGTTGAATTCCAAACGAAACCGCGCGGTTCTTGCGACAAAACCGCGCCTCTTCTGGAGTATCGACAAAAAGATCGGTAAAATTAAGAAAAAGTAAAAAAACAGCATAATCGCTTCAAATCAACCAGCACGCGACCGAAACCGAAACGTCTAGTTGCGTCCGACAAGAGCTTCGACAAAACGTTCGTTTGAAGCAAACGCGGGAAAGTAAGAAACGTATTCGGCGATAGATTCGTTCAGATCAATAATCGAATCAATAAAGAGCAAGAGCGACTCGCGTTTCTTTTCGAGCGTCTCAAGCGCGACGAGAGCGTCGCAATCCGTAATAGACGCGACGTCGAGACTAAAAGCGTCGTTCGAAGTCGGAATCGCGACGCTTAAAGATTCGAGTCCATTAAGTCGACTTCTAATTAACTCGCCGGAACGACGCGTATGAACGTTCTCTGGATTCGGAACGCCAAGTTCGTAACGCAAACCGAAAAAAGGAAGCGTCGACGGAAGAGGATAACCGTACTCGGCGGACTGATTCGACAGGCGAAGCGCTTCGATTTGAAGGGAGCGTTTAATCGACTTCGCTTCCGCCGCGCGCGCCTGCGCCCCCAACGCCGCCGCTAGAAATAAGCGCGTCGATTCGGAATTCGCGGCGTTAGCGTCGTTAAACGCGCGCGTTAGCGTCGCTAAAAAAGTCGTTTCCACGCGCAAACGAGCAGTCGCGCGCTGTAGATTCCAGTAAGCGTCGACGGCGGCGAAACGCGCGTTCGGCAAATTGGGAACGCGCATAAGAGTCTCGGCAAGAGAACAGGTTCGTTCAAGGACTTGCCCGGCTTCCCGTTCGGGCTCGGACGGCGAAAAGAGCGCGCGCGCCAATTCGGAAACGCGATTTTGCGAAGCGCCCGGCTTCTGAACGTCGACTTCGTTTCCTTTTTTCTCGTTTGGATCGGGAGTTTGACCGCGAACAATTCTCAAATTATTCCGAGGAAAATCAACCGACGAACGCTCGCGAACTTCGTCGGTTGTTTCTTCAAAAAAACGGAAAAGTTCCTCGTCGATTCCAACGCGTCGCCTCTCGAAAAACGCGACGACGCGCGGCTTCTCGGGTTCCTTCGTTTCTTCCGACGAATCCTTCGGCGCGGATTCAGACGAAACGCCGGAACCCGTCGCATCCGTCTGAGAAGGTTGCGCGCTAGACTCGTCCGTCGTCGCCTCGGAGGGCGGCGCGTTCGTCGAATTGGAATCGTCGCCCTTGTCCTGCGCGTCGACTTGCGACGGCGCCGCTGTTGCGGAAGTTTCTGCGGAAGGTCTCGCAGAGGACGCCGGCGCCGCAGTCGAATATACGGCGGGTTGCAAACCGACGGAACCGTCTGAAGACGCCTTAACCACGCTCGCTTCCGACGCCGAAGAGACGCCGGGAGAAGCGAGAGACGAACCTAGAGGTTGTTCCCGCGCCTCGACTTGCCCCCCGACTCGCGCGTCGAAAACGGAATCGACGAACGGATCGTTTGCAAAGGTCGTCGGTCCGTTTACGCTTTCGTAGTCGAAGCCGGGGTAATACCACCGATCCATACCGGGCGCGCGATAAGTCGCCGCGTAACGAATTTCGCGCGTCGGTTCTTCGTATTCCAAACCGGGCAAGAAACGATCGGAAGAGCGAAACGCGCGTCGCGCGCTTGCGTTTTGCGCGGGCGCGTTTGGATTCTGCGCGTCGTTCGTTTTCTTTTCGTCGGACTGTTTTTGCGGCGCGTTCTCAACGCGTTGATTCAACGTCGCAAGGAACCTTTCGCCTTGAACGTAACCGGGCGTCGTCTCGGCGACGTAAAAGGCGATCGCTTGATTATACCTAATCGCGGCCTCAAGCGCGTCTCGTTGCGCCTCAAAATATCGATCCAACGCGCCGAAGAGAGCGGTCGCCGAAATTGTCGACGCGTTGAACAAACTTATTAAAACGTCTTTTTCTCGAATCGCTTGATTGGCGCGCGACTGAAGCGACTCGTACAAGAGCGGCAACAGCGCGTTCAACCGCGCCGCTTCTTTGGATACGGAACGGAACCGCGCGTTCTCTTCAAAACGCGCGTTGTAAAACTCCGTCGCAGGTCGAGCGGACGGAACGTACAGAACGGCGCCGCCACGACCTATCGCTTTCGAACCGCCGTCGGAGTAAGCGGAGCGTGCCATTGCCGCGCGACGCCCGGCGGGGGTCGTAAACGAAGCGTCGAAATCGTATTGCGCTTGAAGAAACGTTAAACGCGCGTCTTCGCAACGTTGCTCCGCGACTAAACGAAGAGAATTCAAAAGCGCGCTAGTCTCCTGAGGCGCATTGCCCGACGGATACGTCGACTCGACCTTTTGCGAACATTGATTGACAAAATCGCGATAGACGGAGCAAAGATTATAGTAAGCGCAACGTTCGGAAAGCTCCCAATAAGCGACAAGACGACGCGAACGTTCCGCAGGAGAATATATTCCGTAAACAAGACGTAAAATCGTCAAGGGCTCGCCGACGATCGGCGAATTAGGATTCGTCGCAATTTGAAAGAACGGAGCGATTTGCTCGCCTGCGACGTCGGCGCTGTGCGTGGAAGCCCCTTGCGAGTTTGCCGAACCGTTTTGAGCGTTTTGCGAATTCTGTTTATTTTGCGCGTTCGACGCGTTCCGAGCCCCTTGCGCGTCGGCGGCGTTGGAACTCCCGGCGCCTTCCGTCGAAGACGCGTTTCCAACCGAAGCCCCGGAATTATTCGGAACCTGTTGCGCATATGAAACGGAAATCGTCGTCAGAACGAAGACTACGACGAGCGCGATAAGGACGCGCGCGCGATTTAAAGCGCCGAAACGCGTCGGGCGCGAGGCGTCCGAACAAGACGCGACGACGATTTTCATAAAACGACTCCTTCTTGAAACGAACGACGCTTGCGATTTGGCGGTCGATCGACAAAACAACGCCAGACCGTCTAATTTTATATTATAGCGGGCAAAACGTCAAAAGGCGTTTTTTTTATAGTTTTTTAGATTTTTCAGAAAAAAACTAAAGCGTTCAATTTATTCAATCATTACAAACCGCATATCGTTTTGAATTCAAATAAAAACGCGCGACGTCTAACGGGAGAAGTCGCGCGTAAAAAAACTAGAACAAAAGTTGGAATATTACGCTTTTGCTTCGGCGATCGACTCTTTAGCCAAAGCGACGACGCGTTCGACCGTAATTCCGAAATGTTCCATTAATTTTGCCGCAGGCGCGGAATCTCCAAACCCCGCCATTCCAAGGAACTTGCCCGCGTCGCCGAGATATTTCGACCAGCCCAATTCGACGCCGAGTTCGACGCCGACGCGCGCCTTCACGCTCTTGGGCAAAACGGACTCGCGATATTCCTTCGTCTGCTTGTCAAAAACGTCCCAACTGGGCGCGCTGACGACGCGCGCTTTCACGCCTTCCGAAGCCAGCGCTTCTTGAGCGTTGAGACAAAGCGCGACTTCGCTGCCCGTCGCGAGGAGCAAAACGTCGGGCGTTCCTTCGCAATCGGAAAGGACGTAGGCGCCTTGGCGCGTTCCAGACGCGGAGGCAAATTTTTCGCGATCGATCGTCGGCAAATTCTGACGCGAGAAAACCAACACGGAAGGCGTTCGAGTCGAAAGAACGGCCGCGCGATACGCTTCCGAAACTTCGTTTGCGTCGGCGGGTCTATAAACGTCGACGTTTGGAATCGCGCGCAACGACGCCAAATGTTCGACGGGCTGGTGCGTCGGTCCGTCTTCTCCGACGCCGATCGAATCGTGCGTAAAGACGAACAGCGTGGGAATCTCCATTAACGCCGCCAAGCGAATCATCGGACGCAAATAATCGGCAAAGACAAAGAACGTCGCGCAGTAACCTCGAAGTCCGCTCAACGTCAAGCCGTTGGTAATCGCGGCCATCGCGTTCTCGCGAACGCCGAAGTGAATATTGCGTCCGACGCGTTTCGGACCGAACTCGCCCGCGTTTTCGTCTTTGAGCCAAGTGTTGTTCGAAGGCGCCAAGTCGGCGGAACCGCCGACGAGCCAAGGCAACCCGGTCGCAAGTTGATTCAGAACTTTTCCGCTCGAAGCGCGACTTGCCATCCCCTTGGCGTCGGCTGGAAATTCAACGAGCGCGGAATCCCAATTTTCGGGTAATTCGCCGGAAAAAATCGCGTCAAGTTCGGACGCCAATTCGGGAAAGGCGACGCGATATTCGGCAAATTTGGCGTTCCAAGCGGCGACTTCTTCTGCGCCGCGTTTGCCAAGCGACTCGGCGAACGTCTGATAAACTTCGGGATCGCAAGCAAATTTGACGTCGGGATTCATACCGTAGAATCGTTTGGCGCCCGCGACTTCCTCGTCGCCAAGCGGAGCCCCGTGCGCGCTTTCTTTTCCTTCTTTCGTCGGCGCGCCAAAGGCGATGCGACTCTTGACGACGATTAACGTCGGACGATCGTCCGTAGCGTCGAAGACGTCGAACGCGCAACGCATCGCGGGCAGATCGTTCACGTCGTCGACTTCAACGACGTTCCAGCCGTAAGCGGCAAATCGAGACGGAACGTCTTCCGTAAACGCAAGTTCCGAGTCTCCTTCGATCGTAATGCGATTGAGGTCGTAAATCCAACACAAATTTGAAAGTTTTAAATGTCCGGCAAGAGAGGCCGCTTCGGAAGAAATTCCTTCCATCATACAACCGTCGCCGCAAAGCGCGTAGACGTTCGAATTAAAAAGCTCAAAGCCGGGCTTGTTATAGCGCGCGGCAAGCCAATTATTCGCCATCGCGAACCCGACGCTCGTCGCCACGCCCGCGCCAAGAGGTCCGGTCGTCGTTTCGATTCCGGCGACGCGTCGATATTCGGGGTGCCCCGCGCAACGCGAGCCAAGTTGACGGAACGACTTGAGGTCGTCGAGCGTTACGGCGGGTTCGTTCGTCGGAACGCCTTGCGCGTCGAGCGCGCGAACGCCCGCGACGTGCAACGTCGTATAGAGCAACGTGGACGCGTGCCCGATCGAGAGAACGAAACGATCTCGACCCGGCCAGTTGGGACGATTCGGAGCGTATTTCATTCGTTCGTTATAGAGAAGATACGCAACCGGGGAAAGCGCCATCGCCGTGCCGGGGTGTCCGCTTTTCGCGGTCTGAACGGCGTCCATTGCCAACGCGCGCATTGTGTCGATCGCTTTTTTTTCCGTCGACGTCATTGAAAGCATTTTATTCGGTTCCTTTTGACCTAGAAATAGTAATTAAACGACCGCTTTGTATTTAAGAGGCTTGTCGACAAATCGGCTTCGATCGTCCCAAGACCAAAAAAGAAGACGCCTTCGAGTTTGTCAAGAAATACGAGGACGTCTTCTTGCGGGAAATTATTTTGAAACGTTTCTCAATCGACGTTCGACGAGCGCTTTCTCAATTTTTCGTTTCGTTCGTTCCGAATGCGCTTGATTTCCTCGACCAAATCCGCGGCGCCCTGCTCGAGCAAACTTTGCGCGGCGCCCTGACCAAGCAACTCGGCAAGTCCTTTTTTCGTCTCCAAAGGAACGTCGGAACCAAGTTTGTTTTCGTCAAATATCTGAAAGGAGGTCGTTTGAAAGGAAGAACGACCGTCGAACGACAATATTTGCGCGTTGAGTTGCAAAATCTCGACGGAATCCGCCTTGCCTAAGACGCCGCAAGCGCCGATCGGCGCAAGACAACCGCCCTGCAACGTCGCGAGCAAAGCGCGTTCGGCGACGACGCTCAAAAAAGTCGGCGCGTCGTTGAGACGTTCGACAAATTCGTTCGTTTCGCGGTCGTCTTCACGCGTTTCCAGCCCTAAAGCGCCCTGTCCTACCGCGGGTAAAAAATCGGGCTGTTCCAGAAAAACGCGCGCGCGATCGCCTAGTCCAAGCCGCGTCAAGCCCGCCGAAGCTAAGATCAACGCGTCGTATTCGCCTTCGTCCAACTTGCGCAAACGCGTCTCCACGTTCCCGCGAATATCGCGAACGTCCCAAGAGGTCGTATCCGCGTCTTGCTCGCCAAACTTTTGACGGCAAAACCGCAACGCCATACTTTTACGCCGCATACTGCTCGTGCCCAAGACGGCGCCTTGCGGCAATTCGTCGAGCGTCGCGTATTTGTTCGAAACGAAGACGTCGCGATTATCGGCTCGCGCGGGCGTCGCCGTCAGACGTAAGCCTGCGATTTTCTCGACGGGCAAGTCTTTGAGACTATGCGCGGCGACGTCGATTTCGCCTAGTAGCAACGCGCGCTGGATTTCTTTCGTGAAGACGCCTTGCGCGCCGATATTGGCGATCGCGTCGGTTCGATTCGAATCTCCGCTCGTCGTTATTTTGACGATTTCAACGTCGACGCCAAGTTTTTCCAACGCTTCGCGCGTCCAATTCGCCTGCCACAACGCCAACGCGCTTGGACGCGTTCCCAATCGGATCGTTTTCATAATCGTTTAAAAATAGCGCCAAGACGCAAAAAACGACCGGCGCGCTTTGTCGAGTGAATAAACTTTTTTTAGAGCTTCTTCAAATAAACGTTTTTGATTTCGACGCGCATTCCGCCGGGAATAACGTGCAACTGCCAACCAAGGACGCCGCTCTTGCGTCGAACGTCGTCGGAGTCTTCGTCGACAAAAACGCTCGTAACTTTGCCGTTGATCTTATGAACGAAAACAAAACCTTTCGCGACGATTTCGTAATGGTTCCAATCTTCGATTTTCACGTTTTCACGAATTTCTTCGGGCGTCGCGAAACGTTGAATTTCTTCGATTTTTCCGTCGGGACTGACGCGGCTCACCGTGCCCAAATTCGCCAAAATACCGCGCATCGCTTCGCCGTACATAATTCCGCTGTAAGTCGCTTGACCGTCGAAGTCGCCTTGGTAACCGCCCATTCGCCATTTTTCGGGCGTTTCCAAGAACCAGCCGCGATAATACAAGCCGGAATTGCCCTCTTTGCAGATTTTATAGTCGAACTTAATAGCGAAGTCGCCGACGTCGAGGTCTTCAGTATAATACAACGCCTGATTCTGCGTAACTTTTTTGTCCGTTTCGTTCGACTGACCGACGATCGCGCCGTCTTCAACCGACCACAAATTCGGATCGCCGCTCCACCCAGTCAGGTCTTTGCCGTTGAAAATGGAAACGAAACCGTCGTCTTGCGCGGAAGCCGACGCGACGAACGCGACGATCAACGTCGACGCGACGAAAGAAACGAGATTAAATTTTTTCATCTAAAAAACCTAGGAATTTTAAAAGAGAGAAAGAAACGACGCGCGAAAACGACGCGCGCCGAGAAAAACGATTATTTTTCGGGCACGGAAACGACTTCGCAATTTGGAAGCGCCCGGCGGAGCCTGTCGGCGCCCGACTCGGTAATTCCGCAACGCGTTACGTGAATTTTTTTCAAATTCGTCAATTTTGCCAGAGACTCGACGCACGAATCGTCTAGCGTCGAACGTCCTACGTGCAAAAACGTCAACTTTTTGAATTGTTCAAGACTCGTCGCCGCCTCGGGCGTAATTCCCGCGTCGTCCACGTTGAGCCAGACAAGCCTGTCTTTCAACGGAAGAATCCCTTTGACGCCCGCGTCCCCAATCTTGGTTCGATAGAGATTCAAACGCGTCAACTTTTGGAAGTTGATTTCGTAATTCAAAGCGGCGAGTTCGTCGGCGCGCGTCGGCGAGCCGCTGAGGTCTAGTTCCTCTAAATTAGGATTTATGCCAAGCGCGAATACAAAATGCGGAAATTCGTCGCGGTCGACGTAACGACAATTCGTCAGACGAACTTTTTTCAATTTCGGCAATCCCGCAAAGGCACAGAAAGGAACGTTCGCTTCGTCGGAAACTTGCGCGTCGCGCCAGAGAAATTCCGTCAACTCGAACATTTTTGAAAACGTTTTTAACGCGTTGGGAGTCAAGACGCCGGAGCCGCGAACGACTTTGACTTTCGCCCAACGTCCAAATTCGTTGGGATCGTCGATTCCGTCGAAATTAACGCCGGTCAAGTCGACGGAAACGCCCTTGTCGTCGAATTTCGGCGCGACGGTCGACATATTCAAATTGGCGTCCTTCGTCGCAGTCTCGGCAGACGCCGACTCTACAGGCGCCTCCTTCGTTTGAATCGTCTTTTCGACGGACGCGTCTTTCTCTACGTTAGGCGCGCTAGTCGACTCGTCTTCTATTTCAACGTAATTTTTTTCGTTATGCGAACACCCCCAGACCGCCGCCAGTAGGATCGCCGCAACCCAAACGATTCTTTTTGAAATCATCGACGTCTTCTCCATATATTCGCGCGACAAACGCTTGCCCAAACCGACGGAACGTCGCCGCCTCGTTAATGAATATGCCCGTGTTCGTGTTCGTCGTCGCCAAGTTCCATAGCTCGACCTTGCGATTCGTAAAGCCTGTGTCGCGCGCTACTTTCCATTTCCTCGCGGACGTGACACTCTTTAGTTTCGATTTCATCGGCGATCGGAAAAGAACTTGGCAAGTCTTGAACGACAGGCAAATGATCGATCGTCTCGCCGTACTCGGAAAAAGGAATCGGCTTCTCGCGTTGCGCGCAACCGAAACACGTCCCGCATAGCAACAACCCGATTCCGAAAAAAACGCGCCAATCTAAAATATTGCTCGACATTGAAAGCCCTATCGCTCCGCTTATTCCTCGAATCGACGACGCGCCGCGTTCTTAACGCGCTTCAAAGGGACGTCCTCGCGGCGCGTAAAAAAGACGCAAACGTCGATCCGACTTCTTCGTCCACACGACTATATTATACAGGGAAAAAATTTTTCTTTCAACAACTGAAAAAGAAAAAAATCTCTTTTCATTAGAAGACGTCGACAAAACGCTTACGAACGACGCGACGACGCGCGACGATAAAAATTAAGACAAACTTTCGCAGAAGGTTGCGCAAAGTTTCCGACAGTCGTGTTTTTTCTAAAATTAACGCGACGATTGGAAATCTTGCTTTCTTTCCGTGAACGCTTACTAAAAACTTTTCAAAAAACGCTTGAAATTACGTTCAGTTTGGCATAAAATTAAAGGAGGAGTTCAGGGCGCGTCGCGCCTTGACGTTTCGTCGTTTTCGCTAGCAATAAGGGGATCGATTATGCAATATGGACAGCCTGTCGCACGTCGTTGTCCGAAGTGTCGGAAAATTGTTTTACAGAAAGTATTGGCGAAGACCTCTACCGTCGGCGCGATTTATTTTTCCGACTCAAAAGTCGTCGCGCCCGAACACCCGTCGACGCCCTTTTTCTCGCGTTGTCCCCATTGCGGACAATACGTCTGGATCGAAGAGTTGGAAAAAGTCGACCCAAGCGCCGTTTCTAAGGAGGAATTGTCTCAAGCGCCTTCCTTTGAAATGATGCCGATCGAAAACATTGTCGAATTTATTGATTCGGGCTACGCTCGAACGAAGACGCAGGAATACAAAGCGCGGGTCGCGCTCTATTGGAACTACAACGACCGCATTCGATTTAGCACGGTCGTCGCGTCGGAACAAGAATTTGACGCCGCGCTTTGGAAAGACGCAAAAGACAAAGCCAAATGGCAAGAAAATCTCGACAAATTGTACGAGCTGTGCAAAGAACTCACGCCGGAAGAGACGCCCTTCTTTGTCGAACTCTTGCGCGAACAGGGGCGTTTTGAAGAAGCGCTGGCAATTCTTGACGCGGGTTGCTCGCCCGAATACGAGACGGCTTGCGAAGCGGAACGCGTTCTTTGCGAAGCCAAAAATCGTTACGTTAGCATCGTCAAGCAGGAAGAGTAAGTTCGAACGCGCCCTTTCTTGACAAATTCGCCCGACGCGCGATAATTAATCGACGCGCGTCGTCGACGGTTCGTCGTCGCGCAAAGGCAAGACTTACGTTAGGGCGAAACAGTGAAAATACTAACGATCGAATCGAGTTGCGACGAGACGGCGGCGGCGGTCGTCGACGGAGATCGCAACGTATTAGGGGCTTCTTTGGCGTCGCAAATCGACGTTCATCGTTGTTTTGGCGGGGTCGTTCCGGAAATAGCGTCTCGCGCGCATCTTGAGGCGATTTTGCCGGTCGTATCCGACGCGTTAAACCAAGCGGGTCTTACCGTTCGCGAACTTGACGCGATCGCCGTCGTGAATCAGCCCGGTCTTGCGGGTTCTCTTCTCGTCGGTCTTTCGGCGGCAAAAGCCCTTTGCGTAGCCGCCGAAAAGCCTCTTATTGCTATCGATCATCTTCAGGCGCACGTTTACGCGTGTCGCGTGGCGTACGACGCGGAATTGTTCCCTTGCATCGGTCTTATTGTCAGCGGCGGTCATTCCAGCCTGTACCGTTGCAACGGACCGATCGATTTTAAACTGCTTGGAACGACGATCGACGACGCGGCCGGCGAGGCGTTCGACAAAGTCGCCGCAATGTTGGGCTTGACGTATCCCGGCGGACCGTCGATACAAAAAGCGGCGGAAAAAGGCGATCCGAAAGCCTACGATTTCCCGCGTCCGATGTTAAACGACCCGGAAAGAACCCAGTTTAGTTTTAGCGGACTCAAAACGGCGGTTCGTTACAAACTGGTCGGCGCGGGCAAGGTCGACTTTACGGAAGCCAATATTACGGAACAAGAACGCGCCGATATTGCGGCGTCTTTTCAAGAAGCGGTCGTCGACTGCCTTGTCGGAAAAGCGGTTCAGACGTTGAGAAAACATCGTTCCCAAACGTTGTGCGTCGGCGGCGGAGTCGCCGCAAACGCGCGTTTTCGTGAAAAAGCGCTAGAAGCGTCCGACAAATATCGATTCAAACTCTATATCGCGCCTCCTAAGCTCTGCACGGACAACGCGGTTATGGGCGCGATCGCGATCGAACGTTATAAAGCCGGACTTTTTGAAGAATTAGACCTTGACGTCGCGCCCGGTCTGGTGCGCGACAAATAGGCAAGAACCGACGCGTTTTGAGCGACGTCGCGTTGGCGTCGCCAAGACGCGATCAAAACGCTTTTTCTTTAAAAACGCCAAGCGTTTCTATTCTCTACGAACGATTCTTCTGACTTCGGCGGCAAAATAGAAGGAGCCGACCGCGCAAAGAATTTCGCTCGTCTGATTCGGTCGAGAACAATAATCGGCTAAGAACGCGCGATAATCGGGCACGACCCTGAATATTTTTCGCAGGGGCGCGTCCTCCGCGCATACTTCGTCCAAGGCGTCTTCCGTCGCCTGAATGAGTTCCGGCAAAGACTCCGAACGAATCTCGCAAGAGCGTTCCGTCAAAATTACTTCGTCGGCAAAAGGCGCGATTTCCGCCAGCATGCCGCGCGCGTCCTTTCCGACGGAAATCGCAAACATAATCTTCGATTTACGTTTGGGATAACGCTCGCTAAGAGCGCGCATAAACGCGGCGATCGAAGCGCGATTATGCGCGCCGTCGACGACGACAAGAGGCTTCGTCGAAACGACTTCAAAGCGACAGGGCGTTTCAAAACTAGAGGCCGCGCGCAAAATCGCGTCTCGCGAAACGGGAAATTGTCGAACGGGTCGAGCGCCGTCGGAACCCGGTCGTCCTTTCGGCGCGGTCGTTCGCGTCGCCAACACGTCGACGACCTTCAGCGCTATTTCAAAGTTCCAACGCTTCACAGAATCAAAGGGCGGAGTCGGCAAATCGGCGACGAACGGGGAAATCGATTCGATCGCGTAGAAGGGCGCGTTAAATTTCGCGGCGCGTTCGCGCGCCAAATTACGCGCCGTCTCCACGTCGTCGGGCGTAACGAGCGTTTCCGGCTCGATCGCGTAGGTGAAATTTTCTCGTCGGCAAACGACGGACAGTTTTTTCTTTCCATCGCCCAATTCGATCGACTTAGCCGTCTCCAACGCCTGCGCTTCCAGTTCCTTGCGCGCTTCAAGCAAGCCCGGATAAAGGACGTTCGAAAAACCGACTCCGCAAACCAACGGGGCGTTCGTTTTAACTATTCCCAATTTTTCCGAAGCGATCGCCGCGATCGTGCGACCAAGCTGTTCGCAATGGTCGTAACTGACGCTCGTCAAGACGGAAACGTCGGCGTCGCAAACGTTTGTAGCGTCGAATCGCCCCCCCATTCCGACTTCTAAAATCGCGACGTCGACCTGAGCGCGCGCAAAAAGAACGACGGCAAGAACCAACGACCACTCGAAAAAAGTCATTTTCGGCTCTTGTCCGATTTCGTTTTCGCCCAACGAACCGCCTAAAGCGCCTTCGTAAGATTCTCTACGCGACTTCTTACGTTTAACGACAAACTCTTTCCAGCGCTCCGCTAGGTTAAACAAGACCTCGGCAAAAAGCGTTTTATCGCAATTCTTACCGTCTATTTGAAAACGTTCGACAACTTCGTCGATATGGGGCGAAGTGAAAAGTCCGACGCGAAACCCGGCCGCGCGATAAATCTTATCAAGCGCCGAACAGACCGACCCTTTCCCCTTCGTCCCGGCGACGCATATGATCGCGTAACGACGATCCGGCGCGCCGAGAAAGTCCAAAAATTCTCTCAGTCGCGCCAACGACTTCTCCATCTGCGAATACGGTATCGACTTGAAAGTCTCGTAGTTCGTTCGTCGATTGAGAAATCGAATAGCGCGTTGGTAAAGCGCGGAGTCTTCCGATAGCATAGTCGTCGCCTCGTCCAAAACTTACGAAAACGAAAAAAGAAATTATTTGTCGAGCGGTTTGGTCATACGCACGACGTCGAGTCCTTCTTTCAGTTGGTCGGGCGGAAGAATTTCTTTTTCTTCGCACAACTGACGGATCGTCTTACCCGACTTAAAGGCTTCCTTCGCAAGCGCGGCCGCTTTTTCGTAGCCGATGTAAGGATTGAGCCCGGTGACGATCGACAAACTCTGTTCGACGGCGGCGGCGCACTTTTCGGGATTCGCCTTCAAACCTTCGAGGCACTTGTCGGCAAAAACGTTGGCGCCGCCCGTCAAAATACGAACGGAATCGAGCGCGACGTCCGCCATTACGGGCATCAAGATATTCAACTGGAACTGACCGCCGGAAACGCCCGCAAGGGAGATCGTCGAATCGTTGCCGACGACTTTCGCGGAAAGTTGCATCAGGCTTTCGCAGATAACCGGATTGACTTTGCCCGGCATAATGGAACTACCGGGCTGGAGGTCTTTCAGAACGACTTCGTAATAACCGCAACGAGGACCGGAGCCAAGCCAACGAATATTGTTCGCGACGTTCGACATAGTGGAAGCGATCGCCTTAAGCAACGAATGGCAAGCGACAAGTCCGTCGCGTTGCGCGTTCGCCTCGAAGTGATTCTTCGCCTCGCAGAACGCGACGCCGGTTTGTTCGGCGAGAAGCGCCGCGACGGTCGACCCGAATTTCGGATCGCAGTTGATGCCGCTGCCGACCGCCGTGCCGCCGCACGGAAGTTCGACGATTTGCGCGACCGCTTCTTTCGCGCGTTCGATCGCCAATTCAAATTGACGCGCAAAGCCGCCGAATTCTTGTCCAAGAGTCATCGGGGTGGCGTCCGCCAAGTGGGTTCGTCCGATCTTGATGACGTCTTTCCATTCTTCCGCTTTCGCGGCGAGAATCGCGCGGCATTTCTCGAGCGCGGGAATCAGACGCGATTGAATTCCAGTCGCGACGGCGACGTGAATGGAGGTCGGGAACATATCGTTCGTCGACTGTCCGCAGTTCACGTGGTCGTTCGGGTGAATTTTTTTGTTTTGCGAGAAACGATCGTATCCGGCGATTTCAAGGGCGCGGTTGGAAATGACTTCGTTCGCGTTCATATTGGTCGACGTGCCGGAACCGGTTTGATAGACGTCGATCGGAAATTCGGAATCGAAACGACCTTCGGAGACTTCTTTAGCCGCTTGAACAAGCGCGTCGATTTCCTTTTGATCCAAAGGAGCACGCCCTTTGGTAATTCGACCAAGTTTCGCGTTCGCTTGCGCGGCGCACATCTTGACAAGTCCAAGAGCGTGAATCAATTCGGGCGCGACGGGACGACTCGAAATCGGGAAATTCTCGACGGCGCGTTGCGTTTGAGCGCCGTAATAGGCTTCCTTAGGAAGTTGGACTTCGCCCATAGAGTCGTGTTCAAGACGATATTCGGACATTTTTTATTCTCCGCGTTGACGGTAAATCTAACAAACAAACGGCGCGACGCGTTTCGCGGCGTCCTTCGCCTAAACCAATGCAATACTTATATTTAACGCTTTCGGCGTTCAAAATCGGCGTTCAAAATCGACGTTCAAAATCGACGTTCAAAATCCTTTTTTCATCGAAACGGCGTTCATAATTTTCGCGACCAACTTTGCGGCGGTAAATTCCGTAACGACGTTGGTTCCGCCAAGGGGCGCCGTCTCGACGACGTCGGCGCCGATCACGCTCTTTGCCGCGACGATCGAATCGACAAGACGAACGACTTGGCGCCAAGTCAGCCCGCCGGGCTCCGGCGTGCCGACGCCAGGCGCGACGCTCGGATCAAAAACGTCCATATCGATCGTAAGGTAGACGTTCTGCGACGAACGCCATAAAATCTTTTCAAGCGCGGCGTCAAAATTGTCTTCGACGTCCTCGGGCGAGATAAAATCGTCGACTTGTTTAGGAAAACGTTCGAATTCCTCGGCGGAAAAACTACGTATTCCGACCTGCGCGACGCTATCGACGACTTCCAACGCGCGCGCCATAACGCAAGCGTGCGAATCCCGCCCCGCTTCTCCAAATTCGTCGCGCAAATCGCCGTGCGCGTCGAGCTGAATCACGCTCAAATCGTCGTATTTTTCCGCCGCGACGCGAATCAACGCGCCCGAAATCGAATGTTCGCCGCCAAGCGCGATAGGAAACCGTCCGAAGCGAAACAAATCAAGACGTCGCGCCGTTTCTTCAATTCGTTCCATTTCCAGCCTAGGCGTCTCCGCCGCCGGGATCGGCTCGTGCGTATAGACGCCGAAACGCCAAAAGGGACGACGCGATTTTTCGTCGATATATTCCAACTGATCGGAAACGTCAAGAATCGCGTCGACGCCGTTGAGCGCGCCCTTGTTAAAACAGACGGTTCCTTCATACGGAATAGGGAGAATATGAAAAAGAGCCGTTTGAGGATCGCAATATTCCGATGCGAGCTTCAAAAACGTCTTTTTCATTGTCCGTCCCCTTAAAAAATAAACGTAGTCGTCAATTCTTGGCGCCCTTGGAATCGACAAAAGTCCAAACGTCGACAAAACGAAGTCGGCGCGACGCAAATTTAGCTCTATATTATGCCCGATTTTATAGTAATCGTCAAGAAGGGCGGCAAAGCAAACCGAAAGACATAACTGAAATAGTCGTAACAGCTCGCTGAAAGTCTCCGCAATTCATTGCGGAGATTGGTCTGGAACAAGACGACGCCGTAAAATCTGCGCATTCGAACCCAAACGCTTTACAAAAGTGTTGATTTTGGACTGTAAACGCGTTGATTACGCGAGAGAGCGTCAGTTTGTTTCGAAATCGTCGGTTTTTCGTGAACGGGCGCCATACTTTTTATACGACGTAAAGGATGGGATGGGAAAATCTAGAGGGAAAGGTTGAGAAAAACAAATTCGAGGCGCGAATTAATAGTCGTGTGAACGCACCGCCTTCTCTTTTTGCGTTCGTCTCTCTTTAATCGCCAAAAATTCCAACTGAACGGCGTTCCACGTATTGTGCCACAAAACGTAAACGGTAGGACCAAGCGCGACTATCGGATCGGCGTATAAGGAGGCGAAATAGATCAGCGCGCCGGTGTTCTTCTGTCCTAACGTTTGACTCGATTCTTCGCGCAAGCCTTTTTCGCCAACGACAAACCCCAAAACGAAATTGACGACGCAAACGACAAGGGAAAGCGCGCCAATTTCCAAAAGGATCGTCGTTCGCACGCCGTTGGCGGGGTTCTGGATAAATTCGGAAGCGCGGCACGCGATTACGGTCACCATTAAAACCCACGCGGCAAACGTCCAATTCTTAAAACGCTTCGTCCACGTTTTGCTACTTGGAACGATAAAACGCCATAAACGCGCGACGATAATCGGCGCGACGATCGTCCCCGCGACGTTTAGCGCGACGTGAAGAAAATTGTTTAAAAAGGCGTCGAACGTCAATTCCGTATCAAGAACCCAAGGAAGCAACGCGGGCAAGGCGACCGCTACGCCGAACGTCGTGAGTAGAAGACCCGTTACGACGTATTCGACGTCTCTTTTGAGAAAACTTGCGATCGCGGGCGCGGCGGTCGCCGTCGGCGCCATTCCGGCAAAAAACACGGCAAGCGCCAAAGTTCGATAGGATTCGCCGCAAAGGAACAACGCCTCGTAACCGCCGACGCTAATCGCGATATTGAGAGCCAAAATAACAAAATGACTGCGACGCAACGCCATTTTACGCACGTCTAGTCCTAAAAAGACCATAAACAGCATAAAACGGACAAACCAAGGAATAAGGAACGTCAAAACCGCGCCTTCGGGAAAGAACCACCCGACGACGAAAGAACACATTAAAGCCAAGGGTCGAATCATCGACGCCATTTTCAACAAATCTCTTTCTACAACGACGTTAAACGTAAATTATAAGGAGTCCAGCGGGTCGACGTCGACAATCCACTGAACGTCGCGCGGCGTCTTCAATTTGGCGTCGACGACGCGTTCTGTCGCCTCGCGCAACAACGCGCTCGGCGTTCCCATCATTTGCAAATGAAACCTGAAATTTCCTCTCAATTTGGCAAAAGGCGCGGGCGCCGGTCCTAAAATTCTAGCGACAAGAGGCGGACGCGCGCGTTTGACCGAAAGCGAAACAAAATTTCGACCCGACGCGTCGCGTAAAGGTTCGCCGAGTCCTTCTTCCTCGATTTTCTTTTTTTCCGCCTCGGGATCGTAACCTCGCGCCAAATTGACGTCGCGGATCGCGTCGCGCAACGAAGCCCCCAACGTCTGCGCAAATTCCGCCGTTTCCCGTTCGTCGGGTCCGCGCGCGACAAAACGAATCGCGGAAGTAAAGGGCGGATAGCCCAACATACGGCGCGCGGCAAGTTCGTCGCGCGCGAATCCTTCGTAATCGCCGTTAACCGCCGCGCGGATCGCGGGGTGATCGGGATAATACGACTGTACGACGACTTTTCCTTCCTTGTCGCCTCGTCCTGCTCGTCCGGCCGCTTGAAGGATCAAATTGAAAGTTCGCTCGGCGGCGCGAAAGTCGGGTAGGTGCAAAGCGACGTCGGCGTTAATAATTCCGACAAGAACGACGTTTGGAAAATCGAGCCCTTTCGCAATCATTTGCGTGCCAAGCAAAACGCGATATTCCCCGCGTCTAAAAGCCGACAAATATTTCTCGTGCGCGTCTTTAGCCTGCGTCGTGTCGGAATCCATTCTTAACACGGACGCGTTGGGAAAGCGCGCGCAAAATTCACGCTCCAATTTCTGCGTGCCAAATCCGCCGTATTTAATTCCGGCAAACCCGCAATAAGGACACTCCTTTGGCGCGGGTATTTGGTAGTCGCAATAATGACAAAGAGCGATTTGTTGCGTAATATGATGAGTCAAAGCGACGTCGCAGTCGGGACACTTGAGCGTCTCGCCGCAAGCGGGACACTGAATATGAGTCGAGAACCCGCGACGATTGAGAAGCAAAACGATTTGATTGGAAGGATCGGAATCAAGCGCGAGTTCGACGTCGCGGCAAAGTTGACGACACAACGCGCCCGAGGAAAAGCCCGACGCCGTTTTTGTCCGCATATCGACGACGTACACGGGCGGCTGAGGAAGGTTGCGCGCGCGACGAGGCAAAGAAAGGAGCGCGTAATTTTTCAACTGGACGTTGCGCCAACTTTCCAGCGAAGGCGTCGCGGAACCGAGAATTAGCGGCGCGTTCTCCCGCTCCGAACGATAACGCGCGACGACGCGCGCGTGATAACGAGGCGCCACGTCCTGCTTAAACGACGTCTCGTGTTCTTCGTCGACGACGATTAGTCCTAATCGACGCGTCGGCGCAAAGATCGCGCTACGGGCTCCGACGACGACGCGCGCGCGTCCCGACGCGATTTTTTCCCATTCCGCCTTGCGTTCCAAATCGGTCAAGCGACTATGCAGAACGGCGACCGCGCCTAGACGCGAACGAAATCTTGAAACGGTCTGCGGCGTCAAACTAATTTCCGGAACAAGCACGATCGCTTGTTTTCCGTAAGAAACAACTTCCTCAATAGCGCGGATATAGACTTCCGTTTTACCGCTTCCAGTCGCTCCGTGCAGTAAAAAGGTCGGCGCTTTCTCCTCGCGCAACGCTTGAACGATCGAATCGAGCGCTTTTTGTTGATCTTCGTTCAGAACGTGCGGCTTAGTCGCTTCTTCTTGTTTTTCCGAAGCGACTAATTCGTTGTAAAAAGCGCTGACGCGACGAACGCGCCTGACCCGAATCAAACCGAGATTTTTCAAAGCGGTTATCGGCGCGTTCGAACATTTCGCAAGACGCGTCAACTCGGAAAGAGTCGGCGCTTCCGTTTGACGTTTAAGCTCGTCGAGAACGTAACGTTGCTTCGGCGTCAGCAGATCGTATTGACGTTTGTTTTTAACGGAGTCGATTCGCGATAATTTAGCGTCGACGTCGGGGGCAAGTTCGTAAACCGTAGTCAGACGCGCTCCGATCGAATCGCGCACGCCGGCGGGCAGAATACCGTCGAGCGTCGCGCCAAGCGGAGCGAGGCAACGCTTTGAGAGCCAACGTCCCAGTTCCAACATTTTGGAAGAAAGCAGAGGGCGTTCGTCGACGACGCCGACGATTTCCTTGAGTCGGAATGATTTTTTCTCAGACGAAGACAAGTCTCCGCTTAACGTCGAATCAATCTCGTTCGTCTTTTCCACGTCGTCGCCAAGAGCGGCAAAAAGCGGCGACGCTTGCGACTCGCGCGAGGCGTCGCTTGGCAAACGAAGCTCGTTTTTTTTTCCGCCGCAATCGTCGACGTCTCGTTCCTCAAGCGAAACGCAATAAGCGACGACGTTGCGATTCTTGGCGCCAAGAGGCGCGAGAACGCGCGCGCCGGGCGCTATTTTTTCACGCGACGCCTCGGGAACAAGATAATCAAATTCTCCGTTCGGACCGTCGACGAAGACGACGCGCGCCACTAAACGCTTTCGAGCCGGATTATAAGATTCCCACGCTGGATAGTCGGCGTCAAAAAAAGTAGTCTGATTTCGCGCCATTAATTATTCGTCTCTTTGAGAACCTTGTTTGGAACGGACGACGCGTTTGGCGGTTTTGGAGTCTTGGTCGTTTCCTTGTTTAAAAATATTCAGAACCATACGCGCTAATTCCGCGCGTTCCGCATCCTCCGCCGCTTGTTCTATTCCAAGCGTAGACGCCCTTTTCCAAAGGTCGATCGCCGCATCGTAATCGCGTTCGACTCCCAAGCCGTTCCAATAACATTCGGCAAGTTTGACAAGCGCGTCGTTATTGTCCCCTTGGACGGCGGTTTTGTACCATTCGAAGGCGCAACGCCAATTTTGAGGCGTTATTTCTCCGCGCGCGTATACCTCGGCAAGTTGAAAAGCGGCGACTGGATCGCCCAACGACGCCGCTAAACGCAAAAAATATTCCGCGACGACAAGATTACGCTTTACGCCGTTTCCAACTAGGCAACAATGGGCAAAATTAATCGCCCCGACGGGCTCGCCTTCGGCGGTCGCCTTGCCAAAATATTCCGCCGCGCGTTTATTGTCGCGTCGCACGTGTTTTCCAGAATAGTAACATAATCCCAAAACAACGCAAGAAGAAGACAAATCTTGCGCCGTTTCTTCCAAAGTTCGGATCGCCAGTTCGATTTTGTCCTCGTATCCTGGATTCTCTAAAAAGCGCATCGCCAACGCTTCTTTTGTTTGAGGCTCGCCGTATTGGAGTATTTCTTGAAAGAGCTTGTCGGCCTTTTTACGATTTCGCCTGACGCCTTCGCCCTCGTAAAGCATAACGGCGTATGAAACTCGCGAAAGCTCGCGACCGTTTTCGCTCGCGCGTTCATACAGTTGAAACGCTTCTTTCGGATTTGGCGGCGCCCCGTCGATCGTCATACGTTCTTCAGAATTCAAATAATCGGCGTATCGTTCTTGCGCGACGCCCAAATTCATCTCCGCCGCTCGTCTAAACAGATCGACGGCGCGACGTCGATTCCGTCTTTTTTCGGCGTTCCAGTAATGTTCGCCTAAGAAATAGATCGAAGGCGCGTGATTCAGCTCCGCGCCCCGTTGCAAATGTAGGAACGACGCGTCCTCGTCGCGCAACCAATTTTGTTCCAGCAACCCCGCCCTAAGCAGGGCGCCGGGCCAATCGTACTTACAAGCGTTGCGATAGAGGGACAACGCGAGTTCGTCGAGTCCTTGTTCCTCCAATTTTAGCGCGACTTGCGTTGTTCCGGGCGCGTAATCGTAATTTATAGCCTCTTGCAAAATTTCGTCTACGTCGCCTTCGGTTAACTCTTCGACAAAACCCGAGTCGATCAATTCGACAAGACAAACGCCGGCGGTAAGATTCCCCGCCTTTGCTTCAGCATGCCAAATTTCGATCGCGCGACGCAATAAATCGTAGGAAAAAACTTGCGCGATCACTTCGGGACGTCCTAGTTCGGAAATCAAAAGACCCAATCGATAGAACGCGTAAGCGGAACAAGAATCTTGAATTTGATTCAAGAGGTCTAAAATTATATCGGCGTCTTGGGGATCGTTTGTAACAAACGTCGATTCAAAACGTTCGATTTGGTTCTTCTTGCGTTTTTCCTGTAAAACGACAAATCTCGTCGATTCTTTGATTTTTTTAGCGACCAGCCTTCCGCGCGCCAAGCCGACAAGTTCGAAATCGTCGGCAAGAGACGAGGCTTTCTCGTAATACTTCAAAGCGCGTTCGGGATCGTATGCGACGCCGATCGCATATTCGTAACACAGCCCTAATCTCGCAGTCGCGTTCGGCTCCCCCTTCTCCGCGCCTTGTTCCAAGAGTTCGAGCATACGTTTCCAATCGCGTTTGACGCCGCGACCGTCTTCATATAAACGCGCCAAACGCCAATAAGCTCCGACGTTTCCCGTTTTAATTAGCGCTTCTAACCCGCGCGCCATACGTTTCCAGAACTCCTTTGACCTCGGAGCGTAAAGAACGCCTTCCGAACGACGCTCGTCAAACAAACCGTAGTCGAGCGTTTCTAGCTCTTGCCCTTCCAGCGAATTGGAATCGACGACAAATTCCTCGCGCGAACGTTTTGAGTTCTTTGTTTTGCGCGCGCCGTCGTTTGTATTTTTCGGTTTCTGAGAACTCAATTCGCCGTCCCCTGAGTAAAAATTCTACGCGTTTTCTTTCGTTCGTCGCGACGACGCTCGAAACTTGGCGTTTCTATTAAACGTTTATTTCCACAATTTTCTGTCGAGCGCGCGATATCCGATCGCTTCGCACAAGTGTTCCGCTTTGATATTCTCCTCGTTTGCCAAGTCGGCTATCGTCCTAGCGACGCGTAATATTTTGTCGTGCGCGCGAGCCGAAAGACCAAATTCGTTGATCGCCGTTTCCAGAACTTTGCCGCATTCGTCGTCAAGTCTTGCCCAACGTTCGAGATGGCGGCGCTTCATCTGCGAATTGACGAAGACGCCGGAACCGCGATAACGCTCGGTTTGCACCGCGCGAGCCGCCAAAACTTTTTGTCTGATCGACTCGCTCGCGTCGCTCGCCTGCGTCGAAGCAAGTTTACGATAAGGAACCGGCGGAGTTTCAATATGAAGGTCGATACGATCCAACAAGGGACCGCTAATTCGCGCCATATAACGTTCGACCTGCTTGGGCGTGCAACGACAATTTCGTCGCGAATCGCCCCGATACCCGCAAGGACAGGGATTCATTGCCGCTATGAGAACAAAACGAGCCGGAAAAGTCTCCGAACGTTGCGCGCGAGAAACGGTAACCTTGCCGTCTTCAAGAGGTTGACGCATCGCCTCCAACGTTTTACGGTCAAATTCGGGCAACTCGTCAAGGAACAACACGCCGTTATGCGCAAGACTAATCTCGCCCGGCAAAGGCTTGGAACCGCCTCCGACGAGTCCCGCCTCGCTAATCGAATGGTGCGGCTCGCGAAAGGGACGCGTAGCGATCAGCGGAACGTTCTTCGACGTTTTGCCGACCGCGCTATATATTTCGGTTGTTTCAAGCGCCTCGTCAAGCGTCAAAGGAGGTAAAACGGTCGGAAAACGCTTTGCCAACATCGTCTTGCCCGCGCCCGGCGGTCCGAACATCAACAAATTATGCCCGCCGGCCGCCGCGATCATTATTGCGCGCTTGGCGGTTTCTTGACCGCGCACTTCGGAAAAATCGACGTCGTATGTAAGGAGCGAATCGAATTCGTCCGTAGTCAGTCCCGCGACGGGCTCGATTTCCAACTCGCCGCTCAGAAAACCGATCGCCTCGTTGAGACTAGAAATGGGAACGACGTCGACGCCGTCGACCAAAGCGGCCTCGCGCGCGTTCTCTTCGGGCGTCAACACGCCGCGCAACCCCATTTTTTTAGCCGCGCGAGCCATCGCCAAGGCGCCGCGGCAAGGACGAGTCGTCCCGTCAAGCGCAAGTTCCCCAATCACGGCGTACTCGTTTGCGCGATAAAGAGAAAACTGCCCCGAGGCGACGATAATGCCGACGGAAATAGGCAAATCAAAGGAAGACGCTTGCTTTGGAATATCGGCGGGCGCAAGATTGATCACAATGTCGCCCGACGGCATGCCGAAGCCGGAATTTGCGATCGCGACTTTGACGCGTTCCGCGCTTTCGCGCACGACGGTTTCGGCAAGCCCAACGATTCGCGTTTTGCCCTCTTTAGGCATATCGTTGACCAACTTGGGCGGCTGAACGTCAACTTCGACGTCTATGGGACAAGCCGACGCGCCTTGAAGCGAAAAAGTGAGAAGTCTAGTTAACATTGCCCTATCTCGCGACAATTACTTTCGACGCGACGCTCTCCATTCAACCGCCGACGTCGCTGAAACAATTAAGAACGCGCGACGTCTTCGTTCGAGTCCGACAAAACCGACGCTTCCAACGCGTTCGCCTGTTCGCGTTCAAAGACGCCGTAACTCCGAAAGCGTTCGTAACGTCGTTCGACGAGCGTTTCGACGGGCGTCTTGGTCAATTCGCGCAACTGAGTTCTCAAATATTGTTTCAACTTCAACGCCGTCAATCGGTGGTCGCGATGCGCTCCTCCAAGCGGCTCCTCAATAACGGAATCAATGATTCCAAATTTCAACAAATCTTTCGAGGTGAATTTTAACGCTTCGGCCGCCTTGTCCTTAAAGTCGCCGCTCTTCCATAAAATACCGGCGCAACCTTCGGGACTGATCACGCTGTAGTACGAAAATTCAAGCATAGCGACTCGGTCGCCAACCCCAATGCCGATCGCTCCGCCGCTCCCTCCTTCGCCAATGACGACGCAAATAATAGGCGTTGGCAAAGTCGACATTTCGAACATCGATTCGGCGATCGCTTGCGCGACGCCTCGCTCTTCGGAGGCTATGCCCGGATAAGCGCCGGGCGTGTCGATAAAACAAATAATCGGAAGTCCAAATTTCGCGGCAAGACGCATTTTGGCGGACGCTTTACGATACCCTTCAGGATGCGCGCAACCGAAATTGCATTGAATTCGTTCTTTGGAATCGCGTCCCTTTTGATGACCGATTACCATTGTCTTGAACTCGTCTAATTTCGCCCAGCCAGCGCGTATCGCGCGATCGTCGCCAAAGGTTTTGTCGCCGTGCAATTCGACAAAATCGTCGAAAACAAGATCAAGATAATCGGCGGTTTGCGGCCGTTCGGGATGACGCGCCACCTCGACCGTTTCCCAAGCGGTCAAATTAGCGTAAATTTTGCGCGTCAACTCGGCAAGTCCCAGTCTTAGACGCTGAACTTCGTCTCGTATTTCTGGAGAATTGGCGCTCTTGCGCAACGATTCGAGACGCGCCTCCATCTCAAAGATGGGACGCTCAAAGGAAAGACGCTGTTGTTCGGGAACCGACATAAATCGCTCTTTTACAAACTAAGGACGCGCTCCAATGGACGCGGCGGTAAATTCTAACAGATTCGTCCGGCGAAAAGAAACGTCAAAGGCTTTAACGTTCGGCGTTCGTTTTCCTCTAGGTCGACGGAACCTACAGTATAACCGACGACGCCCCTAGGCGTCAAGAATCGCGTCTCAAAAAACAAACAAAAAGGAGGAATACCGGCGCGACTTCGACAAATTTCAACGCGAGAAAACGACAAAACGCGACGTCAAACAGACGTTGACGTCGCGCTATTCGTTATAACGTCTTCATTCGGAGGTCATTTAACGTCGGGAAATTGTTCCTTGAGTAATTCTTGCAAGTGTTCGCCGCGGGCGTTCGTATCGAGAACTTTGCCGTCTTTACCGACCAGAACCATCGTCGGGATCGCGTTGATTCCGTAATAGGCGGTCAAATCAACGTATGTTTTCGCGTTCGAATCATCGGATTCGCAAGACAACTTTCGAGAAGAAGTCTTCCAAGGCAACTGTCGTTCCTTTTCAAACTTTTCAAGAGCTTCAAGGTCGGAGTCAAGACTGTATCCCAAAACCTCAAATCCGGCGTCGTGATATTTCTCGTACATAGCTAGAACGTTTGGAACCTCGCGGACGCACGGACCGCACCAAGTCGCCCAAAAATCGACCAAAACGACCTTGCCGCGATATTTTTCCCATTCGATCTCGCCGCCGCCAAGATAAACGCCTTCCACAAGCATTTCGTTGCCGACAAGATTCATAAAACGTTGTTCGCCTTCCAAATACATACCGACGCGCTCGCGCAACTTATCGCCCGAATTCTTGAAGGCTTCGACGGCTTTTTTCGTCATATCGTCGCCGACTTTTTTGTCAAATTGAGCGACCATTTGAACAAATTGCGACATATACTGCGCCGTAAGATTGACTTTCAACGATTTTTCAATAAGTTCGTCGCCCAACTTCGCCAAGGCTTCCGCGTCGCCCGCTTCGCCGACGCGTTGAACGCGAACTTGGTCGAGCAAGAGTCCGACATAATCGGCGCGCGACTTGGCGCTTTCGCCTTTGGCGCATTCCGACTCGTAAACGGCCTGAAGCTCGTCGAGATTGTCTTCGCGCGCCAACCCCATGCAATAGACTTGCAACGCGCGCATCGATTCGTTCGCGGCGACGTCTTCGGCAAAAGCGAGACTCTTTTGAATCGTCTTCATCGCGGCGTTCGCTTTGGCGAGAACGGCTTTAAGTTCCTCTTGTTTTGGATTCGTTTGAGCGTACTTATTCACCGCTTCGTCGATCGCTTTCGAACGCTCTTGATAGAACGCGGAATCTTTGCCCTCCGGAACGTTAAAAATCTCCTCGTCAAGGACGTAAGCCTCGGCGGCGGGCGCGTCTTGCGGCAAAGACGTTGCAAAAACGGGTGAAGAGACGGGTGAAGAGACGACGAAACCTAACGCCGCGACGGCGCAAACGCTAAGAAACAAATGTTGACGTCGCATAGGGATAGTCCTTTCTAGAAGGCTCTGTTGACGGTAAAACGCCGAATATGACCAAAACGCGCGATTTCTACGTCGTCGCGCGCACTGCCGTTAATTATAAAGCGCCGCCGCCCTGTTTTCAAGTTTTTTTCAAAAAAATACGGAAAAAATACCAAATCACCAACGCAAAAATTCAAAAATCTCGCGTATGGCCATATTTAACGAAGTCACGGTTCGCGGATCGTGAACGCCGCCGTCGCCGACTATCAACTGCGAACGAACGCCCGCGACGCGCAAGGCTTCAAACATCAGCGCGCTTTGACTCAACGGAACAAGCGGATCTTCCGTGCCTTGGAAAATCAACGTCGGCGCAAAATTTTCGTCGACATAGGTAATGGGCGAGTATTTTTTTGCAAGTTCTTGAACGTTGGCGTAGTATTCTTCGTTCGATTTGTCGACAAGTTTGCGATCAAATCCGAAAGCGTCGTATATGCAGTCGATCGCTTGTTTAGAGTAACGTTCGAAAACCAAAGCAAGATCGGCGGGTCCATAGTAGTCGACAACGCGTTGAACTTGCCCGGAAACGTCGAGATTGTCGCCGACGTTGAAAATCGACTTCTCGTCGGAAATACCGAGGGTCAAAGACAGGTTTCCGCCGCTGGAATAGCCCGCGACGGCAAAACGCTCGGGATCGTATCCGTATTCGGACGCGTGTTTACGCAAAAAACGAACGGCGGCGCGCGCGTCTTCCATTTGCGCCGGGAATTTCGCTTCACTGATCGGACGATGCGAAACGCTGGCGATCGCGAAACCGCGTTCGATCGCGCCGATACTGCGCCATAATCCGCCGTTGCCCGGTTCTTCGGAATACCAACATCCGCTGTCGAGGAAAATCAAAAGCGGCTCGCCTTTAAGCGTTTGACCGTCTTTTATCGGTAGGAAAAGATTCAATTTGATTTCGCGATCGCCGACCTTTTTATAGACGACGTTCGAAATCTGTTGAAAATTAGGCTCGTCGGCCCGCGACGACGAATTAGAAACAAAGAAAAACGACGCGACTAACGCCGACGCTAAAAAAAGGCGACGCGTCAAAGAAAACGAAGCGAACTGCATACTAAAAACCCCTTGCATATTGCAAAAAAGAAAACGACGTCTTCACGCCGACGGCTCGTTCTTTTCGAACGTTAAAACGTGCGAAAAAAACGAACAAGCAAACGAACCGACAATACGTCAGGATTGCGTTTCTTCCTGTTTTTCTTGCGAAGACTCGTCTTTTGATTCGTCTTGATCTTTTTGTTCCTCGCGCGCGTCGTCTTCGACTTCCTTCAAGACTTCCGACGTCTCGCGCCACGGCTTGTTCTCTTGGTATGAGGCGAGTTCTTTTTTCAAATCTTCCAGCGATTCGTGCTTTTCCTCCTCGCCAAGTTCAACCGCCCTTTGGGACCATTTTCTAGCGCTTTCAAAATCGCCGTTTTCCGCATATGCGGCGGCAAGCGTGCTGAGGATATGGGGCGTCGCGTAAAGAGTCGCTTCGGCGGCCTGCTTGCCGTATTCAAGGGCTCGCGCGGCGTCGCGGAAATTTTCGTCCGGGCAAGTCGCAAGCAACCATGAATAATTGTTCAAGACGCCGGAATCTTTCGAATCCAATTCAAGCAATTTTTTATAAAGGGAGTCCGCTTCGCTCCAGTGTCCGAAAAGAAGTTCCATATCCGCCAAGGAACGCAATAGTTCAACGTTGTCGGGATTCTTCTCTAACTCGGTTTTCAGAATACTCGAAGCGCGCTTGTATTTCCCCTGCTTCGAAATAGCGTATGCAATTTGGGTCGTCGCCTCAATTTTGCCTTCGGCGTCCTTGGATTTACGCTTCAACTGTTCAAAAGTACGAACGGCGTCGTCGTATTTTTCCATCTGAACGTAGACGATTCCTTTGAGACGCAAAGCGGGCAAAAGATTTCCGTCGCGTCGCAAAGCCTGATTGGCGTCCGCCAACGCTTTATTGAAGTCTTTTTGTTGCGCGTAAAGAGCGCCGCGAAGGAAATAAAGTCCGGGTCCGTCGTATTTTTCGAGCAAGTCAGTATAGAGCGCCAACGCGCCGTCAAAATCGTTGATCGAAGCCAAAAACTGTCCTTTTTCAACCATCAAATCAAGTTTCTCGCCCGAATCTTTCGTCGCCTCGTCAAAGAGAACGCGCGCTTCGTCGACGCGCTTGATCTTCGCCAATAAAATCGCTTTTTCCTTCTTGTACGTCGGTTCGTTCGGAGCAAGTTCGATCGCGCGATCGATTTGTTTCAGCGCTTCGTCCGTTCGATCAAGAAGTTGCAAGTAAGCGGAATATTGAGAAAAAAGGCGCGGCTCGGAAGTCGTTCCAAGCGCGACGGCTTTCTCGACGAAGGGCAAAGCGGCGTGCGGATCGTTTTCTAAAAGCGCGCGGAACATATACGCGAGAACTTTTGCGTCCGCGTCCGCGTCCTCTCCAACGACGGACGCGTCGAACGCCTTTTTCGCGTCCTCGTCGCGTTCCGCAAGCATATAAAGACGACCGATCGCGAGTTGCGCGACGGGCGTTTCAGCGGAATCTGCCAACGCCGCTTCCAAATCGCCGATCGCGGCGTCGCGCAAGCCTTCCCACCCTCGGGGCAACTGTTCAACGGGAAGATCCGGATTCAAAAAGAGTTGCGCGACGGCAAGACCGCGATCAAGACGCGCGGAAAGACGCAACTGTTTGGCAAATTCAAGATTCGCTTCGTCAAGCCCTTGTTGTTCCGCTTTGTTGCACAACGAAATAACTTTCGTTAAGTCGAGCAAATTGGACGCCGACAACTTCAATTCCGTTGCGAGATCAAGTAATTCTTCCGGCGAATTACCGGCGGCGTTCACTTCCTGCTCAACCGCGTTTTCCAACGTCGCTTCAACGCTTTCCGACTTTTCGTTTTCCGAATTTTCGCTCTCCGAATTTTCGCTCTCCGTCTCGTTTGCGTTTTCGTCAAATTCAATGGAATCGTTCTCATTAGACTTTTCGGGCGCCTCCTGCGTCTCGGCGTTTGGCGCTTCTAGTTCGCCAACGTTAGGTTCCTCCGAACGCGACGGCATAATTAAACACGCCGAAAACGCGACAGTCGCAGCCATACAAACCGAAAGTCGTCTCCAATTTAGAGTCATAACGTCCCTTTCGTAGAATTGTCGATTTGTTCCAAACGTCTACGGAGACGCTAAATTGCGCGCTCAGTAAACCAAACGCGCCAATATTCGCGCGTTTATAATTCCGTTTGTCCTCATTATACCAAAAGCGACGACCGAAAACAAGACGTGCGTAGGAAAAGAAAAAAAATTTTGAAGTTTGCTCGTATGATCGACAAATTTAACGCGTTATAGACGCAAAACGTCGCTGAAAAACACGAGAAAAAGCATATTTCTGACGATAAAGGAAAGATAACGCGTTGGAAACGCCTCTTGCGAGAGAAGCCCCCGCGCGTTATAATAAACGGAACGCGTCGTGGACGCGGAGATTAGCGACAAAAGATTCCTATTCGAGGTTAAGACGATGTTAATTGGTCCAGTTTTCGCGCGCGAAGCGACGATCGCTCCCCGACGTGATAAAACTTATATTGGGCGCGGAGTATACGGCGGTTTTCTCCTTTTGGCGATCAGCGCCGCTTGGCTAGTCGCTTGCGGATCGCAACGCATCGTAGACGTCGGAGACTTTGCGCGTTTCGGCGCGTCGCTCTTCGGACTGCTCGCGCCCCTTCAATTAGTCGTCGCGCTTTTCTTCGCGGCGACTTTTGCCGCAGTCGCCGTCGGTCAGGAAAAAGATAGAAAGACGCTCTTACTCCTGCTTTTGACGCGTCTGTCGAACAGCGAGTTAGTCCTTGGCAAATTGACGGCGGCGCTGTTGGAAATCTTCGTCTTTATCGTCGTTTCGCTTCCGATTTTACTAGCGACAGTCGCGTTTGGCGGCGTCTCGTTCGCCCAAGTGGCGCGCGTGTTTCTGACGACGCTCTTCGCGACGTTTGTCGGAGGATCGCTTGGTTCGTGCATCGCCCTTTGGCGCGATAAGACTTTTCAAGCGCTTTCGACGACTATCCTCGTATTGGCGATTTGGTTAGGATTTTGGGAAGTCGTCGGACGCGGGTTTGTCGGCGACGCTTGGTTCGGTTTTTCAACGAAGGCGATCGCCGATATGGCCAGTCCGTGGCGCGCGATTCTTCTAGCGACGCGTCCCGACGATTTCGGAACCGCCGCTTCGTTCTGCGAAGCCGTGCGATCGACTCTCAAACCGATCGCCCCGTTTCTCGGTTTTTACGCGCTGTTGACGCTCTTTATCAACGGGTGCGCGATTCTTATGGCGCGCGTATGGAACCCGTCGCGCGAAACGATTAAAAACGCGACGATGGAACAAGACACGTGGCGACAAGAAGCGATCCAAGCGCGTCTTGATCGCGAAGCGGCGGAACGTCGCGCGCAAGCGACCGGCGCCCGCGACGACAATCCCTACCAAGAATTAACCGACAACCTCTTCGCCGTCGAAGAAACGTTGCGCGACGTCGAAACGCGCGAAGGTCTTTCGGGCGTCGCCGTCGCGGCGCGCGAAGTACTCGCGCAAAAATCGGGAACGACGACTCAAGAATCGATCGAAACGGGCGTGGCGCCGGAAGGAAAATACGCGGTCGACCCGTCGATCTCGTCTAGCGGAAAAGCCAAACAAGTTTGGGACAATCCGATTCTGTGGCGCGAGATATGCACGCGCGCTTACGGACGCAAGACGTTTATTATTCGCGCGGTCTATTTCCTGCTCTTCGTCTTGGCGGCGGTTTCGCTTCACACGACGCTAACGACTACGGCGACGCCTTCGTTCGCTCAACTTGCGAGTCCGACTATTCCGCTAATTCTTCTTTCGATGTTCCTACTCAACGCGCAGTCGATCGCATCGCTGACGTCCGAACGCGACCTTGGCGCTTTTCCGCTCTTACTGGCGAGCGACTTGTCTCCTAAAGAGTTTGTTTACGGCAAATTGTTAGGCGCCTTCTACAATATGAAAGAAGCGACGATTTTTCCGTTGCTTTTATGCGGTTACCTCGGCTATAAGGGAGCCGTCGCCCCCTCGACGGCTTGTTATCTGCTCATAGGAATACTCGTCCTTTACGCGTTCGTTGCGACGATCGGCGTTCATATCGGCTTGCAATATGAAAACACGCGTAGCGCCGCCGCGACAAGTTTGGGCGTCGTCTTCTTCTTATTCGTCGGCGTCGCGGTGTGTATTTGGACGATGTTGGCGTTTAGCGGGTCGTTTGAAGCGCAACTTCAGCCGTTCCTTGCCTTTATGTTAGGGGGGGGGATCGGTTTGTACGTCGCGTTAGGAGCGCGAAACCCGTCCAAAGCGATCGCGCTCGCCTCCTTTACGTTGCCGCCCGCGACGTTTTACGCCGCGACTAGCTTTATGTTAGGCAAGCCGTTCTTGGTTTTCGTATCCGTCGTCGCCGCATACTTCTTCGCGTCGCTGGCAATGTTAGTGCCGGCGGTCGACGAATTTGACGTTGCGACGGGACGCGCAACCGCCGACTGACGTAACGACGGTTCTCTTGACGCCGCTGAAAAGATTATCCGTTTTCAGCGCGTCAAGGCTTCGCAAGTTTTTTCTGTCCTACGAACGCTTCTAATCCTCCTTATGCGAATCTTGCGCGTCTTGCTTTTAACTTAAATCGGGAAAACGGATTTCATTGGCAAATATCCCGCTAAAATTCTCAAGCGTCGCCAAGTCTATATTTTCAACGGAGTCGCATAACTCGGAAAGGCGATCCCATTCGACGCGTCCTAAGAGCGCGTCGACGGCGCCGTCTAGCGAAGAATTGCCGCAATAACAAACGCGTTCAAGCGAGACGTCCCTAGGAATTAATCCGACGCGTCGAGCCGAATATTTGTCGAGAGACGATCCGAACCCGCCCGATAAATAAAAGGCGTCTAATTCGTCGGCGTTCGTTTCGGCTTTTTCTAACAGCGCGCGCAAACCCGTCTTAATAGCTCCGATCGCAAGTTGCGCCTGTCGAACGTCGCGCTGATTTAACCATACGCCTTGATCGTCGACGTAGGGAGGATTCGTCAGTAACAACGCGCGCTTTCCCGACGAATCGATTCGTCCCGTCAATTTAATTTCGAGCGAGTCCGCCTCTCGTATTCGACCGTTCGGCGCGATCAAACCGAAATCAAGCGCGGCGGCTAACGCGTCGATCAAACCAGAGCCGCAAAGACTCCTCGGCGCGCCGTCGCCAAACCAACGCGGAATCCACGTTTTGCGTTTGAAGTTCGCTTGAAGCGAATAAATCGCGCCGGAAACCGCCAACGAGCCTACGGATATTTCGCTTCCTTCAAGCGCGGGACCGGCGGCCGACGAAGTCGCAAAAAAGCGACCTTTTCGCGATAGAATAGCTTCTCCGTTCGTTCCAACGTCAAGCAAAAGAGCCGTTTTGTCGTCGTCAAAAGCGCCAAGTCGACGTAATCGTGCGAAGCCGGAAAGCAAATCACCGCCGACAAAGGGCGAAATAATTGGAAAAATACGAACGCGCGCCGAACGTTTAAAAGAAACGCCCCAATCAAAAAAGTCGGCTTGATAAGCGGGAAAGATTTTCGAGCCAAAATCAAAAGGCGCGACGCCCAAGGGGCGAACGTCCCTTCCGACAAAAAGAAGTTCCATCGCCGTATTGCCCGCGACGATAATTTCACGGATCGACGAAGGGACTAGGCGTAATTTTCGCGTGGACGCGTATGCGACCTTTCCTATTTCTCGAGCGACTGAACGACGCATCCGCTCGGTCTTGTTCGGATCGTTGGCGGCGGTTATTCGCGAAATAACGTCGCTTCCAAAAGAAATTTGCGGATTTCGAGTCGAAGCGACGTCAAGAACGCGTCCCGTAACAAGAGAAACGAGCGTGCAAACGAGCGTCGTCGTTCCCAAATCGACGGCTAAGCCTAACTCGCCTTGAGTTTCTTCAGCCGTCGGCTCAATTTTCTCCGCATTAAAACGACTCGTTTCAGGCGTAATAATCTTGGGAAGAACTTTCGGTTCGAAAAAAACCGTTAAATCGCGTTCCACGCGCGTTTGACACGCCAAAACGTTGCGAACGGTTCCGTCGGGTTCGACAATCTTCACGCGACAGGCGCCGCACACGCCTCGTCCGCCGCAAAGTCGTTCGACTTGAAAAAAAACGGAATCCAACGCGTCGCTCAACAATACGCCGTTCTCAACGCTGAAAACGCGAGTTTCATCGTCTTTCGTTTTAATCGTCAGTCGACGACCTGAATATTTACAATTCACGCTATTTCCCATCTAATATAACGTAATCAACCAAAAAACGACAGGCTTCATAAATCCTTTCGAGTTTCTACTCGTTGCAATTATCTTCCCGTTTAAACAAAACGATCGACGCCTCTTGCGTATTTTTTTTTTTTGATAATATCGACACAATCCAAACTCAGGCGTTTCCAATTATCGTCTGAAGGGAAAAAATATCGTTGTTTTCGAATTTCTATCGTATAGATTGAACTTCGTCTCAAAACTTTTTCAAACAAACGTAAATGATGTTCCCAATAATCAAAATATACGAAGCCAACTATCGATCTATTCTCCTTGTCTTTGTCGTATTTACGTTGATCGCTACGACTAAACCAGACGCGGAGTCTTTTGCCGCTTGTTCGATAGACGCTTATAGTCGCCAAAGTCGTATGTTTAAAGACTCGTCGGCAAACGATAACAAAGCGTTCGAACAGCTTTTCGTTCCTGTTGAAACGAAATCTTGCCATTCGTCTTCGATCGCTCGAACGTCGACCGACAAATTATTTGTCGTTTGGTACGGAGGAACGCGCGAGGGCGCGAGAGACGTAAAAATATATGGAACGCAAATCGGAATTAACGGCGAAATCTCGCCCGTCGGCGTGTTGTTAGATCGCAAACGTTTGGAACGCGACGTGGCGCGACGCATTCGCAAACTGGGCAATCCCGTTGTCTACGCGCAAAACGAACGACTCTGGCTTTTTGTTGCAAGCGTTTCTTACGGCGGTTGGTCGGGGGCTTCTATTAACTATTCCTATTCCGACGACCAAGGCGATACTTGGAAACCTTTTCGAAGATTACGAACGACGCCCCTGCTAAATATTAGTTCGTTGGTTCGAACGCCAGTCGTCCCGTTGCATAGGAACGCTTTCCTTTTACCTGCATACTGCGAACATTCGACTAAATATGGACTAGCGTTAACGTTCGACGCTTCAGGCAAGCTAATTCGACGCGTAAAAACGCCGATTTATCGTAATCAACCTGCGTTGCAACCGTCTATAGTCCCTCTTAATGCCCAAGAAGCGTTGGCGTTTTTGAGGACTCCAAATAAAAAAATCGGGGTCTCGCGTACGAACGACGGAGGACAAAAATGGAAGTCTTGTTCCGACTTGCCGTTAGACAATCCAGACTCCAGCGTCGTCGCGTTCAAGTTAAACGACGACGTATTGGCGCTTGTCGGCAATCCAACGTCGACCAAACGCGCAAGTTTATGCGTTTGGCTTTGTCGCGTTTCCGATCCGTCCCAGTGGAAACTTGCGGCGACAATTGAAAACGAACCGAACGCGGAATTTTCTTATCCGTCGATTTGTTCCTTAGGCGCGACGACTTTCCTTAGTTATACCTATAAGCGTAAATCTATCAAAATAGTCAACTTATCAAAAATATTGGCGGGCGTCGATTACTCTGTCGACCCAAACGCCGTCGAGAAAGAAAAACAATGCCTTTGATCGTCAACCTATGGGGAACGTTAGGAGTTTCCGTTCTTATTGGCTCAATATTCGGCGTTTGGTGGAAAACGCGGAAAGCGCGGGTCGCGATCTTTTCTATAACGACGATTCTTGCGTTTGCGCCGACCCTGTTTAACGTCGTCGGTATTGTCGGTTACGTTTATGCGTTTTACGACGTTCCAGCTCTTTCTTCCGTGTGTTTGGCGTCATACTATTGGATTTGGCGCGGTCTTCCTAACAAACGTAGCCAAGCAAAAGGAGTAAAATACGATTCAAAGTCAAATCAAAGCGCGTTGGCTTTGAAAACAACGATAATATTATTTGGCGCCCTCCTATACGCTTCGGAGTTCAACTTATTTGCGTTTGACGTTTATAATCTCGGATATTCCCACAACCTAGCTTTAATCGTAACTTGTCTTTGTATTTTGCTAGTCGACGACAAGATAATCTCCTTAATCGCCGCGACGTGTTACGCGGCGTTTAAAACAGGACTTTATACGAATTATTTTGATTCGTTTCTTGACGTCGGTCTGTGGGTGGGGCTTATCGTCGGAAGTTGCGCAAGGCTCGTCGTTCTATTAGCCGTCGCGCGACGCAAAACAGACGGTTCTCCTTCAAATATAGCGGAAACGTCTCGTTCCGTAACTCGCAAAAGACTAAAGTTACGTCGTTAGAGGTCGGTCGTTTCTCAATCTTTTTATGTTTTTTCGAATAAAAAACTCGAACGACCAAAGAATCGATCGTTCGAGTTTTTCGTCCGATACGGAATCGACAAAAGTTTATTCCTCCGAATCGTCAAATCCTTGAACGTCGCCGTCCACGTCGGAGAATCCCATATCGCTCAATTCAGAAGCGTCGACTGCGGAACTGTCTTCGGGCATAAAATCGACCGATTGAAACATTTGATTCTCGTCAAAAGGCGCGGATTCGGAAGCGGTTTCGTCGGAAACTGTACTAAAGGCGCCAAGTCCGTCAAAACCGGGCGTTCCGCTTTGCGGATCGTCCAGCAGTTGCGACGTGAAGCTCTCGCCGTCGTCGCCCGTCGTCGCCAAACTCGCCAACACGCCGGGCCGATAGCTCCAACGCGCCTTCTGATAGCGTTGGAATCCGGTTCCGGCAGGAATAAGACGTCCCAAAATAACGTTTTCCTTCAACCCGACAAGACGGTCGACTTTGTAAGCCAAAGCGGCTTCCGTCAAAACTTTGGTCGTCTCTTGGAACGACGCGGCGGACAAGAAGGAGTCGCTCTGAACGGCCGCCTTCGTAATACCTAACAACTGCGTGGCTCCGACCGCGCGCTTAGGCTTCTTCGCCGTCGCGGGTCGACCTCCTTCCGCAACAAATTGATCGTTCTTCTCGTTGAAGACTTCGCGCTCGACGACGTCGCCTTTTTCGAAATCGGTGTCGCCCGGATCTTCAATCTTGACGCATTCGGCAAGTTCCTTATTGCGCCGCATAAAGACGTGTTTGTCGACAACGTCGCCTGCAAGCAACGTCGTGTCGCCGCCGTCTTCTATTTTCACTTTGCGCAACATCTGCGAAGCGATAATTTCAATATGCTTGTCGTTAATACCGACGTTTTGGCTACGATACAAGCTCTGAACTTCTTGAACCAGATAATTCTGAACGGCTTCTTCGCCGGAAACGCGCAAAATATCGTGAGGAACAAGGAGCCCTTCCGTCAAAGGCTGACCCGCGCGAACTTCGTCGCCGGTGAAGACGCGAATGTGTTTTCCTTGCGGTATTTCGTGCATACGTTCGATCGGCTCGCCGCCGACTTCAGATTGACTGCGAACAATAACGACTTTCTTTCCGTGATGTCGCTTTTCGGAAATTTCGACGACGCCAGAGATTTCGGCAATAATCGCGGGATCCTTCGGCTTACGCGCTTCAAAGATTTCCGTAACGCGCGGAAGACCGCTTGTAATGTCCTGCGTTCCGCTCGTATTCTGCGGCATTCTTGCCAAAATCGTACCGCGTTCGACGGACTGACCGTCTTTGACGTCGATTTGAGTCTTACTAGGAAGTTGATAACCTTCGTTGATTCTGCTCCCGTCGAAAGACCGAACGTCGATGTGAGGTCGTTTGTCGCCTTTCAGTTCAACGATCGAAAGACGCGAAGCGCCCGTCGCTTCGTCGACGAACGAAGTTGCCGTGTCTCCTTCCACAACGTCGCCAAACTGCACGATACCGGCGGATTTGGCAATAACGTACTTGATGTGAGGATCCAACGTGCCCAAAACCTGACCGGGTTCGACTTGTTGTCCCTCTTCAACCTTCAAAACGGTGCCTTCAGGCGTCAAATACGTCTCGCGCGTCAGTCCGCGTTTATTGCAAATCTCAACGCCGCCGTCCGCTTTGCAACTCAGAACCAACTTGCCGCCCAACGCGGGATTGTCGACGACGTCCATCTTCGCAAAGCGAATCGTACCGGCGTATTTCGTCTTAATTTCATTCGCCTCCGCGCTATGCGACGCGGTGCCGCCGACGTGGAACGTGCGCATCGTCAACTGCGTGCCCGGCTCGCCGATACTCTGCGCGGCGATAATGCCGACCGCCATTCCTTCTTCGACCAGCTTGCTCGTCGACAAGTCCATGCCGTAACAAAGCGAACAAACGCCTAGTTCCGCTTCGCAAGTCATCGGACTGCGCACGCGCAACTTCTCAATGCCCAGTTCTTCGATTTTACGCGCGACTTCGACGGTGATCAATTCGTTCGCGCGAACGATTACTTCGTCGGTCGTCGGATTGACTACGCTGTCGCAAGTAACGCGTCCTAAAATCGACTGCGAAAGCGGAATCTTCTTGTCGCCGACGGGAATAGCGCTTTTGCTAATACCGTTTTTAGTGCCGCAGTCAAACGTCGTAACGACGCAATTTTGAGCCACGTCCGCAAGACGACGCGTCAAATACCCGGAGTCCGCCGTCTTCAACGCCGTGTCGGACAGACCTTTACGCGCGCCGTGCGTGGAACTGAAATACTCGAGAACATTAAGACCTTCGAGGAAGTTCGCGCGAACGGGAGACTCGATAATCATACCGTTCGGCTTCGCCATAAGTCCGCGAATACCCGCCAACTGACGAATCTGTTCGTCGCCGCCGCGCGCGCCGGAGTGCGCCATCAAATATACCGGGTTAACGTAACCGAAAGGACGTCGCTTCTTGGCGCCAACCTTAATCGCTTCTTCCTCCGAAAGGTGAACGTCGTTACGGAACGAATCCAACATCTTCTCCGTAACCTCCTGACGAACGCGCGTCCAAACGTCGATAACTTTGTTGTAACGTTCGTCGTCGGAAATAACCCCCATATCCGCCTGCTCTTGAAGTCCTTGAACTTCCTTGTCGGCGTTCTCCATAATCTGTTTCTTTTCGGGCGGCGTAATCAAGTCGTCGGCCGCGAAAGACAAACCGCTCTTTGTGCTTTCTTCGAAACCAAGTCGCATCATTCGATCAAGCAAATCGATCGTTCGACGTCGACCGTTCAATTCGTAACAGTCGCTAATAACGGTCGCAAGCTCTTTCGATTGTTGCGGAATATTATAGAAGGGCTGGGCTTTCTCGTCGTCGGAAATTTCTCGACCCGGTTGATTCCAATCAAGAATCTGATTGAAAATAATTCTACCGGGCGTCGTTTCAAAGAGCGTTCCGGCTTTAACGGACGGGTCGCTCTTAAGGTAACGACCTTTGGGCATACGCGTCCAAATCTTCGCCTGCAAATGCACTTTTCCAAGCGAATACGCCAACATAACTTCGTCGAAGGACGAAAACTTCATTCCTTCGCCCTTCATTCCCGGCAAATCGATCGTAATATAGTAACACCCCATAACGATGTCTTGCGAAGGACTGATAATCGGCTTGCCGTTTGCAGGACTGAAAATGTTGTTCGTCGACAACATCAACGTATGAGCTTCAACTTGAGCCTCTAACGACAGCGGAAGGTGAACCGCCATTTGGTCGCCGTCGAAGTCCGCGTTAAAACCTTTACAGACCAAAGGATGCAACTTAATCGCGTTGCCTTCGATCAACATAGGCTCAAACGCTTGGATACCCATGCGGTGCAACGTCGGCGCGCGATTCAACAAAACCGGGTGGTTTTGGATCACTTCTTCCAAAATATCCCAAACTTCGACGTCGCGACGCTCGAGCATCTTTTTCGCGCTCTTAATCGTATCGGCATGGCGCAACTCGCGCAAACGGCGAATAATGAAAGGCTGATACAATTCTAGCGCAATTTGTTTCGGAAGACCGCATTGATGCAAGCGCATATGAGGTCCGACGACAATAACGCTTCGCGCCGAATAATCGACGCGTTTGCCGAGCAAATTCTCGCGAAAACGACCTTGCTTGCCTTTGATCATATCCGTCAAGGATTTCAAAGGACGATTGCTCGACCCCAGAACAGGACGTTTACAACGCATGTTGTCGAACAACGCGTCGACCGATTGTTGCAACATACGCTTCTCGTTACGAATGATAACGTCGGGCGCGTTGAGTTCGACAAGTCGCTTTAGGCGGTTGTTGCGATTGATGATACGTCGATAGAGGTCGTTTAAATCGGACGTCGCAAAAGAACCGGATTCCAACATTACCAAAGGTCGCAAATCGGGCGGAATAACCGGAATAACGTCAAGCACAATCCACGCGGGATTATTCTCGTGCTTGCAATTACGCAAGGCTTCCACCAACTTTAGACGATTGATAAGCTCCTTTTTACGTTGCTTCGACTTCGTCTCTTTCAGTTCCTCGCGCAGTTGCTTCGACAATTCTACAACGTCAAGACGTTGCAACAATTTGCGAATAGCATCCGCGCCCATCTCCGCTTTAAAAGATTCGGAACCGTAATCATTAACGTTCTTGCGGTAGTCCTCTTCGTTGAGAAGTTCGCCGATCTTCAAAGGCGTGTCGCCCGGATCGGTCACAACGTAATCTTGGAAATAAACGACTTTTTCCAAGTGCGACGCTTTCATTGCAAGCAACGTCGCCAAACGACTCGAAGCCGCCTTGAAAAACCAAATATGAACGACCGGCGCGGCTAACTCAATATGCCCCATTCGCTTGCGTCGAACTCGACTATGAGTAATTTGAACGCCGCAACGTTCGCAAGTCACGCCCTTATATTTCATTCCGCGGTATTTGCCGCAGAAACATTCCCAGTCTTTTTCAGGTCCAAAGATACGCTCGCAAAACAACCCGTCGCGCTCGGGTCGATACGTTCTGTAATTGACCGTTTCCGGCTTTTTAACTTCGCCCTCGGACTTTTCTCGAATTTTTTTCGGATCCGCAAGACTAATTTTAACAGCGTTAAAATCGTTGATTCGGTCGTATGTTCCGTCGCCGTTGTTTGACACTGTCGTCCTCGTTTCGAATACCTTGTTGTCTCGACGCTTAAATTTTGAACGCGCTCGAATCCTCTCAAAAACGAATTCGAAAACGCCGCTTCAAGACTTGCGTCAATTTGTCTTATGTTGAACCGGCTTCTGTTTTGCGCGTTGACGTCCTAAAAAAGACGCCGTAACGATCAAACGAAAGAAAAATTTGATCAAAGGAATTTCACAATTCGACTTGATCGCAACGCGCTTATCACGACAATAGCGCCCCGCTTACTCAAAAGCGGGATCGCGTCAAATTACGTCAAATTACATAGGGGGAAATCCCATCGGAATCGCCGACTGGAACATATCCCGACTTTCGACGGGCACAAGTTCCATATCGAGCGCCAAGCCTTTAACCTCGTTGACGAGGACGTCAAAACTAGCGGGCGTTCCGGCTTCCAACGTGTTGGCGCCGTTGACCATCGCTTCGTAAATCTTCGTTCTTCCTTCCACGTCGTCGCTTTTAACCGTCATCAACTCTTGCAAAGTGTACGCGGCGCCATAGGCTTCAAGCGCCCAGACTTCCATCTCGCCGTAACGCTGACCGCCGTTTCGAGCTTTGCCGCCCAGAGGCTGTTGCGTAATAAGCGAATAAGGACCGGTACTGCGCGCGTGAACTTTGTCGTCGACCAAGTGGTGCAATTTCAACATATAAATGTAACCGACCGTCGTCTCTTGCGCAAACGGCTCGCCGGTGCGCCCGTCGTAAAGTTGAACTTTGCCGTGGCGCGGCAAGCCGGCCTTTTCAAGCTCGTCGTTGACTGCTTCTTCCGTGGCGCCGTCAAAAACGGGCGTAACGGCTCGATACCCCAACTTTGCCGCCGCCCAGCCGAGGTGCGTCTCCAAAATTTGTCCGACGTTCATACGAGACGGAACGCCCAACGGATTCAACATTATTTGAATCGGGGTGCCGTCGGCAAGGAACGGCATGTCTTCCTTAGGCAAAATTCTTGAAATGACGCCTTTGTTTCCGTGTCGACCGGCCATTTTATCGCCTACGGAAATCGTTCGCTTAGTCGCAATATAAACCTTGACCATCTGCAAAACGCCGCGTCTCAACTGCTCGCCGCACGTTAAAGCGTTCTTAGCGCGATCGCGCTCGTCGATCGCTTCTTCCACGCGGTGCCGATAATCGGAATATACTTCGGCGCACTTTTGATAGACTTCGTCGTTCGGATCGATTCCGTTCTTCACGCACATACGCTTGAACGAAAAAGTCTTGGCCAAGGCGGCGATCTCTTTGGGCGAACGTTCTTGAACCAAATCGTTTCCGTCGTCTGCGATAATCGAACGATCGAGCAGAACTTCCATCCGCGTGATCATTTCGCCAAAAACTTCGGTAATTTTGACGTCGCCTTCCGTTTCCACGCGCAAAAGGTCGGCGTCGAAACTACGTCGTTCGTCTTCGGCAAGACTAGCGCGGCTCTTGAAGTGATAGGTGCCGATAACGACGCCTTCGACTCCGGCGGGAACGGTCAACGATTCGTTTTTGACGTCTTCGCCGGCGCGGCCAAAAATCGCGTGAAGAAGTTTTTCCTCGGGCGTTAATTCCGTCTTGCTCTTCGGCGAAATCTTCCCGACAAGAACGTCGCCGCGGCTTACGTAAGCGCCGATGCGAACAATGCCGTTTTCGTCCAAATCTCGCAACGCTTTGTCGCCTACGTTCGGAATATCGCGAGTAAATTCCTCGCGACCAAGTTTGGTGTCGCGAATCTCGGCGTCGTATTCCTCGATATGAATCGAAGTATACGTGTCGTTCTGCACTAATTCCTCGCTCAGAATAATAGCGTCTTCATAGTTGTAACCGTCCCAAACCATAAACGCGACTAGAACGTTTCGACCAAGCGCCAAAACGCCGCGGTCGGTGCAAGCGCCGTCGGCGATAACGTCGCCCGCTTTAACTTCCTCGCCCATTTGAACGATCGGATGTTGGTTTTCACAAGTCGAACCGTTTAACCCGGCGTATTTGCGCAACATATAGACGTCTTCGCCATTAATGACGATTTTACGAGCGTCCACATAGGTCACTTTCCCACTCTTGCGCGCGCGAACAAGCAAACTGGAGTTAATAGCGGCCGCTTCTTCCAAACCGGTTCCCACCACGGGCGCTTCCGAAATAAGAAGAGGAACCGCTTGACGTTGCATATTCGAACCCATCAACGCGCGGTTGGCGTCGTCGTGTTCAAGGAACGGAATCAGACCGGCGGAAACGCCGATCATCTGATTCGGCGAAACGTCGATATACTGAACGTCTTCCGGAACGACTTGGTCGTAGTCGCCGCCGTGACGCGCCAGAACAAGACCGGTAATAGGATCGGGCACAAGAACGCCAAACGGATGCTCGCTCGAACGTTCGATCTTGGTATCCGCAGGCGCGAGCAACATTTCGTGTTCTTCGTCCGCGCGCAACCAATCGACTTGATCGGTAATCACGCCGTCGACGACTCGACGATAAGGAGCCACAAGGAAACCGAATTCGTCGACGCCCGCGAAAAGCGACAGATACGAAATCAAACCGATATTTTGACCTTCCGGCGTCTCGATCGGACAAATACGACCGTAGTGAGAGGAGTGAACGTCGCGCACTTCCATACCGGCGCGTTTACGATTTAACCCTCCCGGTCCCAATGCGGAAAGACGACGCTCGTGCGTCAACATCGACAAAGGATTCGTTTGGTCGACGACTTGAGACAATTCGCAACGCCCGAAGAAGAAGTCGATCGCGGAAGAAATATTCTTCTGATTGACAATATTTCTCGGCGCCGTGCCTTCGCGTAATTTTTCCTGAACCGTTCTGCGAAGTTTTAAGAACCCCTTGCGAATTTCCTCGCTCGCCAATTCGTCGATCGTCCGCAAACGGCGATTTCCCAAATGGTCGATGTCGTCCGGCTCGGCGTCCGGCTCGCCGCCCCACAGCTTATTGAGATATTTGACGGCGGAAATAACGTCTTCCGCGCGCAACACGGTCTCGTCAAGATCAACGTTCGTCTTGAGTTTGCGATTCATTCGGAAACGTCCGACGCGCCCGAGTCGATAACGCGCGGGGTCAAAGAACTTCTCGTTAAAGAGGTCGCGCGCTTTATCGAGTATTGCAGGATTGCCCGGTCGCAAACGCTTAAAAATGTGCAACAACGCGGCGTCGTGCGACTTGCTTCTATCCTCGGCTAACGAATTCAACAATAATCTATTGCGTTGATCGTTCATCACGACCAATTTTTGAACGCCGGAAACGCAAATTTCTTCCGCAATAACTTTCGTAATAGTTTGACCAGATTCAATGATCGGCTCGTCGGCGTGTTCTGAATCCGCAGGATAACAAACGTCGCCAACGGCGATTTTACCCTCGATTTCAGAAACGGATTCGCTGCCGGTAATAACGACCTCTTGCGTATCGTAAAAAGCCCGCAGAACGTCCGCGTCGGAACTATATTTTTCGCTCATTGCGCGCAACAACATCATCACGGGCAATTTACTGCTTTGATCGATACGAACGGTAATCGTTTCTTTACGAGAAATATGGAATTCGATCCAGCTTCCGCGTTCTGGGATAATACGACAGCTGAAACTCTTGCGATCCAATTCGAATTCGGTGAGAAAATCGACGCCGGGACTACGGTGCAACTGATTCACGACCACGCGCTCGGCGCCGTTGATAATGAACTCGCCGCCGCCTAACATAATCGGCAATTCGCCTAAATAGACGTCTTCTTCCACCGTCTCTTTTTCGTTCCCAACCAATCGCAGACGAACGCGAAGAGGCTGCCCGTAGGTCAGATGTAGACGACGACATTCATCCGGCGAATAATGAGGCTTTTCAAGCTCGTAACTCACGTATTCCAAACGCGCGGTTTTATCGTAATTCTCGATAGGAAAGGCTTCGCGTAACACGGCCTCTAAACCTTGATCGGCGCGCTCGGTGGGCGGAACGTCGGCTTGCAGAAAATTCGCGTAACTACGAGTCTGCAAAATAGTCAAGTCGGGAATCGGATAGGTCGTGCTATGATTGCCAAATTGACGACGACCATTAAGTTTTAACTTCCGTTGAGATGTAACTGCCATTCAGAGTATTCCTCCCCGGTCAGGCTCCTATGGAACCAATAGTTCTATTTGCAAAGAAACGCCGAACTAATAGTATAATCGAATTATTGCAAAGTAGAAGGGGGTTTTACGGTATATTTAACCTATTTTTTAAAATAAGACGTCTTTTATCACAATTCTACTAGTAAAAAGAAGGAATTCTATGACGGCTTGGGTAAGTCTCCCTACAAAAAATTTAGAAAAAAACTTTCAAAACAGAGAAAGTTTTTTACAAAAAAACAAGATTTTTAATCCCTACAATCGGCACATTACGTTTTTTCTCACGCAATAACGAGCATTATAAATACTTTAATCATAATATTGCACTTTTTTAAAACTCTTATAACGCATTGCGCGTTTATTTTGTTTTTACAGATAAAAACAGCAGTCTTTTAAAACTCTCATTCGCTGTTTTGAGGTTTTAACTAAAAATTCGCTGATTTGATGTTTAAACAAAAATTGAGCTTTCAACAAAAAAGTTACGCGTATCTTAATTCTTTACGTTTTCCTTCGGTAATCGTTCACGGAAAGCCGCGTATCAACGATACGCGGATTAGTTGAATTACCAAAAATGCGTCGCGAACAGTGAAAAGCTAATACGTTGAAAGTTTTCTTACGTTCGGCAAGTCGTTGCAAGCGTAAGTTTTGATTCAAGAGAGTTAAACCGACGTCTTCGATTTTGCGTTCTCAAGCCGAAACAATCCGCGTATCGTTGATACGCGGCTTTCCGTGAACGCATACAATCTTTCAAACCTTGATTTCGATAGACGCCGACGTATGTTCGCGTATGAAAACGCAGGGAAGAATATCAAGAAATAAAAAAAGGGTTCCCAAAGGAACCCCCAAGTCGAAAGGCGGATATATCCGCTCTCAAATTAACAACTCAGATCACTTAAGCGAAACTTTCGCGCCGGCGTCTTCGAGTTCTTTCTTAAGTTTGTCGGCTTCGTCTTTAGGAAGACCGGTCTTAATCGCTTTAGGAGCGGATTCGACCATCGATTTGGCGTCGCCAAGAGAAGCGCCGGTAGCGCCGCGGACGACCTTAATGACGGCGATCTTATTAGCGCCGAAGTCTTCGAGGACAACGTCAAACTCGGTCTTTTCTTCAGCTGCAGGAGCGGCGTCCGCGCCAGCGGCGGGTCCGGCAACCATAACGGCGCCGCCGGCGGCAGGCTCGACGCCATAGACGTCCTTCAGGTAATCGCTGAGTTCTTTGGCTTCTTTCAGCGTCATACCCATAATCTTATCGCCCATTTCCTTGATGGCATCGGAGAAAACGCGTTCTTCGGACATTGTAAACTTCCTTTCTGTGAGTTGCGTCTAGTCTTCCACACTTAATCCGCGAAACCGTAACGCCAATACGCGTGGTCTTCGACACTACGCAAATATAGTATTTAATCGTCAACTAGCGACGTCGACAAAGAAATTCAAGATCGACGTCGTTAAAATATTGCTTCTATTCTCTCGCTGAAAACGTTCGTCTAACAATTCCAAACAAGCGTCGCGCTTTCAGCAAACATATTAACGTCATTAAGCGGCGGGAGCTTCGTCGGCGCTTTCGTCGCCTTCGCCGTCTTTATCCCAGCGTTGTTTAATTTGGCTGGCAAGATTCGCGCCGCCGGAAAGAAGTTGAGAGGACAACTTGGAACCAACGCCGACAATTTGACCAAGAAGAATAGCAATTTGCTCTTCGCGCGTAGGCCACTTGCTAATTTCAACGGCTTGATCTGCGGCAAAGGCTTCGCCGTCAAGAACGCCGCCCAAGACGCTAAATTTAGCAAACTGCTTTTCCTTCGAAACCTTAACGACTTCCTTCGCAAGAGCGACGATATCGGAAGCGCCCCAGCATACGGCGGTCGACCCGGTAAGGTTTTCAAAGGCGGGCGCCAACGAAGTGCCGGCGACTGCGCGAGCCGCAAGGCTATTCTTAACAACCATAACGTGAACGTCTTTCTCAGCAAGCGCGTTTCGGAGACGGTTGCTGTCGTTCACTTCCATACCGACAAGATTAACAAGGAGAGCGTTCTCAACGCCCGCCAAGCGTTTTTTCAAATCCTCGGCGATAATATTTTTTACAAACTTACTCATTGTTTTCGTATTCGATTAAAGGGCGGTTGCTGACAAAAATCGACCGATTTCCGAATCATTACGGCAAAACGCGTACGCCGGGACTCATCGTAGCCGAAATCGCGATCGATTTAACGTAAACGCCCTTCACGGACGCCGGTTTCAAACTATTCACGTAATTGATAAACGCTTGGATATTCTCAACCAATTTATCGGCTTCAAAGCTAAGTTTACCAACGACTCCGTGGACAATGCCGCCTTTATCGTTACGGAACTCAACTTTACCGGCTTTATATTCTTTCACCGTCTTTTCAACGTCCATCGTTACGGTTCCCGCTTTAGGACTCGGCATCAATCCGCGAGGTCCGAGCAAACGTCCCAACGAACCGACGACGCCCATCATATCGGGAGTCGCAATACAGACGTCGAAATCAAACCAACCTTCTTTAATCTTCGCAGCCAACTCGGGACCGCCAACATAATCGGCTCCGGCCGTCGTCGCTTCATCCATTTTCGCATTTTTGGCAAAAACCAAAACGCGGAGAGTTTTACCAATACCGTTTGGCAAAACGACCGACCCGCGAACAATTTGATCGGACTGTTTAGGATCGACGCCAAGTCTCATAGAAATTTCGACCGATTGATCAAACTTCGTCGTATTGAACTGCTTCAATAACGAGACCGCGTCAACCAAAGCCATCGGAGCTTTCGTTTTTGGAAGCATCGCTTCCATTGCTTTCATTCGCTTAGAAACTTTACCCATTGTATCGTCTGTCTTCTATTCAATATTTATATTCTCTTTTATGTCGGAATTACCTTTGTTCTCTCCACGCTCGCATATCAAAAATCAATTCGTAAACGAGATTCAACGCACTGAAGACTTAAACGTTACGACATAAAACGCGAAACACAAGAAAAAAGCCGTCAATCGACAACGTCGACGCCCATACTGCGAGCGGTTCCCGCCAAAATACGCACGGCGTGATCCATTTCTCTCGCGTTCAAATCCTTTTGCTTCGCTTTGACAATCTCTTGAAGTTTAGCGACGGTAACAGTTCCGACCTTTTCCTTCGGAACGTGGGTCGATCCCTTCTCAATACCGGCGGCTTGCTTGATCAGGTCGACGGAATGGGGGCTCTTCGTTTCAAGTTCAAACGAACGATCGCTATAAACCTTAACAACGACGGGAATTCTCATTCCCATTGAAGCCTTGGTACGATCATTAAAATCTTTAACAAACTGTCCAAGATTCAAACCATACTTACCGAGCGCGGTACCGACAGGGGGTGCTGCGGTAGCCTTGCCTCCGGTGGCATGAAACTTGACGATCGCTTGCAGTTGCTTTGCCATTTCTAATCCTTCGATTCAATTCAGTCCTAAGGACGCATATCTACTCGCATCGCAGGTAGAGTCAAACAAGACAGATTAGGGAGAAATCTGTCGTAATCCTCAGACTTCGACTTTTTCGATCTGCCAGTATTCGAACTCCACGGGAGTGTCTCTACCAAAGATCGGAATGTTAACGGTAACGCGTCCGGCTAATTCGTCGATCGCGCTTACCTCCCCCTCAATATCTTTAAACGTACCGTCGACAACTTTAATTCTAGTCTTAATCTGGTACGGAATTTCCAATTTAGCTTGCGTCTCGCCTTCTTCAGACGAAGACTTAAAGAATTTATCGACGTCGGCTTGAGTCATAGGCAACGGACGCCCGCCGGAACCCGTAAAATCTCCAACGCCGGGCGCGTCCCTCATCAAGAACCAAGTTTCGTCGTTCAGGATCATCTTAACAAGCAAATAACCGGGAAACAACTTCCGTTTTACTTCCCGCTTACGCCCGTTCTTAATCTCGGCGACTCTTTCGATCGGCACGAGAATCTGCTCTACGTATTTTCCCAGCCCGTAAAGCTCAACTCGACGCGAAAGTTCGCGTTGAACGCGATCCTCGCGATTGACTTGAACTTTCAGCGTATACCATTGGGGTTCTTGGTCTTCTTGACCGCACTCAAACTCTGTAGCCATTTCCATTCCTTAACGAATAAACCGCGAACATCAAACCTCGGCGTATCAAGGTCTGGAACAACACGCCACGCTAAAAACACATACACCTAGTCGAACTATTCTACCACGACTCAACAAATCGTCAAGTATTTATCTAAAAAAACGCGGCATATTATGCCGTAAACTAATAACTTCAGTTAAATACTGAGAAAACGACCCTAAAAACGATATCATATAAAAAGATAAGCACAGTAAACAGAACCATAAAGATCAAGACGACCTTCGTATTCGCCATCAGCTCTTTTTTGGACGGCCACGATACTTTCGTCATTTCAGCTTCAACAGAAACCAAGAAATCGGCAAAAGTCGGATAATTGATTGTACGGAATGAAACCCATAATCCGACGACGGCGATAACAACAGCGGCGATCGGAGACGCTTTGGAACCGAGAGCGGCCGAACTAAACATACTATAAGCGCCCAACAAAAAGACAAGAACCAAGCCAATAAGGGTCAGTCGACGGGCAACGCGCCCCTGCGCACCTTTATAAATCTTTGCAGACGCAAGTTCCTTGAAATAGCCAGTCATTTTATCAGTCCTTTTATATTTAGCCAACGTAAACGCCGACCTGATCTAATGGATTCAAACCAAACGTTTACAAGATCGGTTCAATTTCATTTGCGCAAAAAAAAAAGCGCGCTACGAAATCAATCTATCGAGCGCGCACTTAAACTTGGGAGTTCGTTCACGCTCCCACAAATCACGCGACGTTCACGTTCAGCCAAGTCGCCAAGACGCTCGAGCGCTCAAAACGCTCGTCAAAAACAGGGGAGAAGAGACTCGAACTCCCAACAGCCGGTTTTGGAGACCGGTGCCCTACCAATTGGACGACTCCCCTACAAAGCGGCGCAATCGACACAATCAAATACGCCGCCCAATTTGAAAACTACTTCGTGATCTTGGTAACGACGCCAGAACCAACCGTCTTACCGCCTTCGCGGATAGCAAAACGAACGTTTTGTTCCATAGCGATCGGGTTGATCAATTCGACAGACATCTTCACGTGGTCGCCGGGCATACACATCTGAACGCCCTCGGGCAACTTGATCGTGCCGGTAACGTCGGTCGTTCTGAAATAGAACTGAGGACGATAACCGGACATAAAGGGAGTAGATCGACCGCCTTCTTCCTTCGACAAGATGTAGACGTCGCCCTCGAAATCCATATGAGGCGTAATCGTAGCGGGCTTGGCAATACACTGACCGCGTTGAATTTCTTCGCGCTTGATACCGGGGAGAAGAAGACCGACGTTATCGCCCGCTTGACCTTGGTCAAGCGACTTCTTGAACATTTCAACGCCCGTGCAAACGGTCTTACGAGATTCGGTCAAACCGACGATTTCAACTTCGTCGCCGACCTTAACAATACCGCGCTCAACACGCCCGGTAGCGACCGTTCCTCGACCTTCGATCGAGAAAACGTCTTCAACGGCCATCAAGAAAGGCTTGTCGATATCTCGCTCAGGCTCGGGAATATCGTTGTCGATGGCGTTCATCAATTCGTCGATACACTTAGCGGCGGCAGGATCGGCAGGATTCTGTTGCGCGGGAAGAGCGGCGCCGCGGATAACGGTGACGTTGTCGCCGTCAAAATCATACTTGCTAAGCAAGTCGCGAACTTCGAGTTCGACCAACTCGAGCAATTCTTCGTCGTCGACAAGATCGCACTTGTTGAGGAAGACCACCAACTTAGGAACGTTGACCTGACGAGCAAGAAGAACGTGTTCGGCAGTTTGAGGCATAGGACCGTCGACGGCGGAAACAACCAAAATAGCTCCGTCCATCTGAGCCGCGCCGGTGATCATATTCTTGATGAAGTCGGCGTGTCCGGGGCAGTCAATATGCGCGTAGTGACGTTTCTCAGTTTCATACTCGACGTGGGCGACCGCAATAGTAACGGTTTTGGTGGCGTCGCGGACAGTACCGCCCTTGGCGATATCGGCATAAGACTTGATTTGAGCCAAACCTTTTTGAGCTTGAACGGCCAAGATCGCGCTCGTCAAGGTAGTCTTACCGTGGTCGATGTGCCCGATGGTGCCGACGTTAACGTGCGGCTTAGTTCGTTGAAAAGTTTCCTTCGCCATATTTAGTATCTCCATACAATGGGAAACGGGGCGTCATACGGTTCAAAAAGCGACGCGTCTTCGCGCAAGCCCTCCAACAAAAGCTACCGATGAGATTTGAACTCATGACCTCGTCCTTACCAAGGACGCGCTCTACCGACTGAGCTACGGTAGCAAACATAGGACTTGACCGAGACGCAAGAATCGCCGATGGAGCGAAGCCCCAAATTCCGCCGACGATTAACGCCGTCCGTCGTCAAATGCGACTAGATCGCGAAGCGGGTGAAGGGAATCGAACCCTCGTCGTCAGCTTGGAAGGCTGTCGCTCTACCATTGAGCTACACCCGCAGTATGTTAAAAAAGGAGCATATTAAAAATATCGAGTGGGGGTTGAAGGATTCGAACCTCCGAAAGCACAGCTAGCAGATTTACAGTCTGTCCCCTTTGACCACTCGGGAAAACCCCCAAATATCATTACTGAATCTTAGGGCTCGTTTTCCTTGGAAGAGCTAGCGGGGAGAATCGAACTCCCAACCTGTTGATTACAAATCAACCGCTCTGCCGATTGAGCTACGCTAGCCTCATATAACTGGCAAGCGCGTTT
>JAZRWW010000166.1:0-15829 GCA_045599865.1 Thermoguttaceae bacterium
CGGGGTTCCGCTTCGCCGTTTTTTTTGAGTTTGACGTTTTGCGAACCGACCCCATCCGCCGATATGTAATCGGCCGCTTCCACGCCCGCCTAACGGCGGGGTTCCGCTTCGTCGTTTTTTTTTGAGATCGACGTTTTGCGAACCGACGCCGTCCGCGTCTTGCGTTTTTTTTGTTTTTTTGATACGTTGATATTTTTAGTTCCTTTGATTATAGATTGTATAATCGGAATGTGATCGCTTATTTTTTCTATCTTTTCTTTTGTTTGTATATTGCCTATCTGTTCTATTTTTTCTTTTTCTCTATAATTCCAGACATATGACGGCGTCGCGCCGAAAGGTCGGCGGTCTCGTTTGACGTAGAATTGTTTGCGCAATGCGTAAAGTTTTGTTGTTTTAACAAGTTTTGCGAAATTCTACAAAAACACTCAAGGGACTCGCGTTTAAAAGCCGATAGAGACGATAAGGAGTTTTGAGTAAGCTCTCAGTACCCTTTCGCGTTTCTGCGCGTCGCACATACGCGTCCCTTCGGGGCGTCCGACGGAACGAGCGTTCCTTGCGTCGTCGGATTTGAGCGCTAGGGATTTGCGCGTCGACGAGCGCGGTTTTGCGTCGCGTTCGCGTTGCTATGGAAAGTAAAGTAGAGAATACGCATAGACGCGTTTGTCAAGAGGTATTTAAGACGGTTCGACCGTCGGAGCTTTGATGGAGGCTAATATGAAAAAGTTTTTAGGGGTCGCGATTTTAGCTACGATCGCGTTTTTAGCGACCTCGATCGAGCAAGTTCAAGCGGCCTACTGCGGCGCTTGTTCTTACGTTAGTAGTTGTCGACCTTGCGCGGCGTCTGAATTTACGACTCAAAGTTGCGTCGTGATGAAGACGTGCCGCAAGCTTGTTTTCGAAAATCAGCAAGTTACGTGTTATCGCACCGTCGTTCAGAAGGTTCCCGTTACGCGTCAAATTGTTTGTACGAAATACGTCGCCGAGCGTCGTCCGCGTCAGGTAACTTACACCGTTAATCGTACTTGCTGGAAAGACGTTCAAAAGACGATTAATCGCACGCGTAAACGAATCGTTTATCGCGACGTTCAAAAGCAAGTTCCTTATACGGTAATGGTCGCCGTTCCTGAACAACGTACTAAGACGTATACGGTCTGCAAAAAAGTCGTCGAACAAATCCCCACGCAAGTCAATTATACGGTAATGCGTCCCGTTACGGTTCCTTGCACGCGAACCTATACGGTGAATCGTATGGTTTACGAGACTCGCCAAAAGCAAGTTCCTTATACCGTTTGCGTTCCGCATACCGAACAAAAGACCTGCTCTTACGTCGTCAACAAGACGGTTTGGGAAGACGTTCCTTGCCAAGTTACTTGCACGGTAATGGTTCCGAAAACGGAACAACGCGTTTGCAATTACACGGTTTGCAAGACGGTCTATGAAACCCGTCAAAAGGAAGTTCCCTATACGGTAATGGTTCCTTGCGTCGAGCCACGCACTTGCACGTATACGGTTTGCAAGCCGGTTTGGACTGAAGTTCCCGAGACGATTACTTGCACCGCGATGAAGCGCGTAACCGAGCCTCGCACTTGCACGTATACGGTTAATCGTTGGTCTTACAAGACGATCGAAAAGCAAGTTCCCGTTACGACCTGCGTTCCCGTTACGACGACCGTTCAAGTTCCCGTTCAGTCGGGTTGCTGGCAAGATCAAACCTACACGGTTCCCGGCAAGACGATCTATCGTCGCGTCGCTTGTTGCGATCCTTGCAATCCTTGCATCTGCAGTCGATTCAAGGTTTGCGCGTATCAATGCCCGCCGCAAACTTGCACGCGTAAAGTTTGGGTTCCCCAAACTTGTATGAAGGAAGTCCAATGCACGAAGATGGTTCCGCAAACGACCTATAAGACGGTTTGTTGCAAGGTTCCTTGCTTGGTTCCTGAAACGCGCGCTTGCACGTACAACGTTTGCAAGTTGGTTCCTTACCAATACACGCGTCAAATTACGAAGCGCGTTTGCAATATGGTTCAAGAACAAAAGACTTGCACGTACAACGTCTGCAAGATGGTTCCGCAAACTCGCACGCGAACTTGCGCCTATACGGTCGCGAAACGCGTTCCTGAAACGCGCGCTTGCACGTACAACGTTTGCAAGATGGTTCCTTGCCAACAGACCCGCACGGTTATGAAGCGCCAATGCAGAATCGTGCCCGAAACCAAGACTTGCACGTACAACGTTTGCAAGATGGTTCCCGAACAACGCGTTCGCACTTGCAACTACACCGTTTGCAAATGCGTGCCCGAAACGAAGACTTGCACGTACAACGTTACGAAGATGGTTCCGCAACAATGTTGCAAGACCGTTATGAAACAAGTCTGCCGCGTCGTTCCTGAAACGAAAACCTGCACGTACACGGTCACGAAGATGGTTCCGCAGTGCAAAGTTCGCACGGTAACCTGCAAAGTCGCCGAATGCGTTACTGAAGTCGTTCCTCAAACGGTAACGTACAAAGTCGCCTATTGCGTTCCTGAAACGCGCACTTGCACGACCTACGACGTCGTGATGAAGCCGGTTCAATACACGCGCAACGTTACTTGCTGTCAGCTTGTGACTTCGCAAGTTCCTTATACGGTTTGCCGTAAGGTTCCGCGCGTTTGCACCTATCAGGTTCCCGTTCAAATCGCCTGCGCCGCGCCTTGCGCCCCCGCTTGCGCGCCTGTTGAAGCTTGCGATCCCGCGCAACCTTGCGAATCCGCTTGCAACTGAGTAGTCTCCTTCGAACGGACGGTCGAATCAGCGCGTTTTCACAGTCGACGACTTCGATGAATTCGCGTTAAACTCTTGACTTTTATCGCTTCGTTTAGTATTCGTTTTCGAACGCTAAACGAAGCGTTTTTTTTGGAAGCGTTTCGTTAGACTTGCGCTATTAAACGTCTTGTTTATCTCTGCGGGAACGCTTGCCGTCGACAGAAAGGTTTTTCCTATGCCCGCTTCCCTTGATTGCGCGTTATGTCTTTTGCGCCAGTCCCTTGACGCGTCGCGTTTTGCCACAAACGACGTCGCCGTTCAGACTAAAGTCCTTGAATCTACGATGAAACTTTTGCTCGAACGCGGCTTGGATTCCGATCCCCCTTGGATTGGAACCTTGATTCACCGCGAGTTGCGCGAAAAAGTCGGCGATCCCGATCCGTATTACAAAGAAAAGAAGCGTTTTAATCGTTTGGCGCTCGAGCGTTGGGACGATCTCAAACGTTGGATTGGCGCGGCGTCCGATCCTTTTGAAACGACGGTTCGTTTGGCGATCGCCGGCAATTCGATCGACTTTGCGCTCGGCGCTATCGACGAGCAAAAGATCAACGACGCGATTCGCAAGGCGATCGACCAGCCGCTTAACGGTTCGATTCAAGAGTTGCGCGCGGCGATCGACGACGCGGAGACGATTCTCTATCTAACGGACAACGCGGGCGAAATCGTTTACGACAAACTGCTTGTCGAGGCGTTGATTTCCGACGAATTTAACAAAAAAGTAACCGTTGCGACGCGCGGCAAACCGATTCTGAACGACGCGTTGCGCGAAGACGCGGAAGAAGTCGGGCTTACGGAACTTGTTCCAGTGATCGACAACGGTTCCGACGGTCTTGGCGTTTTGTTCGATTTGACGTCTCAAGAATTTAACGAAGCGTTTGCCGACGCCGACTTGGTAATCGCCAAGGGACTGGCTAATTTTGAAACGCTCGGCGAATCTAAAGGACCGATTTTTCCGAAAAAAATCGCGTGTCTTTTCAAAGCGAAATGTCCTTTTATGGCGCGCTACTCCGGCACGAAACTTGGCGATTTGGTCGTCAGAATCAAATAAAAACAAAATCAAATAAAAACAAACGAGAGAATAAAAAAGCGCGTCGCTTGCCAAAAGCGACGCGCAAAAAACAAAAAGAGCGCACAAAAGGAGCGCAATAAAAAGAGCGTCCGATGGGAGTCGAACCCACAACTGGAGCTTGGGAAGCTACCGTGTTGCCGCTACACTACGGACGCGTTTTTCAGAAAGCCGACAAAACGCCGCGCCTTCAACTGGGGGTTATTCTAGCGCTTTTTTGTCGACGCGCAAGAGTTCTTTTTGACGCGACGGAACGATTTTTGTAAATTTCTATTTTTTGCTCGTCGTTTGTCGTCAAACGGCGCGGGACGACCTTTTTGTCAGACGTCTACCAGCGTCCGCGACAAGTCGATTCTTTAAATTGGTAGATTTTCTCGACTAGTAATTCCGGCGCTTCGCGTCGAATCTTTTGAAAGGCGATTTTTGCCGCGAACGAATCGTCGCGAGCGTCGTGATGACGAAAAGAAACGCCAAGTTCTTCCATAACGTCCGAAAGAGAATAACTAGGCAAATCAAAAAAGCGTCGCGCGGCGGGCAGAACGTCGACGTAACGAAATTGGGGACGCGGCAAAGCGTAATGCTGAAGCGTTTTCGATAAAACGCGCAAGTCGAAGGTTACGTTATATCCCACGATTATTTTCTTTGCAAATTCTTCGCGCAACGATTCTAACCACGCCTGCGGAAAGCGCGGTTTGCCCTGAACCGCGCGCGGCGTTATGCCGTGAATTTGAACGTTGACCGGGTGAAAAAAGGTTTCAGGGTCGACTAACGAGGAGAGCGTAGGCGAGTCGTCGTCGTAAACCAACGCGAAAGAACATATTCGATCATTGAATCCGTTGGGCGTTTCCACGTCAAAAAAGACGTAGCGGGATTCGCGCTGTTCTGATCGCGTTTCAAATGGAAAATACGTCGACATTGGCAAAACGCTCCTTGATAAAACGAAAAGTTTCGTCGGCGACGTTCGAGGCGCCAACTTGACCTATATTATCAATTTATGCGTAGACGTCAAACGTTTTCGAAGAAAGTTGAAAAAGACGTCGTTATTTTGGCGTTTTTTTCTATTTTCCCGTTAAGCGGCTTGATTTTTATGCGCGGGGAATGTATCTTAAGGGCATAGTCGACGCGTCGTCGACCCGTAAGGATTTTAAAAAATGCCCAAAGACTATAGTCGCCGTTTTTCCTCTTCAGCCGCGTCGCGCGGGAAAGCGCTTGCGCGTCTACGCGCGCTTGTCGACGCTTCGAGCGACGAGCTTGACGAGGCGTCTTTGCGCGAGGCGATTCGCGCGTGCGAGCAAGCGCTTCTGAGTCGCGACGTCGACGACGAAGAAAGTCCGGAACAAACGTATATGCGCCGCGTTCGCGAATTCGTCTTAAATTGGGACGAGTCGGTCGACGTCGATTTGTTCGAATCGGAATTGCGGCGCAATTCGGCTCTTTTGCGCGGTTCGATTTTGTCGCGCGATCTTCAAGAGTACGACGTTCAACTTGGCGACTGGCATAACAACGTCGTCGTAGCCGCGTTGACGAATCTTGAAATAGCGACGGATCTTTTGCGCGTCGCAACGCGCGCTTCCGACGTCGATTGGAACACGCTCGAGCCGTTCCAGCAGTCGCAGGTCGATAAGAACGGCGTCGCGCATATCGCCGATTTGATCTATCGCGTTCGATCTCTTGACGAAGAAAAAGAACGCGTTTCGTATTTTTTCATTTTTGAGCATAAGTCGAGCGATTATTATTTTCTATCGATTCAGCTGTTGGAATACGTCGCGTTATGCCTAAAATATCAGATTATTAACGCGCGTCGCGAAAGCGAAGGAAGGAAAAAATTATCCTATCCGATACCCGTCGTGTTAGGTTGTTACGACGGCGCGGCGTCGGCGCCTAAGAAAATTTCGGACGTTTGCGTTTTTCCGAAAGGTTTGGAACGATACGTCGCCGACTTTGATATTTTGTTTTTCGACGTTCAAGCGGTCGACGTCGACGCGTTGGACGTAAGTCCTTTGACGAAAGCGTTTTTAAAGGATTTGCAATTTGGGCGCAACCCGAAATTAAAGGACGTCGATATTCTCGACGTTTTTGGCGCGTTGCGCGATTATCAATTTGACGAGGGTTCTTTTAGCGTTCTGACGGCGTTGGCGGGGTATTGGGGAAAAGCCTGCCGATTTTGGGGACGCGAGCCTTCTTTTCACGACTTTCAACGATTAAGCGAATCAATAAACGACAAAAGGAGTGGAAGCGCGATGATAGGTTTGATGGATCGAGAATATTACGCGGAGGCTTGCAGGATACACGGAGCCCGATGGAACGCGGAACACGAGGCGGCGTGGGCGGAACGCGAGGCGGCGTACATAGCGCGATGCGAGGCGAAGTGCGAGGCGAAGTACGAGGCTGCGTTGGCGGAACGCGAGGCGGCGTGGGCGAAACGCGAGGCGGCGTCGCGATGCGATGGCGTGTTGCGTTCGATTTTTTTCTGTCTTAACAAACGTTTGCCAGATTCAAAGATTTCGGACGAGGCGTCTGAGAAATTGAGGCAAATCGACGATCCGCAACTACTGGAAAAAATACTTGATTTTTCTTTTGACGTTCCGACTATGGAAGCGTTTGAAGAATTTGTCGCAAACTTGACGTAAAACGATTACGCCGTCCGCGCGTTGCGAGCAAACAAGATAAGATTTCGACGATCGCGTCAAAGGGATCGTCAGGCAATACTTTTTCAAAACGAGGTTTTCAATGACGTCGATAAAACAAATCGTCGGCGCTTTCGCGTTAATCCTTGCGACGTTGACTCCGTGTTTGAACGCGGCGGATCAGCGACGCGTCGGGTTGATATTCGACGAGATTCCAGTAGCTCCGATGCGCGTCGAATCGGATATTATCGCCGAGCTTGCGGAAGAAATAGCCGCCGAACTCGATGTTTCTCTCGCGCTTCTTGCGCCGGTCGAATCTGGCGTCGTCGATCGGTCGGGCAAAACGGTCGACCTTGACGCGTTCGACGCGCTCTGGATTTTCCAAGGGGATTCTATCGTTCAGAATTCGGCGCTTTTTAACGAGAACGTCAAAGCCGCTTTGAACGGTTTTACGAACGGGAAGTCGGAACGGGGGGTCCTTCTTACCGGCGGAGCGGTCGCCTTGCTCAATTCGCTCGGATACGAAGGAAATCTTAAAATCGACGCTCTGACTTTTGGCGAAGACCGCAATCAGGCGGGCGTGGTTCCGATTAATCCCGACGCGCGCGTTTTTTCCGGCTTGTCGTCGGATCGAGGGGTCGATTGGATTACGAACGCCGCGTTTCCCGCTTTTGCAAATTTCGGAACGGACGCGCCCAACGTGAAAACGCTCGCCAATTCGGCGGAAGGCGGACAGCCGAATCCGCTTCTGGTCGGTCTTGACGGCAAGGACGGAGACGCGTCGCGTCGCGCGAAGGTCGTCGCGTTTGGCTGGCGCGTTTCGCCGTTGTTCGACGCCGCGCCGGAGACCTATCGCGAGAATTTTAAGACGTTCTTGAAGAATTTGCTTACGCAAGTCGGCGAGCCGATCGACGAATCCGAATTTACGGCGCCTCGTTACGTCGCGCCCGATTTTGACGCGCTTCAACGCGCCCTTGATTATTTTGCCGAACAATTCGACGAAGAAGAGTATCCGCAGGGCGCCGAATACGCCGCGCGTCTCGACGCGTTGCGCGAACGTTCGAATAAATTGTTTGAGCAAGAGACGATCTCCGACGACGAAAAAAACGCGATATTCGCCGATTTTAGCGCGTTGCAAAAAGAAGCGTTGCTCGCTTCGCCCGAGTTGGATTTCGACGCGTTTCTTTTTGTGCGGCGCGATCCGAAACAAATGGGATTGCCCGAAAATTACAACAGCAACTCGGTCATACCCGCGACTGGCTACGACGACGCGCTTTGTCGTTTTAATTTCCGAACGGGCAAGTCGAACGTCGTTTACAAGCCGGAACACGGCGAGTTTGTCGGCGATTTGGAACTCTATTACGACGCGACGAAAGTAATGTTTTCGTCGCCCGACGTTTCCGCCGGAAATCGTTGGCGCCTTTGGGAACTGCAAATCGATCCTGAATCTGAAGAAACGGCCTCTGAAGCGCCCGTCGTCAGTCCGCTGATTAACGACGCCGACGTCGACAATTACGACGGCTGTTATTTGCCGGATGATCGCGTCGTTTTCTGTTCGACGGCGTGTCAGTCGGGCGTTCCTTGCATCAACGGCAGCGGACACGTTTGCAATCTTTACTTAAAAGAACGAGACGGCGCTATTCGTCAGTTGACCTTGGAACAAGACCACGACTGGAACCCGGTCGTAATGAACAACGGGCGCGTGATGTATTTACGTTGGGAATACGTCGACTTGCCGCACGCTTTCTCGCGCATTATGTTCCATATGAACCCCGACGGAACGAATCAGTCCGAATTGTACGGGAGCGGTTCTTATTGGCCGAACTCTGTTTTTTACGCGCGACCTTTGCCGGGCGAAGGTTCGAAGTTTGTCGGCGTCGTCGGCGGACATCACGAACAAAATCGCGTCGGCGATCTTGTGATTTTCGATCCTATGAAAGGACGTAAAGAAGCGTCGGGCGCCGTTCAGCGAATCCCCGGCTGGGGCAAAAAAGTCGAACCGATCGCGTGCGACTTGCCGATCGCCCAGAATTGGCCGAAATTCCTGCATCCGTTCCCCGTTTCCGAAACGACGTTTCTGACGTCTTGCAAGCGTTCGGCAAGCGCTCCTTGGGAAATTTGCTTAGTCGACGTTTTCGACAACATTGTGCCGATCGTTAGCGAACAGGGCGTCGCGGCGCTTGAGCCGATTCCGTTGCGCGAGACGGAACGCCAGCCGATTCTCCCGGATCGTATCGACACGACGTCGCCGACCGCCGACGTCTTCATTGCGGACGTCTATGAAGGCGAAGGGCTCAAGGGCGTTCCGCGCGGCGAAGTCAAAGCGTTGCGTATTTTCAGCTACGAATTCGCGTATCAAGGAATGGGCGCCGAACCCTACAGCGTCGGACTCGACGGTCCTTGGGATCCGCGACGTATTATCGGAACGGTTCCCGTTTTGGAAGACGGTTCCGCCTCTTTTAAGATACCCGCGCTGGTTCCCGTCGCGTTCCAGCCGCTCGACAAAGACGGCAAAGCGTTGCAAATAATGCGTAGTTGGGTTACCGCCGTACCGGGCGAATCGGTTTCGTGCGTCGGTTGCCACGAAACGCAGAATTCGACTTCGCCGACGAATCCTCGCGCCCAAGCCGCGCAAATTAAGCCCTTTGACGTCGAGCCATTTTACGGCGCGACGCGCGGATTTAGTTTCGAACGCGAGATTCAGCCGATTCTTGACCGATATTGCGTCGACTGTCACCAGAGGGACGGCGCCGCGATTAAAGAGTTAATCGCCAAGGGCGTCGTTTCGGAAGACGTTCTTCAAGTTGAAAAGCGCGCGGGCGAGACGTTTGAAACTTCGCGATTCCCCGACTTCAGAAAGACGGAGCCGAAGCCCGCGCTTGAGAAGGGCGGGTATATCGCTCAAGCGTCGCCTTTTTCCAACGCGTATTATCAGTTGCGCCGTTTTGTTCGCACGTGGACGAAAGAAAGCCAAATGCCGACGCATCGTCCTTACGAGTTCCACGCCGACGCGACGGATTTGGTTCAGTTGTTGACTTACGGACAAAACGGTCAAGGACACTACGGCGTCGAACTTGACCCGGAATCTTGGGACAAATTAATCGCGTGGATCGATTTGAACGCCCCCTATAACGGCAACTGGGGCGAAATTTTGCGCGGAAATCAAGCGCTCGTCAAGAGCCAATGGTCGCGCCGCGAAGAATTGCGAAAATTATACGCTCCGAGCGTCGCGCCGCTGGACGACGATCCAAACGAAGCGATCGAAGCGAATCCGCTTCCGAGTTCAAAAGAACGCGTTCGCGTTTCTTATAAGAGAAACGCCGATTTAGCCTTGTCGACCGAGCCTTGCGAAGCGTCTAAAAAGGACGGCGAAATTACGCGCGTCGCTCTCGACGAAAACGTTTCGTTGGAATTGGTAACGATACCCGGAGCGAAATTTAGCGTCGGTCGATTTGAAGTTACGAACGAACAATTCCGCGCGTTTGAGCCGAACTTTGACGCCGGGATCGAATACGGCGATTTTATTCAGTTCAGTCCCGGCGAAAGAGGTTGGTTGCTTTCGCGCAAGAATCAGCCGGCGGCTCGAGTAACGTGGAACGACGCGCAAAAATTCTGCGAGTGGCTTTCGGAAAAGACGGGGGACGAGTATCGTTTGCCGACGCGCGAGGAACAGCGCTTCTTCGCTTCCGCAGGTAGCGCGGGCGACTTCTGGTTTGACGGCGCGGATTATTCGTCGTTCGAAAATTTGGCGGATTCGACGCACGCGCTTATTTCGCCCTTCGGCTGGACGGGACGCGTCGACACGTTGCCCGCCTGGCGCCCGGTCGATTGGAAGGTCGACGATCATAGCCGCGTTTCCGCGCCTGTCGGGTCATACGCGCCGAATCCGTTCGGACTTTTCGACGTTCAAGGAAACGTCGCCGAATGGACGAGTTCGGAACTTGTGGAAACGCGCGCGATAATCGACGCCTCGGGCAAGACGATTAGCGGGTCGGAAACGCTGAAAAAAATTGTTGGAGGAGGTTCCTGGATTACGCCCGCGCGACGCGCGACGCTTGATTCGATCCGCGCGTATCCGCCTCAATATAACTTGCGCGACGTCGGTTTCCGCGTTCTGCGCGTTGAGAAGTAGACGAAACGCGTCGACGTTTTATAAGTTATAATCGCGGGGACGTTTGAGTTTTTGAACTTGTTCAAACGTCCCCGCGTTCTGCTTATACGCTTAGAAAAATTTAAAAAAAAAGCGACGCGCGCAAACGATGCGTTATAATTAAGACATAATAGTTCGGTTTTGTGAAACCACGTTTTTAATAAGGGTGAAATGATGAAAATAGGCGTTTTGTGCAGCGGAGGCGACGCGCCCGGTATGAATCCTTGTTTACGCGCGATCGTTCGCGCCGGCAAGCGGCACGACGACTTCGTTGTTGGGATCAAACACGGATACCAAGGAATTTTTAACGAAGAATTTTGGGGCGATTCCGACGGTTGCATCGGCGTTCGCGACGTTTCCGGTATGACGAATCGCGGCGGTTCCGTACTCAACAGCAGTCGCTGTCAAGAGATGATGAAGCCGGACGGACCGCGACGCGCGGCGGAAATTTTAACAAAACATAAGTTTGACGCCCTTATTGCGATCGGCGGCAACGGCACGTTGACCGGCGCAAACGAAATCTCCAAAATTTGGGACGGGCAAGTAATCGGTCTGCCCGGCACGATCGACAACGATTTGTGCGGAACCGACTTTACGATCGGATTTGCCACCGCCGTTCATACCGTCGTCGACGCTATCGACAAATTGCGCGACACGGCCGGTAGTCACGATATGATGTTCGTCGTCGAGACGATGGGGCGTCATTGCGGCGATTTAGCGGCGGTATCCGCTCTTGCGGGCGGTTGCGAACTTGTCGCCGTGCCCGAAAAGCGAACCGATATTTGCGAGTTGGCCGCAAAACTCAAACGATTTAAGGAATTGGGCAAACGGTCGATTATTATGGTCGTCGCCGAAGGAGACGATTTTGGAAGCGCGCAAGACATAATGAAGGCGCTCAAAGAAAACGGCGCGCCTTATGAAATGCGTTCGGTCGTCTTGGGACACGTTCAACGCGGCGGAACTCCCGTTCCGGGGGATCGCGTATTGGCGACGCGACTCGGAGTCCGCGCCGTGGAAGAATTGCACAACGGTCAAACGGGCGTAATGATTGGGGAAGTCAATATAAAAATCGTATTGACGCCTCTTGAAGAAGTTATTTCAGGACGTCGTCAAATGGCGGAATACGTCGTAGAACTTATCGATTCCGTGTCTGTGTGAATTTTGCGCATAATTTGCAAAAAGATAAAAATATTTGACTTTCTAACAAAACGCGCGTGTAATTAAAGAGCCGTTTCGTCGACGTCGACGCGTCGTTGCGAAGCGGTTCGTCGTATGGTCGATTTTCCTTTGGACAGCGTAGAAGGCTGAGGCGTTTTATGGCTATTTCTCTCGTTAAAGGACAAAACACGACGCTTGATTCAGGACTAAAAAAAGTCGTCGTAGGGCTTGGATGGGATCCCCGTCAAGATTTGGGGTTGCGTTCGATTTAGACGCTAGCGTGTTTATGCTTGGGGCGAACGGCAAGGTTCGTAGCGACGCCGATTTTATTTTCTTCAATCAGCGCAAATCGGCGTGCGGTTCCGTCGAACATATGGGCGACAACCTAACCGGCGAAGGATGCGCCGACCTTGCTTCTTCTATGTGGGATATTGAGCAAAAGATAGAGGATTTACTACGCCGTTACGAACTGCAGGAACGACAAACGAGGGAAAATAGCGCCGCGCTTCAAAAAGACCAAGACGCACGAGGAAGACTTGATTTGCTGGAAGAAAGAATAGACGATTCTTCCAATGAATTCAATCAAGAACAAAGTCGGCAATTCGAGGAACTTAAGAAACAGGATCAGAGAATAACGACCGTCGTTGGCAATTTTATTGATTGTCAGACGGCACAAGACAAACTTTCTGAAAAAGTTAGCGCGCTCGAGAAAAAGATAGAAATTTTAGAAATTCAAGCGCTTGTCGCTAAACGTCGTTCGGAAGAAGGAAGCAACGTCGACGAAACGCAGGCGACGTCGGAGACTTTTTTCGAACGTTGGGGCGGAAAATTTATAGTCGACGTGAAATTTCGAAGATTTGTGATCGTCGCTTCCGTCGGTTTGTTGTTTTTAATTTTCGAGATACTGCGCTTGTTGTTTAGATAAGATTGAAATTTGTTTTACCGTAGACGTTGCGATTTTATGATTTTTGCGTGTTTCGGGAGGGGATATGAGTCAAACAAACAATAACGAATCCGGCGTCGGTAAAGCGTTTTCGGACGAGGGACGCGACCGTTCGAAAATTGGCAAGGCGAAGGTCTTGCCGATTTATTTGAGTCTTAACGTCGATATGCCTGAAAAGTACGATCAGGCTAAAAAAAGGGAATACGCTAAAATTTGTAGCGAGATTGTTGCAAAGATATTTTGCGCGATTCATAAGGCGACCTTAGCTCCTGGAAAATTTGAAACTCCGTATGACTTTACGTTGGATTTTAACGACGCCGTTACGAACAAAAACGTCGACGTAAAATTTTCTTTATTGTCGTCGAGCGGATTCGAAGCGAACGGATTGACTTGTCGTTATGAAAACGGCGTTTTGTCGATTAGCGGAACGCCAAAGAATCCCAAAGGTTTTGACGGGAACGTTCAATTCGTTCTTGACGGAAGTTTTTACGCGCTAAAAGAGTTGTGGGGAAATTACTTTTTACCCGTCAATTCTTGCTTTAAAAACATTAAAATCAATCGTAAATTTGTCCTCAACCCTGATCCCGACACGCTTTGGGAAGACAATCCGACTCCGAATGACGCCCCTTTCCAAAAGCCCAACGAAGCCGTTCAAAGCGCGACGACTCCAACCGAACCTCCGTTGACCGTTTTAGGCGCGAGTCAACGCGGACGTTCGCACGCGCAAGTCGGTTCTTTTCGCGACGATCATTTCACGATACGATTAGGCGCCAATCCCGACGACTGGCATTTTGTCGCGGTAGCCGACGGCGCGGGCTCCGCTCGTTTTTCGCGCGAAGGCTCGCGGCTCGCTTGTGAAACGTGTATTAATGATCCGCAATCAGGTTTGGCGGCGCTTTTTCAATCTCGTCAAAAAGAGTTGGACGACGAAATAAATTCGTTTCTTGACGTCGCATCGGGCGCTTCCGAAGTCGACTTTAGCGCCAAATTGCCTCAAACGCTTTTTGAAAAAATCTTTTGCACTTCCGTTTATTACGCCGGAATCGCTATTGCAAACGCGAGTAAGGACGCGAACGCTAAACTTGGCGATTTTAACACGACTTTGCTTTGCGCGGCGTTTAAAAGGATTCCAAAGACGGAACAAACGCCCGCGCGTTGGATCGTTCTTTCCTATTGGGTCGGCGACGGCGGTCTGGCGATTTATCGACCGAATGGAACGCAAGGCGTTTTAGCGTTGGGGACGCCCGACGGGGGCGAATTTGCCGGACAAACGCGATTTTTAACAATGTCGTCTGAACTAACTCAAGAGGCGATTTGCAAGCGGTTGCGTCTTGCCGTCGTCGAAGATTTTCAAGCGTTGGTTTTGGCTTCGGACGGGATCACGGATCCGTTTTTTCCGGCGGAAGCGAATTTGTCCGACAATGCGTATTGGGAGAAATTTTGGAACGAAACGCTTCCAAAAGAATTTCCCGGCGCGTTGGACGCTACAAAATCTCTTGAAGATCGCGGCAAAGCGCTTCTTGACGGCTTGAAATTTAAGTCGAAGGGAAATCACGACGATCGAACCCTTGTTCTTGTTCTTAACGACGCCTTCGGGCAGGAAAGGGACGTCAAAGACGAAGCGTCGTCGATCAACGAAAATACAGGCGTTGATCGCGATTCTGACGCCGCCGCTGAAACGACTCGCCCCGACGAATTCCGTAGCGAACGATGCGGCGTGACAGACGACGGAGAAACAGACTTCGTTTTGGCGAGCGAGGAAGAAGAACTTGCTTTGGCGCCTTGCGTTTCCGGCGAAACGACGTCGCAGAGTTTCGATTCCGCTTGCGATGCAACGGAAAACGCCGCTTCGACGTCCGAAGCAAGCGTCGCAACGCCTGTTTCCAGCGTTGAGGAAAGCGAGACTGAAGTCGAGAAGGCTCTTGAAACGACGAACACTGAAGAAACGTCGGCGTTTTCCGTGTTGGATAAAGTCGACGCGCCCGAACGCCGTTCAGAAACGCAAGTCGTCAAATCGCCCGTTTCTGTTGAAAACTCGGCGGAAGAATTGGCGCCGCCCCCTTCCGAAATCGTACTTTCCACGTCGACGGAACCGACGAACGACGAAACGTCGCGATCGCCCTCTTGATTATCGTCTGAATTGAATCTGATCGTTTCAACGTCTCGATCAACGAGACGCGCTTAATAATAAAGGAAACACAATGTCCAACGTCGTAAGCGTTCGCGCAAAAGACGGCTCGAACGTAGAATTTGATTATCAAGACCCGATGCAAGGGGCGGTTAAAGACGTTTATTTTGCGCCCGACAAAAGTTACGTCGTCGCGCTTTTTCGCAAGCCTCTTGACGTTCCGGGACGCGAGCGCGTCGAAAAAATCGTCGGGGACTACCGCGATCGTATTTTCAATCAGGCAGGCGGCGACTACTGGCGCAACGTTTTTTGTTGGCCGGAAAAAATTGTCGAATACGACGGCAAGACTGGCATAGTCGTACCCGCGTATCAGAAATGTTTTTTCTTTCAAAGCGGCGCGTTGGAAGGCGCGGAGAAAGAAGGCAAATGGTTTGCGTCGGCTAAGAATTTTAATCGATTCGTTCCGCCCGAAGAAAAAGGAACGTTGATCAATTTTTTGCGGATTTGTCTTCAACTGAGCCGGGGCGTTCGTCGTTTGCACGCCGCCGGACTTGCGCATAGCGACTTGTCTTATAAAAATTGCTTGGTCGACCCGCAAGGGGGGAACGCCTGTATTATCGACGTCGACGGCTTGGTCGTTCCTGGCTTGTATCCGCCCGACGTTCTTGGCACGCCCGACTTTATCGCGCCAGAGGTCGTCGCATCGTCTGATCAAGAGGACAGATCGAAGCGAGTTATGCCGAGTCGAACGACCGATCAGCACGCGCTTGCCGTCTTGATTTATCTTTATTTGTTTCATCGGCACCCGTTGCGCGGCGGAAAGGTTCACTCGTCCGAAGTCGACGTTCAAGAACGTCTGGAAATGGGCGAGAACGCGCTTTTTGTCGAAAATCCTGCCGACAAGAGCAATCGTCCGAAAATTGGCAAGAACGACGGCGTTTGTCTTCCTTGG
>JAZRWW010000167.1:0-44796 GCA_045599865.1 Thermoguttaceae bacterium
CGCTTTTTTACAGGCGCGTTTGCACGCCTTCTTTACGGGTTTTTCTTCCGCGACGGATTTAGCGACGGTCGTTTCCGCCTTCTTACAAGCGCTTTTGCACGCCTTCTTTACGGGTTTTTCTTCCGCGACGGATTTAGCGACGGTCGTTTCCGCCTTTTTACAGGCGCTTTTGCACGCCTTCTTCACGGGTTTTTCTTCCGCGACGGATTTAGCGACGGTCGTTTCCGCTTTCTTACAAGCGCGTTTGCACGCCTTCTTTACGGGCTTTTCTTCCGCGACGGATTTAGCGACGGTCGTTTCCGCTTTCTTACACGCGCGTTTGCACGCCTTCTTTACGGGCTTTTCTTCCGCGACGGGCTCCGCAACTGATTTAACGGCGGGAGCTTCCGCCTTCTTACAAGCGCGTTTGCACGCTTTCTTTACGGGCGCGGATTCGTTTGGAGACGCGTCTTCTTTGCATTTTTTAGCCATAGAGGTTCCCTAATTTAACGCTAGTCTTAATCTGAACGCCGCGCAATTCGTTGATTATCCACGCGCGACCAACGACTGGAACGAGCCGTAACTATGTTAGTTTGCCGTGAGGACAAAAACAAGCGTCTTTTAGCAAAAGGCTCAGACGCGTGTTAATTTTATCGTCAATATGTTTAAACGTATTAGTAAATTTTTTATTAATAACGACATATTCTTGTTTTTTTGATTCTTTCCTTTCATTTTTCTGGGAAGTTCTTCAGACGCTGCGCCTAAAACGTTTGGAATTTCAACAACAGGAAAACGAACGATCGTTCTAATGGGAGAATTAAAAAACACTAAAGAGAACAAATAGAAGCCGTTAGAACGTCGTCGAGGATTGAACGAACTTTTTTTTGACAAATTCGACGCTTTTTTTTCTGATGTTGCTAAGGATTTTTTCCGATTTACTGATTATGCCGCTTGCAGCGTTGCGCCGTGAGAAGGTATGCCTAGATCGTGAAACTGCGTTTACGCTCTTTACGCGCTAACGCGGCGTATGGAAACATTCGGATTCGACGCTTGTTCGCGCGGCGTTGAGTTCGGAAAATAATGGATCAAGACGTTTAAGCGATTTTCTTATGACGATTTGGATGAGTTGGATAAAACGTAATTTGAGCCGAAGAAGGACGCTTGGCGTTTGTTGTTCGGTCGTTGCGTTTGGAATCCTATGGACGTCGGTTTCAACGTTGCGCGCCGACGAATCGGAACGATGGACGAGAGCGCCTCGATCTCCCTTTGTCGGAATCGTTAAGGAAACGTGCAAATCCGTCGTCAGTATTCAGGGCGAGAAACAATACGAGGTCGGCAAACGCGCGGGGGCTGGACGCGACGCGCAATACGACGTCTTCAACGGCATGGGCACGGGCGTGGTCGTCGACGATCGAGGCTATATCCTTACCAATTATCACGTCGTCAAGGGGCTTTTGAAGTTGGAAGTCGTCACTTCCGACGGGGAGCGTTATCGCGACGTCGAGTTGATCCGCAACGATCCGGCGACCGATTTGGCTATTTTGAAGATTAAGCCGAAGGCGCCTCTGAAAAAAATACGCATGGGGCGTTCCGAGCGCGTCGAACTTGCCGAAGACGTCTTCGCCATCGGCAATCCCTACGGTTATCATTGCTCTATTACGCGCGGAATCGTCAGCGCTTTAGGGCGTCCGTTGGAAGTCAACGAGAATCTTTCCTACGAGAACGTCATACAGACCGACGCGGCGATCAATCCCGGCAATTCGGGCGGACCGCTTATCAATTTGGACGGCGAAATGATCGGCTTAAACGCAGCCGTGCGTGAAGAGGCGGAAAATATCGCCTTTGCAATACCCGTCGACGTCGTGGTCGACGTCGCCGAGCGTATGATTCGCCAAACCGCCGCGAAAATGACGCATCACGGATTAAAATTTCGCGTCGTCGATTCCGATATGCCCGAGTATCCTGAAGACGGAAACGGCGAGGATTGTTTGATCGTCGATTCCGTCGACGCCAAGAGTCCGGCGGCGACGGCCGGCGTCAAAGCGGGCGACGTTTTACTTTCGTCGAACGGACGTTCGATTCATTCTTCCTTCGATTTTACTTGTTCGCTTATCGGCTTGGGACTGGCGGACGTCGCGGAACTAGAATACGAACGGAACGGCGAAAAGGTCGACGCGACGCTGGCGTTTAGCGCGTTGGCGGAAAAATCGGACTCGCTCCTTGCGTCTAACAACTCGCGCAAAACGTCGCGACGCGGACAGGCGCGAGTAACCGACGCAAGTTTTAAGGACGGCAATTCGTTAAGCAAAACGAAATATTCCGACTCTACGACTTCGGAACCTTTTGCGGAAGAACTCGAGTCGAGCGACGACGAGGACGTCGAGGACGCGACGTTTGAAAACGACGAGGAAATCGCCCAAACGACGGAAAAAAGCGAAAGGACGGCGCGCGCCGTCGAATGCGTTTGGAACGCTCTTGGAATTGAAGCGGTTCCCGCCGATTCCGACGAGTATAACCGCCGCTTTCCGAATCTGCAGGCGGTCGCGATCGGAGAGTTCAACTTTGCGCCTAGCGGAGGCGTGAGCGTTACGAAAGTTAATCAAAGAGGACTCTTTGCCTCGGGTTCCGTCAAATTGCAAGAAGACGATTTCATCTTCGGATTTGGCGTCGGCAAAGAAAAAGAAGGGCAACTCAGCATTTCGTCGCTGGATAATCTCTACTATGTTTCGCAACGTTTAGACGAATTTGCAAGCGTTGATTCCGGCAAAGCGCGCGTTTATTTGATTCGATCTGGGCGTCCCTATTTCCTTGATGTCGATTTGAATCAAGCCCTCGAGAAATGACTTTTAACGTTTATTGTTTATCTAAGCGTCGAGGCGAGCGTCTAATCGACTCTTGACGTTTCAACGCGCGAAGCGACGCTCGACGGTAAATCGAACGCGCGACCTGCGCGTTTATTTTTTATCAAACGCGATGAATCAACCAAAAGAGAATACGAAAGGCGCGTCGACAATGGAAGAAAACGCGACGAAGCGAAGTTGCGCCGACGTTCACGTTCATTTGCAGGACAAACGTTTCGGGGAGACTTGGGAAGACGTCGAACGGTATTTGGAGCGCGCAAGGGAACAAGGCGTCGTAAAATTAGTATGCGACGGAACTTCGCCCGCCGATTGGAAGAGAACGGCGGAAATTGCGCGAAGGTTTGAGAACGTGCTTCCGTCCTTTGGCGTTCATCCGTGGAACGTCGGAAAAATTTCCGGCGATTGGCTCGGCGTCCTAAAAGGTTTGCTTGACGGCTTCGACGCCAAAGACGGAGAGACGCGCGCGGGACTGGGCGAAGTCGGACTTGATTTCGCCGTTCGAGACTGCGACGAAAGCGCGAAGAAAGCGCAGGAAGACGCCTTGCGCGCGCAACTGGAACTTGCTAACGAGCGCGCGATTCCGACGACGCTTCATTCCGCGCGCGCAAACGATCGACTGCTCAAAATAATGGCGGAATATCCGAAAATACCCGTCTGGCTCCTACACGGGTGGACGGCGACGCAAGAAGAAGTCGACCGCGCGCTTGAACTTGGCGCTTTTTTCTCGTTTTCTCGTCGAAGCGTCGACGAGAACGCGAGACGCGCGCGCGCGACGATTCTTGCCGTTCCGCGCGATAAAATTTTGCTGGAGTCCGACGGTCCGATTCTTTTGCCGCCCGACGGATACGCGGGAAACGCGCGCGTCGTTCTTGTTCAAGCGCGCGACGCCGACGGTTTTATACTTGACGAACCGTCCTCGTTGTGGAAAACGGCGCGAAGTATTGGCGCGATTCGCGGCGTAAATTTTGACGATTTTGCGCGACAACTGAGCGTCAACGAGCGTCGATTCTTCCAAAACTGGCTTAAAATTAAAGCGTAGCAGAGTCTTCGTTAATTTTTTTTGAGTTATTTTCTTGACTTTTGATTTTCCGACTGATATAATTGAACTTGCGGCGTTTGGCGCGAGTCGCGCTCGGTCGTCGCGTTGCGTTGTTGCGGCGGCGTTATGGTCGACGGAGGCGTCGAGCGCCGGTTATTTTTGATTTTTTGACGAGCAGGGAGTTTTATCAATGCAAGGCGAATTTCGTTTTTCGTTTGGTCCTTGGAACATTCACGAAGGCGCCGACCCGTTTGGTCCGGAAGTCCGTAAGACGATCGCGTTCAACGACAAGCTGGAACTCTACAAGAAACTCGGGTTCGACGGCGTGCAGTTCCACGACGACGACGCCGTTCCGGGACTCAACGATATGAGTCAAGCGGAAATTGTCAAGTCGGCGACCGAACTGAAAAAGGTTCTCGACGATCACGAATTGACCGCCGAATTTGTCGCGCCAAGACTTTGGATGGATCCGCATACGATCGACGGCGGTTTCACGTCTAATTGTCCCGAATGCCGCAAATATGCGATCGAACGCCTGAAGAAGACCGCCGATATTGCCGACGCGCTCGGAACGAAGAACATCGTCTTCTGGCTTGCTCGCGAAGGCACCTATATTCGCGAAGCGAAAGACCCCGTCGTCGCGACGGAACGAATCGCCGAAGCGATGCAAACGGTTCTCGATTACAACAAGAACATTCGCATTATGGTCGAATCGAAGCCGAACGAACCCGTCGACCACGCCTTTATTCCGACGATCGGGCACGCGATCGCGATGGGCTTGATGACGAACGCGCCGGATCGTTGCGGTTGCTTGATCGAAACCGCGCACGCCATTCTGGCGAACCTTTGCCCCTCGGAAGAAATGGGCTTCGCGCTCGCGCACAAGAAGTTGTGGAGCGTCCACCTCAACGATCAAAACGGTCTGAAATTCGACCAAGACCAAACGTTCGGCATGGTCGATCCTCGTCGCGCGCTCAATCAAGTTCGCGTTTTGGATCAACACGGCTACGGCAAGAACGGCGAATGGGTCGGCTTGGACGTCAAAGTCTTGCGCACGCAAAAGGACGACGTCGCGCTCAAGCACCTCGAATACAGTCGCAAAATCTTCTTGCGTCTGCTTGAAATCAGCCGTTCCTTCGACGAAGCGAAAATCGAAGCGTTGCGCGGTTCGCGCGACTACGAAGAACTCAGCTATTACATTCTTGACGCGATGTTGAAGTAATTCAGCGCTTTATATTTAACGCGTCTGGTATGCGCGCCAACGAGCCGCGTCGTCGGATTATTTCGGCGGCGCGGTTTATTTTTATACGGAACGTTCGGATTTTGGAGTCGAAAAGATGCGCTTTAAAACGGCGACGCTGGGGTGTAAAGTCAATCAATACGAAACGCAATGGATTCGCGCGGCGTTCTTAGCGAACGGATGGGAAGACGCCGACGAGTCGTCCGACGCGACTTCGCACGTCGACTTGATCGTCGTCAACACGTGTTCCGTAACGTCGGAAAGCGACGCGAAGAGCAGAAAGACGATCACGCGATTTGCGAAGGACTATTCAAACGCGGAAATCGTCGTCGTCGGTTGTTACGCGGCGTCCGATCCCGACGCGGTCGCCAAATTGCCGAACGTTTCCGACGTCGTGTCCGACAAGCGCGAGTTGGGCGATTATTTGCGCCGTCGCGGCTTGACGAATATTCCGTCGGGCGTCGACCGATTGTCGGAACGACGACGCGCTTACGTCAAAGTCCAAGACGGTTGTCGCGTCGGTTGCGCCTATTGTATCATACCGACGACGCGTCCGTATTTGCAGAGTCGCAAAATTGACGACGTCGCCTTTGAAGCGCGCGCGCTGGCGTCGAACGGATACCGCGAAATCGTTCTTACGGGCATACATCTTGGACACTACGGACTTGATTTTTGCACGCCGACTCCGCAAGAACTTGAAGCGCCGAAATCTCGTTTGTCGCTGGAGGACTATTACGCGCGCCAAGCGCTTGTTTCGCACGAAGAGCGCGTCGATTTAGCGAGTCTGTTGCGCGCCTTGACCGATTTAAATTTGCCGCAAGTTCGCTATCGACTCGGAAGTTTAGAAGCCGTCGAGGTTTCCGATCGTCTGTTGCGCGTTTTTGAAGAGCGCCCCGACGCGTTATGTCCGCATTTTCATTTGTCGATGCAAAGCGGAGACGACGACGTTTTGAAGGCGATGAAGCGCCGCTGGACGAGCGCGCCTTACGTCGACAAATGCCAAGAGATCGTCGCGCGACTCGACGAGCCCGCCTTGACGACCGACGTTATCGTCGGATTCCCCGGCGAGACGGACGCGCAATTCGAACGAACTTGCGACGTCGTGCGATCGTTAGGGTTCTCGCGCGTTCACGTCTTCAGATTTAGCGCCAGACCCGGAACTGTCGCGGCGTCTTTGACGAATCAAGTCGCGCCCGAAGTGAAGAAAGAACGCGCCGCCGAACTGATGCGCGTCGCCAAAGAAGAACGCGAAAAATTTGCCAAGCGGTTCTTAGGGCGAACGGCGCGCGTCGTCGTCGAGACGGTCGAACGTCGAGAAGACGGACGCCTAATCGCGCGCGGCTCCTCCGATCGATATTACGACGTCGAATTTCCGTTGGACGAACGCGCTTGCGACGTCGCGGAAGGAAATATGACGCGCGTGCGATCGAACGCGCTAAAAGGGGACGTCTTTCTTGGCGAAGTTATGCTTGAAACAGACGACGCGAAGTTTGACGAACGCGTTTAAGACGTTTTTTCGTAATGTTGTTTGACTTTTATTGACGCGTTAAGTATAATTCGAATATGGCGTTTTTGAGACTTTTTTAGACTTCTTGACGTGAAGAAGTCGTTGAAGCGCCTTATGTGTTTTGTGTGATTTTTTACAAATCAGACGGAGACGTTTTTGCGCGTTTTAACTTCGTTGAGTATTACCTCGATTTCAAAGCAAGAGCCTAGCGACCAATATGCTCGAAAAAATTCTTCAGTATGCAGGAAACCAAGATTTGAATCCCCTTTTTTTGGCGGGCGATTCTTTGAACGTCTTGAAAGAATTTCCCGACGAGTCTATCGATTGTTGTATTACAAGTCCGCCTTATTGGAACAAACGGCAATACGCAAACGGCGGTATTGGTTTGGAAGCTACTTATACGGAATACGTCGAACAACTATTGCGCGTTTTTGGCGAAATTCGCCGTGTTTTGAAGCCGACGGGTTCCTTTTGGTTAAATATCGGCGATAGTTACTATAAAAAATCGCTTCTCAACATTCCTTGGCGCGTTTCTATTCGTCTTACGGATGAAGGATGGATATTGCGCAACGCCGTTGTTTGGAACAAAGTCAAAGGCGGTTTGGACAATACCAACGACCGATTGCGCAACGTTTACGAGCCGCTGTTTCATTTTGTCAAACAGGACAAAGGTTATTATTACGACGTCGACAGCGTTCGTAATTCTCCGAAAAGCGTCAAGGTTGTCAACGGCGCCGTCGTTTCCGCCACCGGTGTGACGGGCGTTCGTTACAAACGAAAGATCGAATTGTCGACCGAATTGACGAACGAACAAAAGCAAAACGCTTACGACGAGCTAGAACGTATCTTGCAACAGGTTCGGAAAGGAGAAGTCGCCGATTTTCGGATGATCGTCAAAGGATCGCAACGCACGACTCACTCCGATTCGGAACGCGTTTCAGGAAGAGCCAAAGAACTGCGAGACAAAGGATTTTATTTTTTGAAATATAACGCGAACGGCAGCAAACCTGGCGACGTGTGGGACATAATACCCGAGGATACGCAGGGGAGAATTTCTCACTTTGCGCCCTATCCCGAAGATTTATGTAAAACGCCGATTATTTTGACTTGTCCCCGAAACGGAATCGTGCTGGACCCTTTTGTCGGAACGGGAACTTCTTGTCTCGTCGCTAAGAAAAACGGACGAAAGTCGGTTGGTATTGACATAGCGAAAGAATATTTAGCGATAGCCAGAAAACGGTGTGGGGAAGTTTAACTTCAATTTTAGAACGAAGACCGAAAAGCGGACGTCTTTTTAACCGCATAATAAGAAGATTCCAAGAGAAAACGTATTGAAACGATATGTTGTCTTTTCACTGTGAAAAGCGCCGAGTTTTATTCTTGTCCTTTATTATTTGCGAGAGGTTTTTCAAATGCGCTTAACGCGAATTTTTGCGGCGACTCTTTGCGTCGCGTTGTTTTTTATCGGGCGCGTCGACGCGCAAGACGCCGATCCGTTGGCTCCGCCCGACGTGTTGAAGCCCGTCCCGGAGAAATATTCCGACGCCAACCGTCTTTGGCAAGGGATCGCCAGCTTGGAAGTCGCGCGCGACGGCGGTCTTTGGGCTTGTTGGTATTCCGGCGGAGTGGGCGAATGCGGGGCGAATTACGTTCTTGTCGCGCATAGCGGCGACGGGGGCGAAACGTGGTCTAAGCCGATTATGGCGCTCGATCCTGCGGGAATCGTTCGCGCGTTCGACGCGACTATGTGGAACGATCCCGACGGGAAATTGTGGCTGTTCTGGTCGCAAGGGGAAGAGTCGACGTTTCAGCCGTCCATTTGGGACGGGCGCGTCGGCGTTTGGGCTATGACGACGACTGAACCCGAAAAGGGCGTCGACGCCGAATGGTCGGCGCCGCGTCGTCTTTGCAACGGCATTATGATGTGCAAGCCGATCGTCGATTCTCGTGAACGTTGGCTCTTTCCAGTCTCGATTTGGCGTTACGATTCGAAATATAAAATCGACGAACAGTTGCGCGGCGCCGACGTTTTTATTTCGACGGACAAGGGCGCGACGCTTACTTTTTACGGTCGGGTCGAAGTTCCGCGCGACGTCTCCGTCTTTGACGAGCATAATATCGTCGAACGTAAAGACGGCTCTTTTTGGATTTTAAATCGCGCGACGCACGGGATCGGCGAGTCGATTTCGACCGACGGGGCGCGAACGTGGAGCCCCTTTGCGCCCTCCAAAATCAAGCATACGTCGTCGCGCTTTTTCGTTCGACGTTTACGTTCGGGCGCGCTCCTTCTCGTGAAAAACGGTCCAATTAACGAAGACGTCGGGCGTTCGCGTATGACGGCGTTTATTTCCGACGACGACGGCGCGACTTGGAGCGACGGGCTCGTTCTTGACGAACGAAACGAAGTTTCCTATCCGGACGGCGGACAAAACGACGACGGAACGATCTTTGTCGTTTACGATTTCCAACGTTACGGGGCGCGCGAAATATACGCCGCGCGTTTCACCGAAGAAGATTTGCGCGCGGGTAAGCTCGTTTCCGACGTCGGCAAATTGAAGTTGCTCGTCAATAAAGCGTCGGGCGCAAAATAACGCGATTGGCGCCGTTAGATTGAACGCGACGAACGGGACGCCTCAGATATAAATGCCCGCCGTAACTTTGAGCGTCGTCCCGGTCGTATATTTCGATTCGTCCGACATTAGATAGACAAGCGGCTCTACGTAGTCTTTCGGCTCGAGCGCTTTGCCCATTGGCGAGAAATCGCTCGCAATTTTTCTTAGTTCCTCTTCCGACGTTCCTTGTTCTTTGCGCAAGGCAATTTCTCCTTCCGTCATTGTCCAGCCGAGCGTGATCGTGTTGCAACGAATCAGATCCGACGCGTAATTATAGGCGATATGTTCGGTTAGAGTGAGAAGCGCGCCTTTGGAACACGCGTAGGCGGCGCGGTCTTTTTGTCCGCGCCACGCGTGCGCGGAGCCGGTAAGAACGATCGAACCGCCGCCGCTTTGCCGCATGTATTGAATCGCACGTTGACAACAGAAGAAACACGCGCGGAAGTTGACGTTCATCACTTGATTAAAGGTTTCCGCGTCGCAAGAATCGAGGGGAGAGACGGGCGTGACGCCCGCGTAATTGTAAAACCCGTCGACGCGTCCGAATCTTTCGAACGCAACGTCAAATAATTTGAAACAGTCGTCGACGTTCGTTAAGTCCGTATGAACGAAAAGCGCTTCGGAACCGACCTCGCGCGCGCGTTCGAGCGTCTTGCGCGCGTTCGTTTCGTCTCGACCTCCGATAACGACTCGGGCGCCTTCGTCGGCGAACGCTTCCGCCGCCGCGCGCCCGACGCCCTTTGTTCCGCCGGATATTACGATTACTTTGTCGCGTAGTCTTGGATTCGATTTCATTTTAAACGATTCTGAAAGCAGAAGGGAGCGTTGCGGACGAACGCGGCTTGTTTTTCGGATTAAAACACGCCGTCGCGCGTATATCCGTATGAAAACGTCGTATATTTTCCAGCGTTTGGCGCGCTCGCGCGTTCAAGTACGCGTAAGACGTCGGCGCTACGTTCGGTCGTGAAATCGAATCGAATTTCGCCGACTCCCGAACGCAATATCCATGGGATCGCGTCGATTAGATCAAGCGGCTCGTACAAATAGATCGAACTGCCGGAAATAGACGCCGACGACGGCGCGTTTTGTTCCGTCGCGTCGATTTCGTCGACAATTTTGCCGGAAGGATTCGCCCAACGGTCGACGTTGCGTTCGACGAGGAACCGTCGGTCGTCCGCGTTTGTTAGCCGGACTTTAGCGTCGTTGAAGAGCGTTTTTTGCGTGAACATCGCAAGAAGGCGCCCATAGACGGGCAAGCCCAATTTCAAGCTGCGTCGCGTCGGATAATCGCCGATTCTTTTGAACAAGGCGTCGACGGCGCGATCCGAAATTTCCGGGGAAAGGTAGATTGTCGACGCGTTCGCGAAGCGATCGGCAAGGAAACGAACGGCGCGCGCGTTGCCGACGTTGAAAAACCAATCGAGCGCGAACGGCTTGTTTTGCGCGTCGAGTCGGATCGCTTCGGTCAACGAGCCCGCAAGAGGGGAGAATTCGGACGACGCTTGGAAACGGAAGCGGTTTTCGTATTGGATCGGTTGCGATTCGTAGTAAATTTTCGAAACGCCGAACTCTTTACAGGCGTCGTATTGCGCGCGAGTTCTCACGCACGCGGCGAAATAAGCGCGCGGATCGTCGACGTTTGGCGCGGTCGGCTCCTCGCGCGATCCGCGAGACGGTTCTTCGATTATTGCGGGCGCGACGCGTCGATAGGATTCTAGCGTTTTCTTTTCCAAAGCGTCGACCGCCGCTTGACGAAGTTGATTCAGCAACGACTTGGGCACAAACGCGTTGGAATCGAAAACCGGCTTGAAGGCGCGCAAGTAAAAAGACGTTTCGCCGAATCGATCGAGCGACGCAAGTAGGGATTCGGCGTCGACGCCCTTTTTTTGCGCGCGTTCGACGTTCTGTTCCGAACTTACGGTCGCTTCGGCGCGCCCGTTTTTCAACGTCAGTTCCAATTTGTTTCCGATTTTTGCGGTTAAAATTGCGTCGACTTGCTCGCGACGTCGCGTCTGTTTGAGCGCGTTTTCTATTTCTTTATTGAGTCGGTAATCCGACGTTCTGTAAAGAACGACGGCTCCGTCGGGGATCGGGACGTCGAATTGCACTAAGTCGCCTTCTTCCGCGACGTCGACGATTCTTCCGGCGCGCGCGCTTGTCGGATTGACTAATCTGATCCTGCTAACGTTCAAGCCGCCCAATTTTCGCGCCGTATCGTCGAGGAACACGACTCCGTCGCCGTTGCGCAACGATCGCGAAAGGCGTATGGCGTCTCGACGAACGCGTCCTACTTCGACGCCGAAATTTGACGAAAAATGCTCGTTGATTATGTTCGGATCGGATTCGTAGTAATACCCGAAATCATAACCGCGATTGAAGACGCTCGCGACGTCGCGACGACGCGCTTCTTCCGTTTTCGGATCGAGAATATTTTTGACCTCCGCATCCCCTTTGACGGCTTTTTCGTCCGACGATTTTTTGACGGAAAGGCGTTTTTCCGCGACGTCGCTAGAGACGCCGGAGAGCGCGTCGACTAAATCGCGATAATAACGGACGACTTCGTAAACGTAATTGGGCGACTTCATACGCCCTTCGATTTTGATCGAGTCGATTCCAATTTTGAGAAGCGTTTCTATTTCGCGTCGACCTTGCAACTGGTCTTTTAAGGATAAGAAATAGCCGTATTCTGCGTCGGTCGACTCGTTTGAATCGTCGTTTTTATTAGCGCCTAGTTTTTCCGCTTTGTAATATTGTCGGCAAGGTTGCGCGCACATTCCGCGATTGCCGCTTCGTCCGCCGATAAAGCTCGAAAGGTAGCACTTGCCCGAACAGCCGAGACAGAGCGCGCCGGAAGCGAAGACTTCAAGTTCGATTTTCGTTTTTTCGCGAATCGCCTTCATTTGTTCCAGCGAGAGTTCGCGTGCCAAGACCGCGCGCGCAAAGCCCTGTTTTTCGAACCAATTTAGTTCGGCGACGGAGCCGGGCGAGAGTTGCGTCGACGCGCAAAGGGGCAAGTCGGGGAAATTGCCGCGCAACCACGACGCGACTCCGAAATCTTGCGCGATGACTTCGTCTAAGCCCGATTCGTAAAGACGTTTAACGTCGGAATAGACTAAGTCGAGTTCGGCGTCGGACAGAATCGTATTGAAAGTCAAGTGAACGGCGACGTTTGATCGATGCGCAAAATCGATCGCGTCGACGTATTCTTCGACGCTGAAATTTTTGGCGAAGCGACGCGCGCCAAATCCTGCGACTCCCATATAAACTTCGTCCGCCCCCGCTTTAATTGCGGCGACAAGGCGTTCGTAATCGCCGGCCGGAGCCATAATTTTCATTTCTAGCGTCCTTGAATTTGTAAAAATTTAGAAAATCTAAAAACTAGAATTTTGTTTGGTCGCCAAATCGCAGAATTAGGCTTCTTCCTCGTAGAACCCTAATTCTCGCGCGATTTTTCCGTCTTCTTTCGCGCCACGAACGTCCCCTAGTTTTTCTTTTGCGGCGGCGCGATAATAGTAGGCGTCGCCCGCGTTGGGATCAAGTTCCAAGGCGTCGTTGAAATCTTGGAGCGCGCGTCGCGGCTGGTTAAGTTCCGTATAGGCTTCGCCGCGCGCGACGTAACAGTGAACGAACTCCGGGTCGAGTTCCAGCGCCTTAGAGTAGTCTTCGACCGCTTCTTTCAACTTGTTTTCGTTGGCAAGCAAAACGCCGCGATCATAATAGGCGGAAACGAAACCGGGCTCGATCGCGAGACAAGCGCGAAAATCGTTTAGCGCGGCGTCCGTATCGCCGAGCATATCGCGCGCGATCGCTCTACCGTACAACGCGACATAGGCGCGTTTGTCAAGCGCGATCGCTTTGTCGTAATCTTCGACGGCGCTTTTGTAATCGCCCAACAATCTTGAAGCGTGTCCGCGCAGTTCCAAGGCGTCCGCGCGCGCGCCGCTTTGTTTGAGGACGCGATTCGCCTCTTCGTAGGCGCGTTCGTATTCTTCAAATTCCAGCCAGATTTTTCCGAGTCCGACGCGCGCTTCGCTACGCTTGGGATCGAGTTTTGCGGCGCGTTGGAATTTGTCGAACGCGTCTTCGAATTCTCCGTCGAGAAACGCGTCGTTTGCCGCCGCGCAAAGCGTTTCCGCAAGCTCCGAGCGGTTTTTGTCCGAGCCGACGGAGACTTTCGCGTCGTTTTTTTTCTTGTGGGAAGAGTTGGAAGTCATTGACGCAAAGAGATTTGCAATAAAGGAGATTATCATAAAAGAAGACCGCGAAACGTAAACGCTTCGCGGTCGCCAAACGCGCCGAACGGACGATCAGACGTCCAAATTTTTGACGTCAAGCGCGAACTTTTCGATAAATTCACGTCGCGGCTCGACTTTTTCGCCCATTAGAACGCGGAATAATTCGTCGGCGGCTTCCGCGTCTTCCATCGTGACTTGCACGAGCGTTCTGTTGACGGGGTCAAGCGTCGTTTCGCGTAGCTCTTCAGGATCCATTTCGCCCAACCCTTTAAATCGCGTGATTTGCCAGCCCTTTTCGCCAGCCTCGCGTATCGACGTGAGCAAGGAGCGCAAATCTTCGACTCCGACTTCCGTTTCGCCGCGCAGGATCGCGTATCGAGAAACCTCCACGCCCGTGCGTTGGATTGGGAAAAGCGAGTCGATTTCGAACCCGAATTTACGCAAGTCTTGCAACTGCCGATTCATTGAACGAATTTCGTGAAGTTCGACGACGCGCAACGCGAGATCGACGACGTCGCCTTCTTCGATTTTTTTGGCGTTCGCTTGATCTAAAGCGGCGGAAATAGAACTAGTCAACGTTTCGACGGATTGTCCCGTCTCTTGCTCGATTTGATTAAGGTATTCCGTCAAGTCGCGTCGATCATAGAACCATTTTTCCTGTTTTTTCCACTCGACGTGGAACATCGGAAGTCTAGCGGTAACAGAGTCTTGACGTATTGCCAAATCGCGCAGATTATATCCTCGACGCTCGAGCGCCTGAATAGATTCTTCAAGCGAACTCAATGTTCTACAAAGCGCCGTCATCTCTTCGTTTTCGATAATTCGACCGTCGCGCGGGTCGAGTCGCGCGTTTTGAATGCCCGCTTCGAGCAGTTCTTTTTTCATTTCCTCTTCGGTCTGAACGTATCGCGCGGCGCCCCCTTTGCTTCCCTTTTTACGGACGCGGAAGAGGGGCGGTTGCGCGGCGTAAACGTAGCCCGCTTTGACCATTTCGTACATTTGACGATAGAAGAACGTGAGCAAGAGGGTTCGAATGTGCGAACCGTCGACGTCGGCGTCCGTCATAATGACGATTTTGCCGTAACGTCTTTTCGCGAGATCCATTTCTTTGCCGAATCCCGCGCCAAAAGCGACGATCATACTTCGTACTTCTTCGTTTGCTAAGACGCGCGCGTCGTGCGCTTTATACGCGTTGATGACTTTTCCGCGCAACGGAAGAATCGCCTGGAATTCGCGGATTCGTCCGCCTTCCGCCGAACCGCCCGCCGAATTGCCCTCGACAAGGTACAATTCGCATTTGTCGACTTCTCGACTGGTGCAGTCGCGTAATTTTCCGGGCATGCCGCCCCCGCTTAACGCGTTTTTGCGCGCGTGAACCATTTCGCGCGCTTTTTTGGCGCTCTCGCGCGCTTCGGCGGCGACGATCGCCTTCTGAACGATCGCCTTGGCGCTTGCCGGGTGTTCTTCGAGATATTTCGACAACGAAGCGCCAAAAATCGTCGTCGTGATTCGTTCGACTTCGACGTTGCCAAGTTTCGTCTTGGTCTGACCTTGGAAGAGCGGCTCGGGCACGCGCGCGGATACGACCGCCGTCAGTCCTTCGCGGAAATCCTCGCCCGTCGGCACGCGATTCTTAAAAAGGTTTTCTTTGACGCCGTATTTGTTTAAAACGCTGGTAAGGGCGCGACGGAACCCGGAAAGGTGCGTTCCCCCTTCGATCGTATGAACGTTGTTGCAGTACGAGCGCACGTTTTCAATATATTCCGACGAATATTGCAACGCGATCTCAATTTGAACGCCTTCGGCGCCTCCGCGTATGTAAATAACGTCCGAATGCGCGGGCTCGACGGTACGATTGAGATTTTGAACGAAGTCGACCAAGCCGCGCTTATAGTGAAATTCCTCGCCGCGTCCGTCGCGCAAATCGTGGAAGCTAATCGAGATGCGCGGATTGAGGAACGCAAGGTCTTGCAACCTGTGATAGAGCGTGCCGTAATCGAATTTGACGTCGGAAAAGACGTCGCCGTCCGGCTTAAAAGTCGTTTTAGTACCGTGTTTGTCCGTCTTGTTGCCGCGCGTAACTTCGCCGGTTGGGATTCCGCGTTCGTACTCTTGATGGAAGGAATAGCCGTCGCGACAGACTTCGACTTCGCACCATTCGGAAAGGAAATTAACGACGGTGACGCCGACGCCGTGCAAACCTCCGGACGTTTGGTACGCGCCTTTCGTGAATTTACCGCCGAATTTTAAGACCGTCATAACGCCTTCAAGCGTCGAGACTTGCAAATCCGGGTGAACGTCGACCGGAATGCCGCGTCCGTCGTCTTCGACCGTAACGGAGCCGTCGACGTTGACGGAAACGGAGATTTTCGTAGCGAACCCGGCGAGCGCTTCGTCAAGCGAGTTGTCGACGACCTCGTTGACGAGGTGATGCAGACCTTGCGAAGCGACGTCGCCGATATACATCGAAGGACGCGCGCGCACGTGGTCGCGGTCGTTCAAATGCTTCATATCGTCGGCAGTGTAGGATTCGTTGGCGCGCGGCGCGTCGTCAAAAACTTGCATATCGCCGTCGACTTCGGAAACTTCCGGCTCGACGGAAAACGCGTCGTTTGAGTTTGGCGCGTTTTCGTTCGACTCTGCGCTTTGGTTTTGAGCGTCGTCGTTTTGTTCCAAGCCGCGTTCCAAATTGGCGGAATCCGATTCGATGTTCGTCGTGTCGTTCATAGGATTGCAATATCTTTGTTAGACGCGTCGTACGCGCCGTCTCTTTTCGTCGCCTCTTTTCGTCGCCTCTTTGGGTCGTCTCTTTTGGTCGACGACGCTCAGCGAACGATTAGTTTTATCGTTTTGACGTTTTCGTCGGGAAGTCTTTTTTGAATTTCTTTCAAGATTGCGCTCGAATAGAATTGCAACTCTTGATAGAGGAGATTGGAAACAATTTCCACGCGCAAAGCGCCCGCTCGAAACGAAACGGGCTTGGCGTATTTTAGGAACGTTTCCAACTTGCTTGGCGGTTCGTCGCTTTCTTGATAGAACTCGTCGTTCGACCGTTGCGCAAAAACGACGTCGAGCGCTTCGCGCCACGCGTTTTGCATACGTTCGACTCCAATTTTTCGACCTAATCCGTACTTGGCGACCAACGAAGGCAAAACAGAGCCGACTTTCGAAGCGCGCAAAGGACGTTCTTCCGATAAGAATTGGTATCCTAACGGGTGAGGCGGTCGCGCGAACGGGTCGTTTTTCCGAAAATTTGAGGTTTTCGTCTTTTTTGACCTACTCGACGCGCTTGAACCATTGGACGAACGAACGTTTTTCATTATACTTACCTATGTCGACCTCGAAGGCGCGTTCGCGTCTTCAAGACTTCCAGACTCGGTTATTATACCTTTTTTACGTTTTTCGACAAGGCGCGACGTCCTTTTCGTTCGTTTTTTTCCGATATTTGCGCGTTTTTAATTCCTTATTTGCATTTCGCGTCGCGAGGGCGCGTCGAGGGAAGCGCAACGAGATTTAGAGGTTGTTATGACGATTAGTTTTCACGCGACGGAAACGGCGCGTTCGTCTCCTTTCTCGTCGTCTTTTTTTCTAACCGGCGCCACCGCCAGCGGCAAAACCGCGCTTGGCGTCGAAGTCGCGTCGTCTTTAAACGCCGAGATTATTTCGCTCGATTCGATGGCGCTCTATCGGCGAATGGACGTCGGAACGGCAAAACCGACGCTTGAAGAACGACGCGGCGTTCGGCACCATATGATCGACGTCGCGGAACCGTCGGAAGAATTTTCCGCCGTCGAGTATATGTCGCAGGCGGCTGAAGCCGTTCGTTCTATTCGCGCGTCGAAGAAGATTCCGCTCTTTGTCGGCGGCACTCCGCTCTATTTGAAGACGATCCTTTTCGGCGTGTTTGACGCGCCGCCCGCCGACCTCGCTTTTCGCGACGAATTGACGCGAATCGAAGAACGGGAAGGAAAGGGCGCTTTATGGACTCGTCTGCGCGAATGCGACCCGCGCGCGGCGGAACGTTTGCATCCAAACGATCTCAAACGCGTGATTCGCGCGCTTGAAGTCTATCATACGACGGGTAAAACGATCTCCGAACAACAAACGCAATTTTCCGCGCCGCCGCTTGTCGATCCGCGCCGCGTTTTTATTTTGACTTGGACTCGCGAAACGTTGTACGAGCGTATTAATCGACGCGTCGACTTAATGATGGACTCGGGCTTTTTTGAAGAGACTCGCGCCCTGTTTTCGTCGAATCCGGCGCCAAGTCGTACGGCGGCGCAAGCGGTTGGATATCGCGAATTGAACGCGGTTGCGCTAGGAGAGATCACGCTTGAAGAAGCGATTGAAAAAATCAAACAGTATACGCGAAATTTTGCGAAACGTCAGGAAACGTGGTTTCGTTCGCTGACGTCGCAAGGCGCGCGACGCGTCGACGCCGACGGTCGTTCGACCGAGGAATTACGCGATCGTCTCGTCGCCGAAATTAATAAAATCGAGAACGAATCGAGATTATAAGTCGACAAAATTATAAGTCGACGACAAAGGACGACTTTTGCGCGCTTTCGATCTCGACAAGTTCCAAACGAAAAACGTCCTTTTTCCCCTTGTCTTCGTCGGATTCGTCGATCGGAACTTTTTCAACATAACCGGCGAGGATGTAGTCGATCGGCTCGCCGAGTTCTTTGACGAATTTTTTTTGTTCGGTCGGTATGAAGAGATTATTGGCTTTTACGCCGCTTTTTTTGATCGCGTCCTGCATTTTACTTTGGGAAAGAACGCGAATTTTTTCCACGTTTTCCAACTGTTCTCGCGTCGCAGTTGAAAAGGAACTAGCGCCCGCCCCGGAAACGCCTAGAAAACAGATCGTAGGCGTCGCGCGTTTACTCGCGTTTGAAAGACGTTCCAATTCGTCTTTGACCATACTTGTCGCTTCGTCGATTTTTTGAACGTCGGCGGTTGGCGCTTTACTCGTCAGACGCGAAAAGGTCGAACAACCTAACGCGCACAACGTTCCTACTCCGCAAAGACTCGACGCTAAAAAGACGCGACGCGTTTGGGAAACGCGCTTTTGCGCGGAGAGATCGCGCTCCAATGTTGAGACGGTCATCGACGGCTCCTTTAACGATAATACTTTTCGACTTTACGAGCGCGAGACGCTGAAAACGAACCGCGCCGTTCGTTATGATAACTTTTAAAGACGTTCGAAGCAATAGCGACTTGAGCGGTCGTCGTTGCGTTTGACTTGAAATCGAGGATACTATGGAACGTTTTTTGAACGGGGCGCGTTGGATTTTTGGCGGTCGCGTGCAACGAGCCTTTTACGTTCAGTTAGTCGTTTGGGGCGTTTTGATTGTTGGAACGGCGATTTTGTGGTTCGAATTAAAGCCGGAGATTCAGAAAGAAAGGTCTTATTTGATTCGACCCGAAAATATTTTAGTTTGCAATCCGCCGACGTGGATTTCAAACGATTTTGTGTCTGAAGCGTTGAAGAATTTGCCCTTTGACCGAAAACTCGACGCCTTGAACGCGCTTGATTCCGATCTTGCCGACGTTTTGACAGTCGCTTTTGCCGCGCATCCTTGGGTTGCTCAGGTGGAAAAAGTGGAAATTTTTTATCCTGCTCAAATCAAAATTCACCTTAAATTTCGCCAGCCCGTCGCGATCGTCGATCCCGCGCTTACTACGATAAGAGCCTTTCACGACGAGATTAATGTAGATTCTGGTTACGACGTCAACTTTCTGAACGCGCTTTCCCAATCGGATCGTCTTACGCACGATTACAACAGCGAACGCTACGTCGTCGACGAGACTGGCTATCGTTTGCCGGACGAATATTTGCAAAATTACAAAAACGCCTATTCGGAACTGCCGATCATTTACGGCGTCTATTGGGGCAGTTCAACGACGCCAGGGGCTCCGCTCGACGACTATTTGGCGGATTCCGCGCTCTTAGCTTCCTTTCTCAAGGATTGCGACGCCTTGGAAAAGTTAGAGATTTTACAGATTTTTATTTTACGAAAATATGGACAAACAAAGGGCGTCTATTTTCTCAGAACGAAAAAGGGAGCTACTTGTCTCTGGGGATATTTTGCGCTTGATCGGGAAACTCGTCTTGACGAAACTTACAGCGGAGAACGAAACGCGCCGAAGTTGGAAGAATCTAAGAGAAAATTATTTGCGGAACAACAAGTAAAATTGGAACGCTGGAGCGAAGAATATAAGAAAGCGGCGAGTAAATTTGCTCCGCCAAAGACGTCGGAAGGCGAATTGAAAAACGGCGTTTATTTCAGCGTGGCGTCAAAAGAGGAGATACTTGAGTAAACAGAAAGCGCGCAAATCTCGCCGACCTGCGCGCTAGAACTCGATTCGATAAAATTTTCCGTAAATCTTGCTACAAAAATAAATTCACAACCGCGTCAACGACTCAAAAACCGCTACCGCGGAATCTTATTTGTCAAAGGAGTCTTGCTCGTCAAAGGAGTCTCGCTCGTCAAACTAAATCGCCCAACATACGATCAAGAGCCGTGAACAACTTCTCGTCGGAGTAATACGTTCCAGCGGCAATTTCTGCTCGGACGCGATTTACAAGATCCAGACGAATCTCGTTAGAATTAAGCGAAACGGTTGCAACAGCCTCGGCGCCTTGCGCGTTCTGCTTCGCTGAAATTTGCATTTCGTCGCGAACGTTGAGATTCGCGCGCGGACGCTCCGCAACGCTTCGTTTAGGCGCGCTTATAGGACGACTAGCCCCAACTCCTTGCGGTCCATTAACGTTGTAAATATTCATTTCCATTCTCCTGAAACAAGTCGTCAGAAGTTACGATCGCATTTTGACTCGTCTTAAAACGAATTCAAAGGACGACGAAATTCCAAATATCGCTATATCCGACTCTAACTCCGCCTATTCTCAACGACAAGACGGGACGCAGGCTCGAAACAGCCAACGCGCAATCCTTTTTCCGGCAATCTTCCCCCAAAACTTGCAACTTACAACTTGTAAATTACAAAGCGCCAAATTTGTCAAAACCCAATGAAAGGGGAAAAATTCGCCGTATGCGTTGGACGCGAACGCGACGCCTGTCGGCAAGTCGAACGTTAAGTCCAATGGCGTTTGGTTAATGTATCGGCTTCTATTTGAACCGACTTGAGTCTTCTTACCCTCGTCGAATAATATATTGACGACCTTGGACGCGCGCATACGGAACGAACCGCTGAAAACGCGCCGTATGCGCAACGCGTTTTTCCGTAGGAAACGTCTTTAGCTCGCGCTACGTCCCTATTATGTAAATTTTCTTTGATCGATGCAATAGCGATATTTCTTTTTTTAAGAAATTTTAAAAACTTTAAAATAAATAGAAACGTCGACGTCGATCGTATTCAATAAAAAACGTCGTTGGATCAAGCGAGTATGCCGCGATTCAAACGACGTTTTGAGGGGACGGTTAAATATTTTGTCGTTAAATATTTTGTCGATTATCGCATAAAATAACGTTCGATGAACCCGACGTCGGGCGTTTCGTTAGCGAATTGGGCGCTCTTAAGAATCTTTAGCTCCAATGGAATCGAGGTTTTAATTCCCTGAATTTCGAATTCTTCCAGCGCGCGGATCATCGTCGCGAGCCCTTCTTGACGCGTCGAACTTTGAACGAGCAATTTGCCGATCATTGAGTCGTAATGGGGACTGACGGAATAGCCCGGATAAGAGTGGGAATCGAAACGAACGCCAAAACCGCCGGGTACGATCATTTGTTCTATTTTTCCAGGACACGGACGACAATTATGTTCGACGTCTTCCGCATTGATACGGCATTCCATCGCAAATCCACGATGAACGACGTCTTCTTGACGAATCGACAATTTCTCGCCCGCCGCGATACGAATTTGTTCTTTGATTAAGTCGATCCCGGTTGCAAGTTCGGTTACGGGATGTTCGACTTGAATGCGCGCGTTCATTTCGATAAAATAAAAATCGCCGTTTTTATCGACGATAAATTCCACCGTGCCCGCGTTTGTGTAGCCGGACTCCTTTGCGAGACGCGCCGCCGATTCGCAAAGCGCGCGCCGTTTTTCCAAGGAAAGATTAGGCGCGGGGGTCAGTTCAATTAATTTTTGTCGACGTCGTTGAAGAGAACAATCTCGTTCCCACAAGTGAACGACGTTTCCGTAATTATCCGCAAGAATTTGCGCTTCAACGTGCCGCGGATTCTCGATAAATTTTTCGATATACACGTCCGGGTTGCCAAACGCCGTTTCCGCTTCTTGCGCGGCCTCTTGCAACGCGCGCTTTAATTGTTCGTCGTCGTTCGCTTGACGGATGCCGCGACCGCCGCCGCCCGCCGACGCTTTGACCAAGACTGGATAGCCGATCTTGCGCGCGATCGCGAGCCCTTCCTTTTCCGAAACGACCAAGCCGTCGCTACCCGGAACAGTCGGAACGTCGCAACGACGCGCGACCGCCCTTGCCGAATTTTTGTCGCCAAGGCGTTCCATTGCTTCGACGGTCGGTCCAATAAACTCATAACCGCAACTACGACATATTTCCGCAAAATGGGAATTTTCAGAAAGGAAACCGTAACCAGGGTGAATAGCGTCGGCTTCCGTAAGTTCAGCGGCGCTAATGACGCGATCTATTTTTAAATAACTTTGATCGGAACGAGCCGGACCAATACAAACGGCGCGATCCGCTAGTTTTAAGTAACGCGCGTCGCGATCCGCTTCGCTATACGTTACAACCGACTCGATCCCCAATTCCCGACAGGCGCGAATGACGCGCAAAGCGATTTCTCCGCGATTGGCGATTAAAATTCTTTTGAACATAGCATCCCTTCCTTACGCCCGCGGCGACAATTAGGCGACAGTCCTATTCCGTAACGCGTTTTTCAAAATAACCTGTTTCACGTTTCAACCCACCGTCGACGACAAATCGACAAGGTTCCGCAAAACTCGACTAACCTCGCGGATCGACTTTGAAAAGAGGCGCGCCATATTCGACTTGGTCGCCGTTTTTTACAAGAACGGCGACGATTTTACCCGCGATTTCCGCTTGAATGTCGTTGAAGACCTTCATTGCTTCAATAATACAGACGGTTTTATCGGGAGAAACCAAATCTCCAACCTTGACGAAAGACGGAGCGTCTGGACTAGGCGAAGCGTAAAACGTGCCGACCATAGGCGAAACGATCGTTTTTAGTCCCTCGGCTTCAGTTTTAGGAGTTTGTTGAATCGCCGGGGACTGCGCCGATTGAGCGGACGCGACGGGCGTAACTACGGAAACGGCTTGCGTTGGAGATTCATACGCGACTTGAGCGCTGACGCCTCGACGCAACTTCAAACGACTCTCGCCCTGTTCCAAATCGAGTTCCGAAACGTCGTTGTCTTTCATCAACTCGACAAGAGTTCTAATTCCTACAAGATCAAAAACGTCGGCTTTTTTTTCAGACATTTTTATTTTTCCTGGATCGTTTTAACAGTAATATTATTCCGCTCTTGGAATATTTTCATTTTTTCATAACGCGACTTTAGGAGAAGCCGGAAGTCAAAATCGCCGCGTTAGTTTCGCGTCGCGACGACAAAACGCTCTAGTTTCGACATATCGCGCGCGACTTCGACGTCGCGCCAACGCGAGTCTTGCTTCATTTGCGCTACGACGAGATTCACGGTCGTAGGACTCAATTCGATAAAAATCTTCCCGCCAGACGCGAGAAAATCGGGCGCTTGAGCGACGAGGCGACTTGGAAGTTCCGCGCCGGAAGCTCCTCCTAACAACGCGAGACGCGGCTCGTATTGACGAACGGTCGGCTCTAACTCCGCGTATTCGTTTTCCGCGACGTAAGGGGGATTAGAAACGATCAAATGAAAGAGCGTTCCTTTAACGGCGTCGAACAGATCGCTTTTGTAAAATTCGATCTGTTTCTCAACCCCGTTGTTTGACGCGTTGCGACGCGCTACTTCCAACGCTTCGTCGCTAACGTCGAGCGCGACGATTTGCGATTCGCGCAAATTTTTAGCTAAAGAGACGGCTATGCAACCGCTGCCCGTTCCGACGTCGCATAAGTTCCACTTGCCTGAAAGCGCCGTTTTGAGTTTGCGTTGCGCCGTTCCTACGACTTCCGAATCTTCAACGACGTCCGATTCGTTTCCCGACGTCGACTCGAACTCGGCGCTAAACGCCTTCGTCTGTTTTTTAATCGACTCTAAAACAAGAGAAACGAGTTCTTCTGTTTCAGGACGCGGAATCAACACGCGCGCGTCGACTTCGAAGTCTAAAGCGAAAAATTCTTTTTTTCCCACAAGGTACGCGACAGGCTCGCCAAGACTTCGACGCTTGACAAGATTGCGATATCGCGCGCGTTGTTCGTCGTCCGGCGTTTCGTCGTAACGAACGTACAAATCGATGCGCGTCGTTTTTAGGACAAACGCGAGTAAAACCTCGGCGTCAAGACGCGGGGTCTCCATACCCTTTTTCTTAAAGAACGACGCCGTCCATTCCAAGAGGGCGCGAACCGTCCAATTTTCCGCTTGCGACATTGATAAACTCGCGAGGTTCGTTTTGCCGTTTTTTCAACCTACGTCTCAAACCTACATACGTCTCAAAGCGCGTTACTCGATCGTTCCGAAAGAACTGCGCAATTCTTGACGTTCGTAGTCGAGCAACGCCTCGACTACGGGAGCTAGGTCGCCCGCAAGGATAACGTCTAACTTGTATAAAGTCAAGCCGATTCTGTGATCCGTAACGCGATTTTCAGGAAAATTATAAGTTCTGATACGTTCGCTACGATCTCCGCTTCCTAATTTGCTCATACGTTCCTGCGAGCGTTTGGCTTGTTCCTCGGAACGCTTGAGTTCATACAGGCGCGTTTTTAAGACGCGTAGCGCCTTGGCTAGATTTTTAATTTGGCTTTTTTCGTCTTGGCAACTGACCACTAAGCCTGTCGCGAAGTGCGTTAAGCGAATTGCGGACGCCGTTTTATTGACGTGCTGACCTCCCGGACCGCTCGAACAAAAACGATCGATTCGATAATCTTCCGGCTTGAGTTCGACTTCGACGTCTTCAGGTTCCGCCATAACGGCGACGGTCGCAGCCGACGTATGAATTCGACCTTTGGTCTCCGTTTCGGGTACGCGTTGGACGCGATGTCCGCCGCTTTCGAATTGCAATTCGCGAAAACAGCCTTCGCCGTCGACGCCGAAGGTAATTTCTTTGAAACCGCCTATTTCCGTCGGGCTCATCGTCATCAATTCGATTTTCCAGCCCTTCGTTTCGCAATAATGACGATACATTTCATAGAGATCGCGCGCAAAAAGAGCGGCTTCGTCGCCGCCTGTTCCCGCGTGAATTTCCATAATGCAACGCGCGCGATTCGCGTCTTCGCCGCCGATCGTCATATCAAGCAATTCGTCCCAGTGCGTTTCACGTTCGGCGCGCAATTCGGGCAACTCCGTTTCCGCAAGTTCCTTTAGCTCGGGATCGCCGCTTTCGACAAGTTCTTTCGCTTCTTCGATTTCGTCGTTCAATTTTTTAAATCGACGATATTTGCCGCATAATTTCGCCAGCGATCCGTGTTCGCGCGCGACCGACGCCAGACGGTTGGAATCCGCCAACACCTCCGGGTCGTTCATCGATCGTTCTAGTTCTTCGAACCTTGCAAGTTTTTCGTCAAGTAATTCGCGCATTTCTATTTACAATCGTGGGCTGGAATTTCGTTAGTTTGCGACGCGTCGCAACGCGTCGGGGACGACGCCTCAAGTAAAAAACGCCTTAAGAAAAAAACGACGACGGAACTGAAGCGTTAAACGCGCGTCAATTTCGCCGTCGTGTATAATTCGCGCGTCAAACGCGCCATACGAAAAATTTTCGTCGCCGCTTTACGTCAACGCGCGAACCAAACGCTCGTTATCGTAAAACGCGCCGCGTTCAAAAAAGACCGCGTTCAAAAAGAGACCGCGCTCAAAAAGAAAACGACGAAACTTAAGCCTTTTTCTTACCGTAATTACCTTGGAACTTGTTCTTGAACTTCTCAATACGCCCGGCGGAGTCGACAAACTTAATACGTCCGGTGTAGAACGGATGGCAAGCGTTACAAATATCGACTTTGAGTTCCGGCTTCGTGCTACGCGTCATAAAGGTGTTGCCGCAACCGCAGGTAACCTTCGTTTCCATATACTTCGGATGAATCTTGTCTTTCATCTCAACAGTCCCTAAAGTTTTCTATCTATACGACGTCGCCGCAAAGGTCGCGCGTTAAAACGCATCGTCGCGCGTTAAAACCTCGTTGCTCAAACGCGTCAAACGGTCGGGTGCGTCGCTGGTGTTAAAGGCAAGGAGAGACGACGCGACGCCTCTTCCTGGTGTCAACAATTTTCGTCATTCTAGCGCCATTTAAACTCTTTACAAGGGGAGGGCGCGTTTTTGTCGCGCCGACCTTAGAACGACGACGAGTCTCGCAAGGAACGCGAGGCTCGTTTTTTTTGACGTTTGGAGAACTTTTACAAATGGAGAACTTTTACAAATTCAAGACGTCGTTCATATCGTAAAGTTTTCCAGGTTTCTGGTCGACGAGGAACTTGGCCGCGTCGAGCGCGCCCAACGCGTAAGCGTCTCGATTCGAGGACTTAACGCTAAGTTCCAGCGTTTCGCCAAGCATGCCGAAGACGATCGTATGTTCGCCCGGATTGTCGCCGACTCGAATCGCATGATACGCGATTTCGTTGCGAGGACGCGCGCCGACTTTGCCGCCGCGTCCGTCGCGGAACGAATCTATCCCCATTTCTTTCGCAATAAGCGCGCCAAATTTCAGCGCGGTTCCGCTCGGCGCGTCGACCTTAAAACGATGATGACGTTCCAAAATTTCGACGTCGGCGTCGGAGTCTTTAAGCGCTTTAGCCGCGATCTGCGCGAGTTTCATCGTTAGATTGACGGCGGGACTCATACTTGGCGAACGGAGAACGGGCAGTTCTTTCGCCGTTTCGACAAGCCGCGCGGCTTGTTCGTCCGAAAGACCCGTCGTAGCGTAGACAAGCGGAATCTTGCGTTCGACGCAAAGCGCGAGCAACGATTCAAAGGCGCGCGGCGACGAAAAATCGACTAAAACGTCCGGCTGAACGTCGAGCGGCAAAGCGTCGGCTATTTTAACGCCGATGGAACCGACGCCTGCGACCTCGCCCGCGTCGCGTCCTAAGTCCGGAGAACTTGGAGCGTCGATCGCGGCGACGATCTGAAACTCGGCGTTAGCGAAGGCTAAAGCGATTAAACGCTTGCCCATCTTTCCGGCGGCGCCTGAAAAAGCAATTTTAATCATTTCGTTTGACCTTTCGTTGAAGTCGTCGCTTTTGGGAGAATACGAGATTAGGAGATTACGCGATTACGCGATCAATCGTTTTGCTCCGTGTTAAAAGCGCTCTTGGCGCCGACTTCCTGCGTATTGGCGGGCGGAATTGTTCCGCCTAACATTTGAACAAAACGCGCGGCGGCCGGAGAGAACGTTTTACGTCGACGATAAACGACTCCGATAGGACGCGTGATTTTGGGCGAGACAAGCGGAATAGCGACGAGTTTCTTCGCCGCGACTTCTTCCGCGACGGTCGGCTCGGGTAAGATGCTGACTCCAAGTCCTACTTCGATCGCTTGCTTGATCGTCTCAATGTTGTCAAATTCCGTAACGACGTCGACGCGCACGTTGTGCTGACGCATATGTCGATCCGTTTCGCGTCGAATCGGCAAATCGCGATCAAAAGCGACGTAGGAAGCGCCCTGAAGTTGTTCGAGTCTTACGCTCTTGGCTTTTGCCAATTCGGATTCGACAGGAGCGACGACGACCATTTCTTCCGAACGCAACGGCACGACGTTAATTTCGTTGGTCGGCGTAGGATAAGAGACGACGCCAAAATCGGCCTCGGCGTTGAGAACCGCTTGATACACCTTGTTGGGATGCAAAAATTCCAAACGAATCTTTGATTTTGGACGTTCTTTCATAAACTCGCGCATACACTTGCTCATCTCATGCAAGCCAACGGAGTAAATTGCGGCGACGCGAATCATTCCGCCGTCTTGAGAACGACTCGATTCTAAACGCGACAAAACGGAGTCGTAGGTTTCCAAGATTTCACGGAAGCCTTCGTAACAAATCTTTCCTTCCGGCGTCAGCGTGAAGGGACGCTTGGCGCGGTCAAGCAACTGCGCGCCAAGTTGATTTTCTAAGCGACGGATCGCTTGAGTCGCGGCGGACTGACTGACGTCGTTGGCTTCGGCGCCTCTCGAAAAACTTTGAAGGTGAACTACGTCGCAAAATATTCTGAGTGATTCGGTGTTCATTACGCGAACTTATTTCTTAAAGTATGAAAAGAACGCGGGAACGTTTCCAAAGAAACGCGTCTCATAATCACGTTCTTTTAAATTATTAAGTTGATTGCAACTTATATTAACACAAAGCGCGCGTTTTTCAAGGCTTTTTTTTTAAACGCGAAACGTTGAGCGATTAAAGGGGGCGCCGACCCTCCTTTTTTAGAGAACAAGAAGCGCTATACTGAAGAATTAACGGCTTTATATTTGTAAGTTTTACATAGTTAGCCGACGTTTGTCAAACAATTTTGTTCGACGCGAGCGGCGCAAACAACGGAGAGGAAAAATGGGCGAAATTAACAGACGCGGCGCGTTGCGAACTATGGGCGCGAGTCTTGGCGCAATTTTGACTTACGGAGTCGTGGAAAACGCGCGCGGAGCCGAGGAAAACGTCCGCGACGCCGCGATCGTCGACGGCTTTGAAGCGTGGAAATACGCGATAGTCGATCCCGACAAAGTCGCGGTCGACGCCTATGCTGACTATCATACGGGGCGTTGTATGTATACGACTTTCAAAGCGATCGTCGCCAACGTTGCCGACGCGTTGGAAGCGACGGATCCTCTTGCCGCGTCCGCTTTGCGTTCTTTTCCGTTCCATATGATGCGTTACGGAGACTCCGGAGCAAACGGCTGGGGCTCTCTTTGCGGGTCGTTGAACGGCGCGATGGCGGCGATCGGACTTTTTGCGTCGACGAGCGCGACGCGCGCGGCTTTGTGCGACGAACTTGGTTCTTATTACGAGAGAACGATGTTGCCTATCTTCAAACCTTCCGACGCCGACGAATCGGAGGTTATGCCGCAGACGATTTCCGATTCCGTCTTGTGCCACGTTTCTAGCGGGAAATGGGCGAAGTTGGCGCAAGTTCGCACCGACTCGCCCGAACGAACGGAGCGTTGTTCGCGTCTTTCCGCCGATATTGCGAAAAAGACCGTTGAGATTCTCAACCTGAATATTGCCGCTTTGAACGCTAAAGACGTTAAGCCGATCGTCGAATTCCAACGTCCCGAGCCTACCGCGACTTGCGTCGCTTGTCACGACAAGAAGGGAACGAACGCCGACAGTATCGGTAAAATGACTTGCAACGAATGCCATCCTGAAAAAACGCCCGAGCATCATAACAAATAATCGGCGATTTTTTGTCGGCAAGGTTTTGATTGGAAATTTTGGCGACGATCGCGCCTTTTTATAGCGCGGTCGACTTTTCGGCATACGTTTCTTTAAGTACTATATAGCAAAGGCGAACGACAATGGCAAACGCGACGACTGATCGCGAAATTCGAATATCAGGCATTCCGCGTTATTTAGCTCCTTTTCATGCGAAGTTGCATCCCCACTTTTTTACGGACGTTTTAGTCGTAGGGGGAGGATTGGCCGGTTTGATTGCGGCTCTGTCGGTCGATCCGTCGTTAAAAGTACTTGTCGTTTGTAAAGACGGACTTACGAAGTCGAATAGTTCGAAGGCGCAGGGCGGAATTGCCGCCGTCTGGAACGTGCCGGACGACGCGTTTGAGAATCATATTAAGGACACGTTGATCGCCGGAGGCGCCTTGTGCGATCCCAAAGCCGTCGAAATAGTCGTTCAACGCGGTCCGAACGAAGTGCGCAAGCTCTTCGCATACGGAGCAAAATTTGATCGCGACGAAAAGGGCGACGTCTTACTTGGACGCGAAGGAGGACACGATCATTTTCGTATTCTTCACGCGAATGGCGATTCAACCGGCGCGGAAATAATGCGCGCCGTTATTGAAGAAGTGAAACGTCGTCCGAATATTCGCGTTTGGGAAGACGCGTTCGCGTTGGATTTGCTTACGTTCGACGGTTTTTGTCGGGGCGCCGTCGTTTATTGGGAAAAAGAACGCGAAACGGAACTTGTTTGGGCGAAACAGACGATTCTTGCGTCGGGAGGGATCGGACAGATTTATCGCGAGACGACGAATCCAAGCGTCGCGACGGGCGACGGCGTGGCGATGGCGTTTCGAGCCGGCGCGGTCTGTCGCGACCTCGAGTTTGTGCAGTTTCACCCGACCGTCCTCTATATCGCGGGCGGTAGTCGCAGTCTTATTACGGAAGCGATGCGCGGGGAAGGCGCGCGTCTTCTCGACAAGCGCGGATATCGTTTTATGCAAGATTACGACGAACGAGGAGAATTGGCGCCGCGCGACGTCGTAAGTCGTTCGATCGTCCAGCAAATGGTGAAGACGAATTCCTCGAACGTTTTCCTCGACGTTACGCACAAGGATCACGATTGGGTTCTTAAACGTTTTCCGGGAATCGCTTCAATCTGTTCGGAATTTGGCGTCGACATTACCAAGGATCTTATTCCCGTTCGACCGGGCGCGCATTACGCAATGGGCGGCGTGTTGGTCGATTACAGCGGTCGTACGACGATCAAAGGTCTTTGGGCGGCTGGCGAGGCGTCAAGCACAGGTCTTCACGGCGCGAATCGCCTGGCGTCAAACAGTTTACTCGAGGCGCTTGTTTTCGGCGAACAAACCGGACGTCTTGCGGGCGAAATTGCGATGCAAACGACGGACGAGTATCGCGCGTTGCCCTTGGAGAATCCGCCTCTTTCGACAAACGTCGCCGAAACTGCGGTCGACGTCGACGACGTTCGTAATTCCCTCAAGAGCGTAATGCAACGTCTTTGCGGGGTCGTTCGTAACGAAGTCGGATTAACCGAAGCGTTGCAAAACATAGCGAACTGGTCGAAAATCTTGTTTTCTAAACAATTCAACACTGTTTCCGCTTGGGAAGTTCAAAATATGCTTGTCGTCTCTCGTCTGATCGTTGAAGGCGCTCTAATTCGACGCGAGACGCGCGGAAGTCACAATCGTAGCGATTGCGATCCGTTTGATCCGACCGAAGCGGCGATACATTCGCGCTTTGTTTCTGAAAATTAGACCAACTTTGACGAATTGTTGTTTGAAGACGTAAGTATTTTAAAAAAAACGTAGTTTTTGTTGAAGAACCTTGTTTTTTTTCTGACGATAAGGTACAATGAGGGACGATAGGCGTGATTGCGACGCCAATTTGATTGGGAATTAGCTTCATCGTTCGAGACGAGGTAAGCGTGTTCGACTATTAAGGTCGCAATTTCGTCGCGTAAAACGATAGACGGTTGAACAGGTATAGGAGGATTTAAAATTGGATTTACTGCGTTTCATTCTTAACAAAGTTAGTCGAGAGAAGAACGCGACGTCTTCGAGAGCCAGAACGCTTCGGATGGAATCGCTCGAGAATCGTGAATTGTTAGACGCGGCTGGGTTTGGAGACGTTGCGACTCCGGCGCCCGAAGGCAACGGAGTTCTCTTAGCGGTCGGTCAGGAGCGAGTTGATCAGGTCGTCGACTTAAGCGCGCTTGCCGCAGACGACGGCGCGTCGGTTCTTGACGCGTCGGTTCTTGACGCGCCTGAATTCCTCAAAATCGATTTCTACGACGTCGAAACGGAGAAATTGGCAATGCACTGGGCGTGCGTTGACGATGCGGAGGGATACCGCGTCGAGTATTCGACCAACGGCGGCAAGTCTTGGAAATTTGGCGGAAACGCCGACGGGGACGTCGACGTTCGTATGGCTTCTAAAGTTCATACGGATATTGAATACGTTTTCCGTATTCAAGCGTTTAATGGAACGTCCGAATCCGAGTGGACGTATTCCAATACTTTCTATTGCGCTTCCCAAGCGCCGAAGAGTCCGCAAGAATTTAGATTGGGACAATTTGATTCCGATACTAACACGTTGCCTATGGAATGGGACAAGGTCGATTATTCGAGCGGCTATCGCGTCCAGTATTCGGTCGACGGCGGCATGAGTTGGTATAATTCGGAAACCTTAGTCGGCGAAGATTCCACGTCGCGCGCGGCTTGGAAACTCTATGCGGATCGCGAATATCAATTCCGCGTTTGCGCGTATAACGAGATTGGTTCGTCCGCGTGGACTTATTCGGACAAATTCTGCGTCAATAACGACGAACTTGAGACTCCCGCTTCTATGACGATCGGGGATTACGACGCTACGAATCGAACTTTGGAAACGACTTGGAGCGCGGTCGACAACGCGACCGGGTACGAAGTCCAATTTTCGTTGGATAGAGGCAAGACGTGGAGACTTGCTCAGAAAGTATACGGCGGCGACAATACTTCTCGTCTGGCGACGCAGGTGATTCCGGGCACGACGTATGAATTTCGTGTTCGCGCGTTTAACGTTGTCGGAATGTCCGATTGGACTTACTCCGATTTGTATACGCCTCCTGCAATTTTGACGGCTCCCGCGTTTCTCAACGTCGATTTTTACGATCCGTTGGCTCGTCAGTTGAGTCTGTCTTGGGGCGGCGTTTCCGACGTCGAGGGGTACAAGATCGAATATTCGACCGACGGAGGAACAAATTGGACCGTCGCCTTCAAAGCGGAAGCCGATGCGACCAGCGGCGTCGCCGAAGGAATTGTCGCGAACGTCAATTATATTTTCCACGTTCGCGCTTACGATGCGACCGACGTTTCTCCTTGGACGGAAACCTCGTTTTTCTTTGGCGCGGCGGATTACGATAAACTGAACGTCGGTATTTGACGATTTGCTTAAAACGTCTAGCGCTATACGACGCGAGAGGCTTGAATAAAGTTGTTCAAGCCTCTTTTTTTATGCTTTTTTTAAGCGCCCCTTTTTGAACGCGACGTTGAAATAATTCTTTTACGACAAGTTAGGAGTCGTCTTTTATAATTTGCTACTCGCCTTTGAGTTTTTCCATCCAAAAGATGGAAGTAATCGCGCGCGCAATACGCCGACCAAGGTTTGCGTTCGAACCGACGACGTTAGCCGTCGCGCGATAAGCCGCCCGCCGCGACGGGCGGATCGGCGCCGCCGAAAACGCGTCCGTTATCAAAGCGAAATTATCCGACAAACCCCAAAAATCCCGTTTGCGGAGAACCGAGTTTGTCGGAAGAATTAGCGTTTGAAGGTTCTGCGAAAAAAATACGAACTTTCAGACGACGCGTCGACTGTAAAAAACAAAAAATCGTTTGCGCGACGTCAAGCGAAACGCCGATCCGCTCGTCGTTGACGGGCGGCTTGTCGCGCGCCGCTACGCGGCGGTTCTTACGCATCGTTTTTCCGTGAACGCTTACAGATGGAAAATCCCTTTCGTGTTTGCGTCGTCTGGAAAATATCAAGGAGTATCGATCCGATGCAACGCGTTTGGTTAGAAAGTTCCTTTTGAACGGCGCGTCGACTGCTCTCGTCGGCTCTTTTCAAGTTTTTTCAAGGAAGCAAGATCGGCGCGTTTTGAGGCGCGACGGCAAAAAGTTTTCTTCCGTCGCTAAATTGAAGTCGAGACGAACGAATTGCTTTCGACGAAAGTCAACGCTTTTTACCTCTTCGCGTCGCTCTTTCAAACCAATAGCGCGCCGTCGCAAGAACCGCCCACGCGATATTGACGGCAAAGAGCGTATATAAGACGGCGATTTTGTTCGACTCGCCCGAAGCGTAAGCGTGGCGTCCGCCGCCGCCCATTACGAAGCTAAGTCCGTACCAAGTCATAATAATCGCCAACGCGCCGAAATTGGCGCCGAGCGCAAGGACGAACCTTTTTCCGCCGCTGATTTTATGCGCGTGTAAGACGACCAAGTAAATCAACAACGTGACGAGCGCCCAGACCTCTTTCGGATCCCAGCTCCAAAATCGTCCCCAGCTGAAATCCGCCCAGCGCGCGCCAAGTATGACGCCCGCCGTCAAGAAAAGAACCGCGCTACGAATCATCGTCGCGACGATCGGAGCCACGCGTCGCGCGTAGCTCGGCTCGAATTCTTGCGCGTTTTCTAATTTGACGCCTTTTGTCGTAGCGTCGTTTTCGTTATTTTCATTTTTCCGCGCTTCTTTTCGCGCGCGTCGTTCTTCGCGTCGACGTTCCTGTCTGGAAAGCGTCGCGTTTTTGGTCGCGTCGATTTCGCCGTTTGGCGCGCGACCGTACCGACCGAAAACATACGACGCAAGCGAAGTCAGCGCGACGACCCACGCAATGGCGCCAAGCGCGTAACTAACGATAATCGCAATCACGTGAATCGTCAGCCAGAAATTACTGCGCAAGACGGCGACAAGCGGACGAATGTTCGGATTAAATTCGACGGAATTAAAATACGCGGAAGCGGCGACGAGAAGAGCAATAATCGAACTTGCCGTTATAAAGGCTTTGCGTTGCGATATTTCCGACCATAGACTCAAGCCGTTTGACGCGTCTTCGTCGCGTTTCCATACGATCGGGAAGCAAGCCAAAGTCGCCGTCGCGACGATAAAGCGCGGAACGCTCCAAACGACGAATCCAAACGTCGCCAAAACGGCGCAACTGTCGAGCGCGCCTTGCATTGCAAACGCGTTAGAGAACGCTTGAAAGATCGCGTTAAACGCGCCCGAATCGAACGTTTGCGCGGAACTCCACAAGCGAAACGCGACGAAGAAACAGGCGAGAACGAGAATTATTCGAGGCGTCGCCATAACGCGCGCGATTTTTTTGTCGAGCGGATTGACGACGCGCCAAGGAAACGCCGTCGCGCGCCACGCGTTCGCAAAGGGACGCGCCCAAACAGGCGCCAACGCGTAGCCGATCGCGATCGCGGCGATTAAAAAGGCGAGTAAAACGACCGTTTCAAACATATTGGCGACCGGCGCCCAGCCGGTGATATAAGCGCGAACGGCGCCTCCTAGAAAAGCGACCGCGCAAGACGCGCCTAAAAAAGCGAGTCCCAACGAGAAAAATATCCGTTCTTCACGCGGCGACGCGTTGCGTTTTGTCAGACGCGCGACGATTTCTCGAATATAGGAAAGCGCGAAAGAACCGACGGCAAAAAGACACGCGACCCAGTTCCAATAAAACGCGTTGAGACGATAATAGAACAATTCGGCGTTCAATTTGTTCGACGCGGGGTAGTTCGTCTTACGCAGGAATTCTTCGCGCGTCTTGTCGTCGGAAATCTCCGTTTTCGCCAATTCCGCTCTTTTGACGTCGGAACGCGAAGCTAGCTCGCGCAAGGAAGTCGCAAAAGCGTCGAGCGCCTTTTCGACTCGACTCGCGCGATCCGTTGCGTTTTCGTCAAGATACGCTTCCGCCGCGTCGAGAAACGCATCGACGGGCGCGCGTTCAATCTTACTCGCTTGCGACGATTTTCGCAACGCGTCGACAAATCCGTCGAAGGGCGAAATCGACTCGACGTCGCGAACGTCGTCTTTATTTTTCTCTTTTGCTTCCGGGTCGATAAAACGAGCGTAAGTCGCGTCTGAACACCACAACGCCGTTTGCAACGGAACCCACGGCGAATCTTGACTTTCCGTCGCGCGGAAGAGGCTCTTTCGAACGACGGGCGCGATCGCTAACGTTTTCGTCGATTCGGACGTCAACGTCAAATAGGCTAGTTCAATATTGTCAACGATCTCTTGAAACGAAGAAACGACCCGTTGAATTTCTTGTCTGTACTCAAGCGAATATTTTTCCGACGCGATTATGTCGTCGCGGTGCGCTTTAAGTTCGTCCAACGCGGAAGACGTCGCGACGAATAGTTTTTCGAACAATTCGCCCGACTGCGCGACGGGATATTTTTCGTAAACGCCCGCCAAGACCGCGATTTGACGAGCCAACATTAACGTTTCTCGTCCTTGCGAGTCGTTCGAAATCGGCGTCGTTTGGCGCAGGATATAATTTTTGTCGTTGAACGGCGATTCTTTACGCAAGGCGCGAGCTTCGCGCGACAAAAGACGTTCGATTTTTTGCGACGAAGCGTCCAACTGCGCAAGAGGACTGAGCGACGGCGAATGGAACCCGCCCATTGACGCGGGCGCGTCGCCGTAAAGAATTTTGTTGAAATAAACGCGCGGTCGATTCGACGGCGTTTGAGTCGGCGTAAAGGAAACGCTTCTTACGGACGTCAGACGTTGTTCAAGTTTGTCGAGCGCTTTGAGCGCGTCGACGCGCGACGCGTCCGACTTGGCGCGAAACGCTTCGACGACCGTTTTCTTTGATCCCTTTTCGACGCGTTCCAATTCTTCCGGCGCGATTCGTCCTTTTTTGGCGTCGCGTTCTTTTTTCGTTTGTTTGAGAACGTTTTCGGAAACGGTTCCTTTCGGATCGGCAAGGAAGGGGACGTAGTCCCAAATTTCGGGCTCGACCAACCATGAGAACAAGAGTTCGGCGGCGGAAAATCGACGTTTGCCGTTCGGAAAGACCCGACGCAGGCGCTTGGCGATTTTTTGTTGACGTTCCAACGTTTGAGATGCGACTTCTCGATACCACGATTCGCGTTCGGCGCGTTTCGATTCTACGTCGGCGCTTTTGGAATCGCTTGAATCGTTTTTCGCTTCTTGTTCGACGTCCGCTAAAAACTCTTCCAGCGTCGGAAAGTTTATTGGGTCTTTGCCTTCAAGCCGTTCCAAGGTCGACGTCGGAACTTCAAAGGTTGGAACGTTAGAACCCGTAACGTCCCGAACAAGAATTTCCGCGAACGTATTGAGCGGCTGAATTCGCCCGCCGTCATAGACGGGGAGTAGGCGCCACGTCGTCCAATCGATTTTTTCGGACGTTGATTTTTCCGGCGTTTGCGACGTTTCTTCCGCGCGCGCGACGCCAAGCGCCGACGCCAAGCCTAAGGACGCGCAAGCCGACCCCGCCAAAAGAAGCAGGGAAGCGCGTCCCAAACGAGCGCTTGTTCGATCCCCTACGGACGGTTCGACAAGACTGCTCGATTCTTCGACGCGAACGTTTTTCTTAGGACGTCTATAGACTAACAACGCGGTTCCCCATACGACAAAAAGACAGCCTAAATATTTCATACCCCGCCCTGGATCGTCGTTGAGAGAAATAATCGTATAGTACAGCGTCTCGCGCGGACTTGTCTCGCCGGGCAACAAACGCCCTTGGACGACCGAATCAAATTCCGCGTCGCCCGGTTTGAAAGGACCGCGAAAAGAATCTTGATAAGCCCAATAGACTTTGCGCGAACCCGGAGCGCGCAAAACGCCCGGTCGATTCATCTGAATTAGGACGTCCTTTTCTTCGCGTCGAACTATTTCGGCGGCTTGCTCCTCAGGCGTCGTTCCGACGGGCAGAACGCGCGTTAAACTTGCAAAAGACGCGGCGGTCGACGAACCGGGTTCGTAAGTAGGCGTGAATTTTTTTACAAACAACGCGACTCCAAGCGCTATTTCGCGGTCGACTAATCGTATTGTCGCGCTACGTTTGCTAGACGCGATCCGACGCGTCAGGTATTTTATTTGTTCCTGCGAAACGCTTTCAAGCGGAATCGAACGCAACCAAAACGTCTCTTGCGCGTCGTCGAGCGTCGCGCGAACTTTGACTTTTCCATAAAACTCGTTCGCTTGATCTTTTTGAAATTCGCCCGGCGTAAGTCGCGCGCCGAACTCGTCTTGGAACGTCGCTTCTTTGACGGTAAAGGAAACGAGCCGCGAATTTTGGTCGTCGGAAGATTTTTCGTCGGAAGATTTTTCGTCTGAATCCTTGACAAACAACGTAACTGGCGCGCTTTGAAAGGTTTTCGACGCGTCGTCTATGGGCGAAATTTGAAGCGTTCCCGTCAAAACGACGCCCGCGCCGTTCGAATATCGATAGACGATTTTTTCGTCTTGAGTCTGCGTCAATTCGAGTTTAGGCTTGTTCAGCGCTTCGTTCCATTTTCGACCGTATTCCGTATCGGAACCGCCGGGCGTCTTCAGCCAAAGCGCGCCGTAAACTCGCCCGTTTTCCGGGTAACGATTACGTTCGGCAAGGTCCGAGAACAACGTCGTTTCGCAGAATTCGCCTTCCGGCGTTTGCAATCTGACGAGCGCCGACCAGCCTTGTAATTCTTCGACGCCGGGCGTCAGCGTCGGGGAAGATTCGAACCCAACGACGCGCCAGCCCGAATCGCCAAGTTTCGACGTCTCTTCTAATCGTTCGACTTCCTTTAAGCGTTCGGAAGTTTGACTCTTCATTTTCTCAAGCGTTTCGCAGAACTCGCGGGAAGTCGGCGTCGTGCTTTCAAGTTGCGCCCAAGTCGTCGCCAAATAATTCAAAACGCGTTTTTGTTCGTATTCGCGGCGCGTTTGCGCAAAATCGTCAAGTCGATCCGAACCGTTGGGCTCGGTCGCGGAATCGGCGGCTTCGGTCAGTTTGTCGCTCAACGCGCGCAATTCGTCGTTGAGCGCGACAAGGCTCTCGCGCGTCGTAATTTGCAACGGCTTGACTTTTGACGCCGGGTCGGACTCGGCGTCGGTCGTTTCGGCGTCGGAAAAATCTCGCTCGCGTTCGAGCGTAAGACGACGTTCTATTTCCGCTAGTTGCGCGCGGATCACGTTGATTTGTTCGTCGAGCGCGCCGTATTGCGAAAGAATCGTCAAGTCTTTAAAGGGCGTCGCGTAACGCTTGCCGTCAAGCAGGAGAATTACGACGTCCGTTTGATTCGGCTCGGGCGCGGTCGACGTCAACGCGTTCGCTTCCGCGTTCGAATCGGCAAGCGCATAGACGACGCGCAAACCTTCTTCGCTCGTTTGACGCGCGGCGCGACGCGAAATCGCGAGCGGATCGGCGGACGCGTCGTTTGCGTCAAAGGGGAATTTCAGTTCGATTTCTCGTCGCGCAGGCTCGCCGTTCGAACGCTCGAAGAGCCCTTCAAGTTTCAACGGCGCGACGGGTTGATAGTCGGCGTAAGTCGAATAATCAAGAATTTCTAACTTGAATCCGTCGCGATCGTACAAGACGCCCGGCTTGGATTGACGCGCAAGACGCGCGACCCAATAGGCGGCGCGTTGACTTACGCTTGACGCGCGTTTGGCAAGGTCTTGAAAAAACGCGCCTTCCGGCTTAGAATTCAAAATCGGCGCCGCGACTTTTTCACGCCAGCGCGCGCCGGACTCGTAATCGCTCCAGTTTAACGGACCTCCGGCAAACGGAATCTCTATTTTTTCGCGCGTCGAATCGTCGACTTGCGTTTCGAAACCTTCAATTTGGACGTCAAAGAGCCTCGAATCGACGTCGATCGCTTTTTCCGACGCCGCGCCTTCGGCGATCGTCGCGCGCGCCTTCGAACTGAACCGCGCCGTCGTCCAACAACCGACAAGAAGTAGAAGAACGCCAAGATGCGCCGTATAGAAGGGAACAAGCCGTCGTTCTAAACGTAGTTTTCTTCGCGACGTTCCATCCTTTTCGACGACCTCAAACCGCACGAAACGCGGAATACGCGCGATCGCCGCGCAAAGAATATTGACGGCGAATAAACCGATCGTCCAATAGAACCATTTCGCGGCGTAAACTAGACGCTGCGCTACCGGCGTCCCCATTTCTCGCTCGAGAAACGTCGCCCAGCCCATTGCGACCGCCAACAACGTCGTCAAAACGATGCAGACCGAGATAGAACCGCAGAATTTGACGATAGAACGTAAACGATCGCCCAAGGAACGTTTTGACGCGCTCATTGTCGTCCCTTCCTAAGTTTTTCGCGTTGCGTTCGACGTAGGAAAAAAGCCGATATTTGCCGACGTCGCGCGTCGCGGTCTATTTATACGGCGAAATGCAAAACAACGCCGACAAGAATGAGAAAGAAAAACAACCTGCACGCGACGTTTAGGGCGCGCTTGCAAATTTCACGAGGCTCCTCGCTACGCGTCGCGGCGTAAACCAACGAGAACGCGATCGCGAGGGGAATCGCCAGCCAAAACATTGGAAAATCTAACAGTCCAAAGAGGCAAATCGAATCGAACACGACAAGTTCCCCTTCGCATCATTTTCGCGGCTGAATCGTAACGAAATCGACGTAAGGACGCAACGCTTTCGGAACGACGATCGTCCCGTCTTCTTTTTGTCCCATTTCGAGAACGGAAAGAAGCGCGCGGCTAATAGCGACGGCAGTGCCGTTTAACGTATGAACGTAGTTTGTGCCCTTTTCGCCCTTAACCTTATAACGCGCGTTCAAACGACGCGCTTGGTAATCGGTGCAATTAGACGTGCTTGTCACTTCGCCGTAGGCGTTTCGACCCGGCATCCACGCTTCAATATCGTACTTGCGATAAGCCGGTCCGCCAAGATCGCCCGTCGCGGTGTCGACTATTTGATAAGGAATTTCCAGACCGTCGAAGATTTCTTTTTCAATTTCCAACAATTCTTGGTGGAACGCCTCGCTCTGGTCGGGCAGACAGAAAACGAACATTTCGACTTTAGAGAACTGATGAACGCGATAGAGTCCGCGCGAAGCTCGACCGGCCGCTCCGGCTTCCGTGCGGAAACAATGACTGACGCCGCAGAACTTCAACGGGAGTTGTTCGGAATCGACCGTTTGATTCGCAAGCAGACCTCCGAGCGTGATTTCCGCCGTCGCAATCAAACTCAAATCGGAATTTTCGATCGAATAGATTTGAGTCTCGTTACCGCGAGGAATATAGCCCGTGCCTTGTAAAACGCTGTTTTTCGCGAGATCCGGCGTCAACGTCGGTATAAAACCGCGCTTGAGCAACTTGGCGATCGCGTATTGTTCGAGCGCAAGTTCCAAGAGAACGGCTTCGTTTTTCAGAAAATAGAAGCCCGCCCCAGCGACGCGCGCGCCCCCTTCAAAGTCGATAAGATCGAACTTTTCCGCTAATTCGACGTGATCGAGCGGCTTAAACCCTTCTTTCCAGACGGGCAAGGGCGTCTTTCCATATCCGACGACCGTATTGCAAGTATCGTCGACGCCTTTCGGGGCGTTCGGATGCGCCATATTCGGGACGCCGCGCTGGATTCGATCAACTTCCGTTTCAATTTCGTTGAGACTCTGTTGAAGGACGGCGAGTTTTTCACGAACGATTCGTCCTTCTTCCTTCTTGGCTTCTCGTTCTTCGGGCGTCTTGCATTTTCCGATCGACTTAGAAACGGCGTTAGATTCCTGATTCAACGCTTCGAGTTCGCGTTGTTTTTCGCGACGAACGGTTTCCAGTTCGACGAAACGATCCACGTCTGCGGTAACGTTGCGATTTTTGCAGTTTTCCTTAACGGCTTCAACGTTGTCAAAAATAAACTTGCGATCGAGCATTGTCAAGCGCCCTTTGTCTATAGGTTTTTCAACGCGTGGGAAAGTCCCAAACGCGTTTCCTCATTATACTAGAAATTGCTTTTTTGAAAAGCGGCGGCGCGACGATCAAAACAATAATCCGCAATAAGTCGTTTATATTGACGCGCGTTTTTATTGAATTATTGCCGTCTACTTTGGCGATCAATTTGTCTTTTGAGCGCCGTTTGTTGACTTTACAACGCAGTTTTTTATAATACGAGGCGCGGCGTCGTTTATAATGTTTTATATAGCGCCGATCATTTTTTCGTAAGAAAGGTTGTTATGCGCGTTCTTTGTCGGTTTGTTTTTTTGTCGTTTATACTGTTCGGATTGTTCCTTCCGATAGAATCGTTTTTTGCGTTTTCTGGAGAGACTGAGAAGCCAAGCGTCGTTTTTGAGAAAAACGGAAAGAAATATCGGCTTACGGCGGGCGAGGAGCGCGTGATTGTGCGAGGGATTCGACCCGAAGAGGGACTTTGGGGACCGTATCAGTTTCCGCTTCCATTTGATCTTGGCGATCGTCTTGTCGTCGCCGTCCATATTACCGACGACAATATCGCTACTTACGGCGCGGAGAACCGTTGGTTTGAAAGTCGCGACAAAGGCGAAACGTGGCAAGAGATCGACGCGTCGGTCGCCCCTTGGTGCGGAACCCTCTTGCCAAACGGCGACAGACTGTATTTTCCAAAAGAAAACGCGATCGACGTCAGTTCCTACAAATTGACGTCGTACGAATATCGAACGCCCGATTATGATTTTACCAAGAAAGCGGAAGAAGGCGTTTTACCGATTCCCGATGGTATGGCGTTTTGGATGGGCGGCGCGACGATTTACGGATATAACGCCGACAGACTGCCTCCAAGCCTCGATAAAAAAGTCTGGCGTGCAAAGCGCATCCTTGCCGGACAAACGGAACCGATCAACGAAGAAGTCCCGGTCGACTGGCCGTATTTAACGCGAGTCGTTCATACGTTAGCGGGCAGTCCTAAGAAGATTATGAAGTCGATTTTTCCTCGCGGCAAATTAAAATTGGGACCAGACGGCGCGCTTTGGATCAGCGCGTTTTCCGGCGAAGGGCATATCGATCCTTCCAACGGACAATATTCTCCCTACTATTCCGCCGAACTTTTTCGTTCGGAGGACGCCGGACGTTCTTTCCAACGTCGCGCGCACGTCGAGTATCCCGCCGACGGTCGCGATTATCCGTATATGAGCGGCGGTCTAAGCGACAGTGATTTTGAATTCATGCGCGACGGATCGATGGTCTGGTTTTTCCGTTCGAATTGGTACGGATCGACCGGCGAGGAATGGTCGCCCCTCTATTATTCTCGTTCGACCGACAAGGGCGTAACGTGGACGAAGCCGACTCGTTTTGACAAATTGGGAACTTTACCGCGATTATGTACGATCAAGTCGGGTTTTGTACTGTTGTGTTACGCTCGACCCGGCGTCTTCGCACGCGTTTGTTGCGACGATTCCGGCGTCGAATGGAGCGAACGTCTCGAGTTGATGACGCCCGGCGATCGGAGCGCGTTGGCAAATAAAATTGTTTCGCCTCCGAAATTTCACGATTGGGACGGCGCTTGCAACAATCCCGAATTATTGCCGCTTGACGAAGACTCCGCGTTGATTTTTTACAGCGACTTCTACTATCCGGACGAAGACGGCGTTAAGCGCAAGACGATTTTGTGTCGGAAGCTGACGATTTCGGAAGAATAAGCGTCGAGGAGATTCTTTTTTCGTTTTTCCGCCGCGCGCCCTCTTTTGAAATTTGAGCTTAGACTTAGAATAAGGGAAACGACGTCGCGACGGTCGGGACGTCGGGTTGTGTTTTCGAATAAGAGTCGCTTGTTGGGAAGACGATGCTCGAGCCTACCAAGACAACTATTTTGCGCGAGTCGCAGATCGACCCGGCGCTCGATTTAAAAATACGACGTTTTCTTATCGATTTGTTCCCTAATTGGGCGGAAGTTTTTCGATCGCGCCGCGCTTGGCACGACGCCGCGCCCGTCTTCACCGTCTTGGCGACCGACGCGCAAGGGGAAGCGGTAGGGCACGTCGCCGTCGTGGAACGAACGCTTACGACCGAGTGGAACTGTCGTTATCTTGTCGCGAGCGTTCAAGGCGTTTCCGTTTCGATTTCGCGGCGCAAGTCGGGGCTTTCTCAACGTTTGCTTACCATTGCGCTCGAGGAGTCGCGTCGTTTGGGGTATCCATTCGCGATTCTGTTTTGTCGGGAGCCGCTCGTTAGATTTTACGAATCGAACGGCTGGAAATTGCCCGAAGATTCGATGGTAATGTGGCGCGATCGCGAGTTGCCGATTCATATGCAGTCGAATTGTCCGATGTATCGCGTTTTGGGCGCCGAAGAGTTTCCTGAAGGTCCTCTTGACGTCCATAATCCGTTCTGAATTAACAAACGATGCGACGACTCTCAAACGTTCGTCGTCGCGACGAAATTTTTCTACGCCGCCAATTCAAAGGAACCCTCTATGTTCGCTCTTCGTTTCTCTCGATTTTTGACGTTTGTTCTTGTCGCGACTTCCTGTTTTTGTTTTGCGTCGCGCGTTTGGGCGCAAGACGCCCCCGCGTATCCAAACGATCCGACAAAAGAGACGTTGATCGCTTATCAGGACGCGTTGACGCGTTGGGGCGGTGAAAACGCGACGACGAGCGACGAATTCTGGAAAAAGACGTCGGAAGGGTTCTATCGATCGACAAAAGCGCTTCTTGCGCTTGAACTGAACGCGCAAGAACGACTCGAATACAACGCGCAATTTGCGGGCGTCTTGGCGAACTTCGCTCTAGAAGAAGGAACGACGGGCAAACTTGGCGCGCGATTCGACGAACTAAGTCTTGAAACGGCGAAAGCGCTCGAAGCGCGTCGACGTAAAGACGACGAAGAATCAAACGCGATCTTGTTGGCTTACGCGCGGCAATTCTTTGGCGTAAGACTGCGCTTGGCGCTTCAAAATTCGGGGGAAGCGCAAGAAAACGAATTTGTCGCGCTGGTCGGCGACGCGATTACATTCGCGCTGAACGCGCCCGATTTTGGCGAGGACGCCAATAATATCGTAACGACGATTCGAACTTACGCGCCGGAATTGGGCGAAGAAGCGCTCGACGCGATGTGCGACGCCTTCGAAGCGTCGGGCAAGCCCGCGTTGATTAAGCCGATTCAGAAAACGGCAGGTTTGCGTCGATTTGCGCGTTTGCCGGGCGGCGAACTCTATTTTGACGCGCTTCTACTCGACGACGACGAATTTACGAAAAAATTTGATTGGGAAGAGTACAAAGGGAAGGTTTTACTCGTCGAAGTTTGGGCGACGTGGTGCGGTCCGTGCCGTAAAGAAATCCCCCGTTTGAAAGAGGCGTATGATCGTTATCGCGACGCCGGATTTGAGATCGTCGGATATTCGATCGATCAGGACGTCGACCAACTGAAGAGCTTTCTTGTCGCAAACGAGATTCCGTGGATGATCGCGTCGCAACGCCGTTCGGTCGAGGCGGGCTATAAGGGACTTTACGAATATTACGCGATCAACGGCGTGCCGGAAATGATACTAATCGACCGAGACGGAAAAGTAATTATGACCGACGCGCGCGGCGTCAAGTTGAGCAAAGCGCTAGAAAAGCTCTTTCCCAACGTCGAACCGTTGAATTGGGATCCGGCGACCGATTTTAGCCAACGCGTCTCCGAATCGGGAAAATAATTAGAGTCGGAGGCGCGCGTAAAGCGACGTTTCGTCGGCGCTCGAGCCAAATCCATAACAAAACGCGTATGCGTTCACGGAAAGGGTTGCGTAAGGATTCGTTTTTCGCGTAAGCGAAAAACGCGCGAAAGCCGCCCGCATTGCGGGCGGATGGGGACGGGGCTACGACGCCCAAACGACCAAAAGAGGAAGCCTCCGACGGGTCTAATCCGATCC